>JAFPYB010000230.1 GCA_017412405.1 Treponema sp. | reverse complement strand
TAATATTCCTCCTGGAATTTTTATTTGATTATAAGAGCGGTGGTCTGTCAAAATGTGGCAGAGATGAAAAAATTTGATTTAATTTTTATCTTTTAGATTAAAATTTATTCTATTGGATATTTGCCTGTAAATCAATCTTCGTTGCAAAGTCCACAGGCGGGCAGCAAGTGGGGTGCGCCAGAAACAATCGTCAAGCTCGCGCGTTCGCTCAATGTAAAGCCGTTTCAGTTCTTCATATACGATGACGCAAAACCCGATTCATTTTCTTCTGACTTGATTTTGCTGTCAAATTCCTTGAAAAAAAATATCGATGAATCAATCAGCGAATTGCTGAGAAAATACAATTAATGATTTTTTGCTCCGTTCTGGCAAAGTCCACAGACGGGCATAATTCTAGCATTTCACATTTTCTCATATGATAATCTTATGAAACGAAAGATTGTAAATCGGCGGTTCGTGAAGTAGAATCACCAGCGCAAAAAATATAGGTGGAAAGTTCGCAATAAACAAAATAATACTAGAAATATTGAAAGTTTTTCTTGACGATTCTGCAAAGTATGACTAGTATATAATAAGCAGGATAGTTAAAAAAATCGCCTGATTTTTTTATTGCCCTGCATGATTTTGCGAGGGGTGCATAGTGCGGTATCTATTGAAGAAAAAAGTGTGTTCGTTGATTTTTTCACTCATTTTTTTTTCATCTGCTGTGTGGGCGCAGACGGCAAAGTCGTTTGCAGACATCAACGACAATTTCCTTTCCGATTATGTGAGTCGCACATGGACGGCGTACGACGGGCTTCCGGGAAACACCATCACCGACATCATACAAGACAGGAGCGGCTACATTTATTTCGGGACTTACGCTGGGCTTGTCCGCTTTGACGGCGTGGAGTTTGTCACGCTCAACCGCTCCTATGACCCAAAATATGATTTTGTCGCTGCCCGCGCTCTTTTTCAGGATTCCGACGGAACTATTTGGATTGGGTCGAACGACGATGGGCTTATTGGAATGTGCGCGGACGGAACAATCGAGAAGTATACGGTTGAGAACGGGCTTTCAAACAATTCGGTGCGCGCAATATGCGAGGATACCGAAAAAACGATTTGGGTGGGGACTGCCGCTGGTATCGTGTGCCTCAAGAAAGCGGGCGACGGTCAGACTGGGCGGAGCACAATCACCCGTCCTGCGGGTCTTGACCAATATGGCGAGGAAAACATCTTGGTTTTCCAGCTTTTCTGCGATTCCAGCGGGCGCATTTGGGCAACAACATCAAAGGCGAACGGGTTGTATGTGTATTCGTTGCTTTCTCAGTCGTTCGCTCGGTTCGAGGGCATAAAATCTATTGAAAACCCCATCGTTGACGTGGTTATGCAGGAAAAATCGGGGGCGTTCTGGTTTGGTGTTGCGCCGCACTACGCTGTTCGCATTGAGGGTGAGAACGAAGTTCTGTACGATTTGGCGCACAATGCGCAGACAGGCTCTTCGGTGAGCCATATTTATCAGGACGGGAATTCCAATATATGGTTTTCCACTGAAGCTGGTGTTGTCATCTTGCGAAACGGAAAATTCTCTTACTATGGAACGGCCGATGGGCTTTCCGACGGCTATGTGGTCAAAGTGCTGGAAGACCGCGAGGGGAACATTTGGTTTGCGACGAATCGTGGCGGAATCCAAAAGCTGAGTTTGAGCAAATTCAACACAAAGTCGCTTCCTACAGCAATCAATGCTATTGCCGATGATACGTTCAGGGGCGTTGTCTGGCTTGGGGGCGATGACGGCCTTTACTGCTACAAGAACGGCTCATTCTTGGAGAACGACATAACCCGGCTCTGCAAGGACGTGCGTGTTCGTGACGTTGAGGTGACGAGGGACGGCGAGCTGAACATTTCGACGTACGAGAAATTCGGGCTTATCTCGGTGCGGTCGGACGGCTCAAAAAAGTTGTACGGCACTGCAGATGGGCTTACGGGAATCAAGGTGCGCGTTTCCCTCAAGGCCTCCAACGACGATTTGTACATTGGCACTACAACTGGACTGAACATTGTTGATGCGCGGACTGGGCGTGTCACGACGATTACGAAGGAAAACGGCATTGCCAACGATTTCATCATGTGCATTTTTGAGGATTCTTTGGGCACAATTTGGTGCGGCACTGATGGCGGAGGCATTTTCACCCTTGCCGACAAGAGTGTGGACAAAATCTACAATTCCGAGAGTGGGCTTGTGGGCAACGTCGTATTCAAAATCTGCGAGCTTCGCCAGGGCGAGCTGTGGATTACGACCGGCAACGGAATCTCGCGCATAAAAGAAGGAAAGATTTTCAACTTCACGTCGGCCAATGGGCTTGGCACGGACGCGGTGTTCCAAATAATGCTGGATCACACGCAGACAGCTTGGATGACTGGGAACAGCGGCATTTTCTCCGCAAAGTTCAGCGACATGGAAGATTTGGCCGATGAAAAGATAAGGCAAATCAGCACGAGGTTTTTCGGCAAGTCCGATGGGCTTGTCTCGGGCGGTGTCACGTCCACGAGCCGTTCCATGAAGGATTCTCTGGGGCGTATGTGGTTCACGCTCATCGACGGATTTTCTGTGTATGACCCGGTGAAGAACGCGTCGAACACGGTGAAGCCGCTTGTTGAGATTCAGGAAGTGCAGATTGACGGAAAGCGGTTCGATTCCCACGCAAAGAAATTCATCGTGCCGCCTTCGGTCAAGCGTTTGAGCTTCAAGTTCACGGGGCTTACGTTCATTTCGTCGGATCAGACGCGGTTCAGCTACAGGCTGGAAGGTTTTGACGACGATTATTCCGACTGGGATTTTGCCAGAACCGTATCCTACACGAACCTCAAATACGGAACGTACAAATTTTCGGTGTACTCGGAGAACGGTGACGACGTGAAAAGCGAGTTGAGCGATATTGTCACGATTGTGAAAAAACCGTACTTGTGGGAACTGGTTTGGTTTTGGATTCTGCTGCTTTTTCTTGCCGTCGGGATTGCATTCCTCATCGTGTTCCTGCGCTTCAAGGCAATGAAGAAATATCAAATCGTGCTTGAAAACAAGGTGGAGGAGCGCACGCGGGACTTGCAGAACGAAATGAAAAAATCGCGCACACTGCTTCTGAGCATTTTGCCGGAGGATGTGGCGAACGATTTGACCGAGCATCCAAACGACATCCACGCGCGAAAATTCCCGAATGTGACAGTCTTGTTCACTGACATTGTGGGCTTTACCAAGATGAGCGACCGCTTGTCGGCGGAAGAAGTCGTTTCCATGCTGAACAGGCTCATCACAAAGTTCGACTTGCGGGCAAAAAAGGAAGGAATCGAGAAAATCAAGACTATTGGCGACGCGTACATGGCGGCGAGCGGGCTTACCGAGGACAAGGAAAATGACGGGGCAATCCGTATGCTGCGCTATGCCAAAGGCATTATCGAGGACGTGAACGAATTCAACCGCGACTCAAGGAACCAGGTTCAGATAAGGCTTGGAATAAACACGGGAAACCTCGTGGCGGGCGTTATCGGAAAGACAAAATTCATCTACGACATCTGGGGCGACACGGTGAACGTGGCGAGCCGTATGGAAAGCTCCGGCCAGCCGATGAAAATTCATGTGACGGAAGACACGTACAAGGAGACGAAAGGTGAATTCGACTACGAGGGACCGATTGAAATCGAGGTGAAAGGGAAGGGCATGATGAAGACGTATTATCTTTTGGCTGCCCCTAAAAGCTGAAGTTTTTGAAGATGCCTTTTTGTATGACTTGAGTTTTTCTCTTTTTGTTTGTGTCATGTCCATGCACTACCATACATTCAGTGTGGTGACACATTGAAAATGTGTGGGATTTGACGTATAATAAAATTGCGCGGAGAACAATGTTTCTGAGCGTGTCTAACAAACAAATTGCGTTTTGGTGATGGGAAGCCGTTTTGTTTGACGCGGATTTCCTTTTTTTTCAGCAGGATTTTTTATGGAATTGAATTCTTCAAAGATAAAATTTACGCTGGCGGTTGTTCCCGTTCGCATTGGTATAGATGTTGGTTCTACGACGGTAAAGGTCGTCTGCCTTGACGAGAACGACAAGATGCTCTACGGCGACTACCAGCGTCATCGTGCGGATATTCGCAATACAATCATATCGGTTGTCACGAAGGCGTTGGGGGAAATCGAGGAAAAAGTCGCAATGGGCGCAAACCACACTGTTTCTGTCAAAGTGACTGGTTCGGGCGGACTGTCCGTGTCCCAGTGGCTTGGCATTCCGTTCATTCAGGAGGTTGTGGCGGCAACAACGGCTGTCAAAAAAATCATTCCCCAGACTGATGTAGTCATCGAACTTGGCGGCGAGGACGCTAAGATAACGTATTTTTCAGACGGCGTGGAGCAGCGCATGAACGGAACGTGCGCCGGTGGTACGGGCGCGTTCATTGACCAGATGGCGGCCCTCCTTGAGACGGATGCGCCTGGCTTGAACGAGCTTGCAAAGGGATGCAAGCAGATTTACCCGATTGCGGCGCGGTGCGGCGTTTTCGCAAAGACGGACGTGCAGCCGCTCATCAACGAGGGGGCCAGGCGAGAGGATATTGCCGCCTCCATTTTTCAGGCTGTTGTGAACCAGACGATTTCCGGCCTTGCGTGCGGAAAGCCAATCAAGGGGAACGTGGCTTTTTTGGGCGGACCTCTTCACTTTTTGGATCAGCTTCGCGTTCGGTTTGTGGAGACTCTGAAGCTTACGCCGGAGGAAACAATTGTTCCTGACGATTCCCAGCTGTTCGTGGCGGCGGGGTCGGCGTTCTCGGCGGAAAAAGTGTACAAGCCGCTCAGTCCGGAGCTTCCAAAGTCGTTCCCAACAATCAGCGAGTTTCGGGACAGCCTGAAAAATCTTGAGGGCGCGGAGCTTTCCGAGGTGCAGCGGCTTGAGCCATTGTTCGTGGATGAAGCCGATTTGGAGAAATTCCGCAAGCGGCACAGCAACGACAAGGCAAAGCGCGGCAGTTTGGGCGAAACGAAAGGACCTGTATTCTTGGGTCTTGATGCAGGCTCAACAACGACAAAGGCAGTTCTCATCAATAAAAAAGGCGAGATTCTTTGGGATTTCTACGACGTGAACGCTGGAAACCCTGTTGATTTGGCTGTGCGCGTCCTCAAGGACTTGTACAAAATCTTGCCGAAAGACGTATATATTGCGAGGGCTGTTTCCACGGGCTACGGCGAGGCGTTGTTCCAGGCTGCTCTTGGCGTTGACGCGGGCGAAGTTGAGACAATCACGCATTATCGCGCCGCAGAATTCTTTGTGCCGGGCGTGGAGTTCCTGCTGGACATCGGAGGTCAGGACATGAAGTGCCTTCGCATGAAGGATGGCGCAATCACGTCCATTCAGCTGAACGAGGCTTGCTCGGCTGGGTGCGGTTCCTTCCTTGCGAATTTTGCCAATTCCATGAACCTTGACATTGTTGAGTTCTCAAAAAAGGCGTTGCTTGCCAAAAAACCTGTCGATTTGGGTTCGCGATGTACCGTGTTCATGAACTCGCGCGTAAAGCAGGCGCAGAAAGAAGGCGCGACAATCGACGACATTTCAGCCGGTCTTTCCTACTCCGTCATAAAGAACGCGCTTTTCAAGGTCATAAAACTCCGCCGTGCTTCTGAAATCGGGACGAAGGTTGTGGTGCAGGGCGGTACGTTCTACAACGACGCGGTGCTCCGCGCATTTGAGAAGATTGCTGGCGTGGAAGTGTTCCGTCCGGACGTGGCAGGTCTCATGGGTGCCTACGGAAGCGCGCTAATTGCATACGACCAGTGGTGCGACCTGACGGCTCCCAAACCGGGGCAGGAGAAGGGCTGGATTCCGCCAAAGGTCATATCGAACATTGCGACCCTTGAGCAGCTGGAGTCATTCAAGGTGTCGCTGGAGCTTACGCGCTGTGGCGGATGTCAGAACAACTGCCTTCTTACAATAAATACGTTCACCACAGCAGGTGCTGACGGCGGAGAGGGCGAAATCCGCCAGTTCGTCACGGGAAACCGCTGTGAAAAGGGGCTGGAGAGGCATACGCTCAAAAATACCAAGAAAGTTGATGGCTCCAATAAGGACAATACGGGTGTTGAGGATGTCGGCGTAACGTTGCCGAATTTGTTTGAATGGAAGTACAAGCGTCTTTTCCAGCACTATGTTCCTCTCCGCCCAGAGGATGCGCCGAACGGCTCGGTGGGAATCCCGCGCGTTCTCAATATGTACGAGAACTACCCCCTTTGGTTCACTATTTTCACCAAGCTGGGCTTTCAGGTAAAAATCAGTCCGCGTTCAAACAGGGCTGTCTACGAGCGCGGAATTGACTCCATTCCGTCGGAGTCGGTCTGTTATCCGGCAAAAATTTCTCACGGTCACATTGAATCGCTTCTCAAGATGGGATGCAAATTCATCTTCTATCCGTGTATTCCATACGAGAAAGTTGAGGACAAGGGGGCTGGAAACCACTACAACTGCCCTGTTGTCACAAGCTACCCTGAAGTTCTCTTGCACAACCTTGATTCTGTGAACGAGATGGAAAATCTTTTGTTCATGAATCCGTTTCTTCCAATTTATGACCATGAGCGTCTTCGCGAGCGGATGTACGAGGTGCTTCACAAGCATTTCCCGAAAATCGCCAAGGAGAAAGTGTTCGAGGCGGTGGACGCTGGCTGGGCCGAGCAGGAGCAGTTCAAGCTGGACACCCAGCAGGCGGCGGAAGAGGCATTGGAGCAGCTCGTTGTGACGGGCGGAAGCGGCATTGTGCTTGCCGGTCGTCCGTACCATCTTGACCCGGAAATCAACCACGGAATCCCGGAGATGATTCATGGGCTGGGGCTTGCCGTTTTTACCGAAGATTCCGTGGCGCATCTCGGCTCAATCGAACGCCCGCTTCGCATTGTGGATCAGTGGACGTACCACAACCGGCTGTACCGCGCGGCGAATTTTGTTTCTGGTATGCCCAACTTGGAGCTTGTCCAGCTTACGAGCTTTGGCTGCGGACTTGACGCAGTGACTGCCGACCAGGTTGATGAAATCATGAAGTCCAAGAGCCGTATGTACACGCTCATCAAAATCGATGAAGGCTCAAATCTTGGAGCGGTGAGAATCCGCATACGTTCTCTCATTGCGGCGGTCAAGGCGCGGCAGCGCAACCCAAGGCGGCTCCCAAAAAAATCATCCGCGTACCAGCGCGTCATCTTCACCGAGCAGATGAAGAAAGACCGTTACACGATTATTGCGCCTCAGATGAGTCCCATTCATTTCCGGCTGCTTGAAGCCGCGTTCCGCTATTCGGGCTACAATTTTGTGGTGCTTGACGCAGTTGACCCGAAGGCGGTTGATACAGGGCTCAAATATGTGAACAATGACGCATGTTATCCGTCAATTCTCGTCACCGGCCAGATGATTCATGCGCTGGAGTCGGGAAAATACGATTTGAACAAGACGGCGCTGCTCATTTCCCAGACGGGCGGCGGGTGTCGCGCCACAAACTACATCGGCTTTATCCGACGCGCCCTCAACGACGCGGGCTGGGGACACATACCGGTTATTTCCATGAGCGTTCAGGGCATTGAGAAAAACCCTGGCTGGACCTATTCGGCTGTTCTTGTCCATCGTGGGCTTATGGCAATGTTCTTGGGCGATTTGCTCATGCGCGTCTTGTACCGCGTGCGCCCTTATGAAAAAGTGCCTGGAAGCGCAGACCGCCTGTATGAACAGTGGAACGAGCGCATTATCGAAGGACTGAAATCGATTTCAATAAAAAATTATCGGAAGATGGTCAAAGGAATAATCCGCGATTTTGACAATCTTCCCATTCTCCCGGTCAAAAAACCGAGGGTCGGAATCGTTGGCGAGATTCTCGTCAAATTCCACCCAACGGCGAACAACGACATGGTGAACGTCATTGAAAAAGAAGGCGCGGAATGTGTCATGCCTGATTTCATGGACTTTGTGTTCTACACGCTGAGCGACGGCTTGTTCCGCCACCGCGAGCTTGCGTTCCCCAAGTCGGAGGAGAAAAACGCAAAGCTCCTTGTGTGGGCATTGCACTTGTACCGCGGCTACATGGAAAAGCAGCTCAAGAAAAGCCGTCGCTTCGATTCTCCGTCCTCAATTTGGGACATGATGAAGAGCGTTGACGGAATCGTGCAGATTGGTAACATTTCTGGCGAAGGTTGGTTCCTTACGGCGGAAATGGTTGAGCTGATTCGTTCTGGTGTTCCCAGCATTGCGTGCGTGCAGCCGTTTGCATGTCTCCCGAACCACATCACGGGCAAGGGCATGATAAAGGAACTCAGGCGCAAATTCCCCGGGGCGAATATCAGCGCAATCGACTACGATCCTGGCGCGTCGGAAGTAAACCAGCTCAATCGATTGAAGCTGCTTCTCTCCAATGCACCGGTGGGAAAAAACCCGGACGAGCTTCCAAATGGAAAAATCTGGACGAAAGATGGGGAAGTTCTTCCGATAATTCAATATGCGAGCGGTGCTACATTTATTGATGACGATCCTGTTGACGCAAAAAACGTAGTTCCCGCAACAACTGCATAAGTGGAGATTTGCAATGAAATTGAAATCATTTTTTTTGTGTGTGTTCGTCTTGGCGTGTTCCCTTTCTTTTGCCGAGTACAACAGAATGGGTGTTTCTGATTCAAGCGACATCAGGAAGGATATAAACGAAACATGGCTCAATCTTCCGTTGGATTATCTGCGGGAAAAGCATACGGAAATCCGCGAGAATTCGGTGGGCGAGCGTTTTCAGGTTCGGCTTGAGGAAACCGCCGACACTTTTTCGGTGTATGTGTCGCCGGAAGTGCAGATTCCCGTTGACGTGTACTCAAACGAAGGGTTCTCCAGCGCGATGATTTCTGATTATGTCGCCACAAGCTCTGGTTCGTGGGTGCTTGTCCGAAACAAAACGACTGGCGCGCCTCTTTCCATCCGCTGCTATTTCTTGCAGGACAGCGATGTGTACATTCAGTTTTCTCCCAAAGGAAAAAAGACGCTTGCCGACTATGTTATCGGCGGCTTCTACGCTGCTCATGCAGTTCCCATCGGAATCAGTTTTGAGCGGCTGTATACGGCTTCTTTTGATGAAATACTCTCGGTCACTGAAAAGTCGCTTCCGTGGCAGTATGCGAGCATTTACACAGGCCAGTACAGCGGCACGTTCCACATGGTTTCTGTCATAAAGAAGAATCTTGAGCGCATTACGCCCGTTCCTGATGGCGCTTATGACCAGAACGGCGAGCCTATCTATATTTCCGACGGGACAAAACGCGTTGTCCTTGAGCCTGAGTCTGACGACAGGCGGCTTTCAATGTCATCCCTGGGATTCTTGAAATGGATTGTTGACGGGCTTATAGAGCCGATTTCTGGTGGCCACACGTTTTTGGCTCCTCTCCTGCGGCCCACATACTCGGTGAATCCGCTGGGATATGCGGCAAAGGCGGGGGAGTCCAAGAATCTTTCCCTTGCTCTTGATTTTACACGCAATCTGGCGGCCGCACGGCTTTCTGTACAGACAAAGACGAATTATTTGTACGAGGAGTCCGGTGTTGATGTTGACATTGAGCCGTTCAGCTCCACCATTGCCGACGGCGGTGTGGTGAACATCGCTGGCTATGTGAAGAACACGGGCTACGAGGCGCGTGCGCTCAGACCAATTCTTTATGTGTTGGGCGTGTCAAATCCTACATATTTTTACCTTGCGGCAATTCGACGGCAGATTCCGGGACAGCCTGGAAAAACGCCGGAAGTGTACACATTTGACCAAAGTGCTGCCATATTCCCGTATTTTGACAAGAATGGAAAATTCGGCTGCACGGTGTTCGAAAACGGAGTCGAGATGAGTCTTGATTCGTTCATGCGCAAATACGATGGGTGCTATGTTCATTTGACGCGTGTTTTGACATCTGACAGGTTTTATCCGCAATAAGATTTTTTATTGTGGGGGGGGGATAAAATATATGATTTCTCTTATTCGGGCCGGTGGAATTTTTATGATTCCCATAATTCTTGCCGGTGCTGCGGTGATTTTCATCGTTGTTGAGCGTTTCCTGTATTTTCGGGACGTGAGGCTGCGGGACGAGGTGTTTACAAAAAATCTTGAGGAAGCGTTGATTCGCCACGATTTTTCCAAGGCTGAAAGCGTCTGCATCTCGACGGAAACGCCCCTTTCCAGCGTCATCAAGGTTGCAATTCAGTACCGGCGGCTGAACGAAGGCGACATGAGGGAAATCATCCAGGGGGAGCTTGACGAAGCCGCGCTCAACTACGAGAGACGCATTTCATATATTTCCGTTCTCGCAAACATCGCCACGCTGCTGGGGCTTTTGGGCACAGTGGTGGGAAACATTCAGGCTTTCGGCGTGATGGGGTCTGGCGGAATCAACTCAAATCCCGCGCTCCTTGCATCCAGCATTGCCACATCGCTTCTCACGACGGCAGGCGGGCTGTTCATTTCAATACCGTCGTTGCTTTTCTACAATTATCTCATCCAAAAAGCTGACCGGCTCATAAATCAGATGGAAAAAACGGTCTCCCAGTTCGTGATTCGATTGACAGGAAGAATGTACTGATGAAGACGAAAATCACGCGGCGGCGGCACGCGAGCTTGAGCCTTGTTCCTCTCGTTGATATTGTCTTTCAGCTCATACTGTTTTTTATTGTCTCCACAACGTTCGCCGTCATTCCGGCGGTGACTGTTGCCATTCCAGAAAGCGGAACGCCGGAGGCGGTGGAAGTCTCTGACATCATCATCGAGCTTGCTTTTGACAACACGATTTTGCTCAACGGCAAAAAAATCAGGCTTTCCAACGTGGGCAAGGCACTTGAGTCGTTCGAGTTGGGACCGGTCACGCTTGTTTGCGACAAGGACGCAACTTCTGACCAGATTATCAGGGTGTTTGACGAACTTCGGAAAGCGGGTTTCGTGCAAATCGATTTGCGGACTCTGGAGCAGTAGGGCGTGGATAACAACTTAGGGGTGCTGTCAAAATCCGAGCGCAAGTCCGTGCTTTGTGGCGGAATTGCTGCTGGAATCGCTTTTTTTCTCATTGTTTTCTCATTCGATTTTATATTTCCGCTGTTGTATTCGGAAAAATCATACAATTCTATTGAAATAATCAATCTTTCGCCCATTTCTGAGGAAGAAGTCCAGACGCTGGAGCAGGCTGCGGTGGCGCGGATGGAAGAAAAGAAAGTCTCCGGGCGGGGAGCTGTGGTGGCGGCGGCAAAAAAGAAGCCTGCGCAAAAGAAAAAGAAGGCTCGGGAACTTCCCAAAGAAGCAGTGGCTGTTGCCATTGTGCCGCCTGTGGAAGAGGGGAGCAAGGCTGATTCTGCGCCAAGCCCGGAAAAAGAAGCCGAGAGCAATGACTCTGCCAGTTTTTATGACCAGTTTGCGCCGAATTTTCTTCCTTATGATTCCACGGCGGCTGCGGAGGAGAAAAAGAGCGAAATCTTGAAGGCGATGGAGATTCGTCTTGCGGAAGAGGACGCAAAGCGCATGGAGGAGCTTAAAAAAGAGCAGGAGCGGATTGAAGCCGAGCGGGAGAAGGTTGAGCAGGCACGGCGCGAGGAAAAGGCGCGGCTTGATGAGATAGCGCGGCGGATAGAAGAGCGTCGTCGCGCCGAAGAAAAACGCCTTGCCGACGCAAAGGCAGCTGCGGAGGCGAAGAAGGCTGCGGAAGCCAAGCGCATAGCCGAAGAGAAGCGCATAGCCGAGGAAAAGAGGGCTGCGGAGGCGAAGAAGGCGGCGGAAGCCAAGCGCATAGCCGAGGAAAAGCGCATTGCGGAGGAAAAGAGGGCTGCGGAGGCGAAGAAGGCGGCGGAAGCCAAGCGCATAGCCGAAGAGAAGCGCATTGCGGAGGAAAAGAGGGCTGCGGAGGCGAAGAAGGCGGCGGAAGCCAAGCGCATAGCCGAAGAAAAGCGCATTGCTGAGGAAAAGCGGGCAGCGGAGGCGAAGAAGGCGGCGGAAGCCAAGCGCATAGCCGAGGAGAAGCGCATTGCGGAGGAAAAGAAGGCAGCGGAGGCGAAGAAGGCGGCGGAAGCCAAGCGCATAGCCGAGGAGAAGCGCATTGCGGAGGAAAAGAGGGCGGCGGAGGCGAAGCGCATAGCCGAGGAGAAGCGCATTGCTGAGGAAAAAAAGGCGGCCGAGCAGAAAAAGCTTGCCGAAGCGAAACAGTACTGGGAAGAGCGCAATACATCTCAAGAGCAGAAGAAGTCGTCTTCTGTGGGCGCGATGGGCGGCTCGGGCGGAATGCGCTCCAGCTCCAATTTGCGGAAAGCCGCGGGCGAAAAGACAATCAAAATCTACGGCACGGCATATTCTCAAGTGCAGAACGGCGTGAATTCCACGTCCCAAATAAGGACGGAAGTGACCGCAGAAGGGATTGCGGTCAAGATGACGGACGGCACGGTGCGTATGCTTGTCAGCCCAAAAGAGCCTATCCTGACACTCTCGGGTGAGGGCGCGGAACTCATAAAAGAATCAAAGCGCGTGGTGGTGAGTTTCAGCGTGAATGCGGCCGGAGCCGTCGTCCCGGACAGCATGAGGATTACGCCAAGCTCGCTCCCGTACAAAATCGACATGGAGCTGAAAAACCAGATTGGTCAGTGGAAATTCGGGAAAGCATCCCACGGAGGAGCCGTCTCATTCATCTTTACGCTTGAGAACAACTAGACCTGTTCGGAAAACGGGCTGTTTGCAGCTGAAAGTTTCCGAACCAATAGGCTGGGTGTGCTACGAGGAAAGCTTGTAGAAATCGATGTTGCGCTCGTTCAGGATGAGGGCTATTGTCCGTGCGGCGGTGAGCAGAATGTCCATGTCGGCATACTGCCAGACGCGCTGGTGCGTTGAGTCGGCGCGGATAAAGCCAAAATCCCTGTCGTTGCATATAATCCGCGCGTAGAATGTGGAATGGATTCCCTGCTCATCCAGGGCGTTCTTGAAATCAATTTGTCCCAGCTTGTCCAGCTGGTCGATTCTGTTCAGATAATACATATCCGTAATCGACATGATGTTCTGGTTGATGAAAGACAAATCAACTGGCTTGAAGGACTTGACCTTTGAAAGCTCGTGGATTTTTTGGAAGAAAATGTCGTTCCCCGTCTGGATGCATATGTGGTCGAGCATGAAGTAGGAACGGAAAAAATTGAACAGCGACTCGATGCCATCGGAGAGCGACGGTTTTGTAAGATTCCTGAACACGACGGCATGAAGGTACATGGGGCTTAGAGTCTTGTCCTTCTCCGTCTTAAGCACGATTTTTGCGTGTTTTTCGGGAAGGTAGATGATGAAGCAGTCGCGTCCTTTCATCTTGCCGCGGTACAACGCCTTGTCGGCAGTCTCAAGCAGCTTCTCGTAGGATTTTTCGTTCTCGGGAAAGCGCGCAAGCCCCGTTGTCACCGTGATGTTCAAATCCTTCTGCTCCTGAATCGTCAGGTTCGCCATTGCCGCGGCGAGGGTGCGGCACGAAGTCCATGCCGCATCGTATTCGACTATTTCCGGGAACACAATGATGAACTCGTCTCCGCCGAACCGTCCCACAACGCCTATTTTGTCAATCGCGTTTTTGAGCGTGTTGGCAACAGTCTTGATAACGGTGTCGCCAACAATGTGCCCGAAAGTGTCGTTCACATACTTGAAGTTGTCTATGTCCACGAGCGCGAGGCTGAACGGAACGTTTTTTCCGATAAGGAAATTGACATATTCGATGATTACATCACGAGTGTATATGCGCGTGAGATTATCAAGAGAGTTCAATTTGTCAGCGAAAAAAGAATCTATCATAGTGGATATGGTTCTCCTTGTGAAAGCTCCGTGCTTGAGTCTTTTCTACGCCAGCGGCCTGACGAGAATCGCTTCGCAATTCTCTTTTATTTGACCGAGGCTGCTGTCGCAGCCTCAAGTGTGTTGTAAATGAGCATTGCGATTGTCATGGGTCCCACTCCGCCCGGAACTGGCGTGATGAAGCTGGCTTTCTCTTTTATATCGTCAAAATCCACGTCGCCAATGAGCCTGAAACCGCTTTTTTTCGTTGCGTCTGGTATTCTGTTCACGCCAACGTCTATGACAACAGCCCCTTCCTTCACCATGTCGGCCGTGACTGTGTGGGGATGCCCGGAAGCCGCCACGATGATGTCCGCCTGGCGCACGATGCCTGCCAAGTCTTTTGTTCCTGTGTGGCATATGGTCACGGTGCAGTTTGTCTCCCGGCGTGAGAGCAGGATTGAGACCGGTTTTCCCACGATGTTGCTCCGCCCGATGACGACGGCGTGCTTTCCGCTTGTCTCAATGTTCATGTGCTTCAACAGCACGATGATTCCGTGGGGCGTGCAGGGCAGAAATCCCGGGCGGCCGATGACCATGTTTCCCACGCTCACAGGATGGAAGCCGTCAACGTCCTTCTTTGGGTCAATCTTCATTATAACCTTGTCCTCGTTTATGTGCTTGGGGAGCGGCAGCTGAACGAGAATCCCGTGAACTGAATCGTCCTTGTTGAGCTTGTCAATCAAAGCAAGCAATTCTTCTTCCGTTGTGGATTCAGGCAAATTTTCGCTTCGGTCAATCATTCCCGCTTCCGCCAGTGCCTTGCGTTTTCCCGTGACGTAGCTCACGCTCGCCGGGTTCTGCCCCACAAGGATGACTGCAAGGCAGGGGTTCACGCCTTTTTCTTTGAGTGATTTTACTTTTTCCGCCACTCCGCTGCGGACTTCCAGTGCGATAGATTTTCCATCGATGATTTGTGCGCTCATTTTGTACCTCGTTTGTAACTTTATGCGTGTTTTGCTTTTCTAAAAGTATAGAAAAATTCTCCAAGAAAATATATAGTTCTAAATTCAACACACAGAGGATAAAATAAAACATGAAGAAAATCATTTCAATCGTTTGCTCGCTGTTCTTGTTGGCGTCACTTTCATTCGCGCAAAGTTCGGACAGTGATGAAGATGAAGAGTCGGCTCCAAAGCCCGGGTTCAACATTGGCGGCATAAATGAGCCTGGCGACCAGTTCATCAAGCTGGGGCTAATGCCAACGTTCCCAATGAATTTTGACGGAGCGTTGCTTGTTGGTGGAGCCGGAAGCGTAGGGTACAACCGATTTTTGACGAACTGGTTTGCCGTGGGCGCAGAAGTCGATTTCGGCTATCACCCCACCATCGGAAGCAACATTTTTACCTATGTCCCGATTTTGGTCGGCGCCACAGTTCAGCCCGCATTCGGAAAATTCGAATTTCCTGTGAGCGTTTGGATTGGTGGTGCGCTTGAGAACTACATGAGCAAAAACTACTTTCCTGGTCTTGTGGTAAAATCAACGGCGGGAATTTTTTTCAGGGCCACACCCACATGGTCGTTTGGTGCGGATTTTGTATTCACATACATGCCGCAGTGGTATTCCGATTCAGAATACAACGACTACGGGATTTTTCTCTCTGCTGAAGTCGCAGCACGCTATCATTTCTAGGAGTTTGTCATGAAAAAGATGTTTTTTGGAATAATGCTTGCTGCTTCTTTTCTGCTTGTCATGAACACGTCTTGCAGCGACCCCATTTTCTCCTCCATCCGCGAGGAGGTGGAGCTTGAAGATGCCGATGTTTCCGGGGCGATTTATTCAATCGTTCGCTACAAGGACGATTTGTACACGCAGAACGGAAAAATCTACAAGAAAGCACAGGCGAATATTTTGGAATCCCACAGCTGGGATGAATTTTCCGCTCCGCCGGTGAGCGCAACATATCCGTATGCCAACAAACTTGCCGCAGACGAGAATTATCTGTATGTGCAGGTCACAAAAATCAATTCTGACGACATGGAGGGCGAGAACGTCACAGACGGCTCTGAAATCTGGTGCTGGCAGAACGAGGAGGATGGCTGGAAGCAAGTCCAGATTCAGACCGGCACGGATTCTGAAACTGGGGAGGCTACGTACACATCGTCCTTCTCAAAGAACACTGCCACACTCTTCTGCACGAACGCAGTCCAGGCTGCCCACAGAATCGCATATCTGCGGTGGGACGGCAAAATCTACAAGCTGAACGGCGCGACTGTCACCGAAAGCCTGACGCTTGGCACTGACGACAATACGACCGTCCCAAACTCAACGTCCCGCAACTGCGCTTATTTTGAGGGAAAAGTTTACTTTACCACCGAAGCTGCCATGGTCACGAACGAAACTGCCGATTCCGACGCGACAATGCTGTTCCGCGTGGAGGGGGACGACACGATTTATTACCGATTTGAGTCCGGTGAATGGACAAAATGGTACGGCGTTGGGTACAACATCTACTCGCTGGCGGCGACTGGACGCACGGGCACAATGACGGACGGCTATCTTGTCGTGGGTACTTCTGCGGGGCTTTGGCTCCTGCACTTCAATGAAGAAGGCGGTTGCGACGGGGACATCACTTCGTCATTCAAGAACACGTCGGCCACGCTCAGTTCGTACTACCGCATCCATGCAGACCTTGTGGTGGATCCGTCCAAGACGCTTCTTGAAAGCACGATTTATGCCTCTGCCGATTATTCAGGCTCTTCTTCCAGCACGAGCGCGTCAACGAAAAACCGCGGATTGTGGTCATATCTTGGAAGCACACGCACGAGCTGGAACCGGGAATAGGCACTTTCGCGCTTTGCGCAGGAAAACCCGAGGATTTTTCCGTGCTTTCATGATAGAATCAACGCATGGATTTGTTTGATTCTTCTTCGGGGAAAAAAGAACCGCTGGCTGCCAGAATGCGCCCGCGGAATCTTGACGAGTATATTGGGCAGGCACATATTGTGGGGAAAGGGCGGCTCCTGCGCCGCGCGATTGCGGCAGACCGCCTTTCCAGCGTCATTTTCTACGGTCCGCCCGGAACCGGAAAAACCACCCTTGCCCGCGTCATAGCGAATCACACAAAATCAAATTTCCTCACGCTTAACGCCGTCCTTACCGGCGTTGCCGACATTCGTAACGCAATCAAGACTGCGGACGATTATTTCAAGCTATACGGCAGGCGCACGATTCTGTTCGTGGACGAAGTTCACCGCTGGAACAAGGCGCAGCAGGACGCGCTTTTGCCTTGGGTTGAGAACGGCACCATAATCCTCATAGGCGCAACAACCGAAAATCCTTTTTTTGAAGTGAACAAGGCCCTTGTGAGCCGAAGCCGCGTGTTCCAGCTCAAGGCACTCACGGCTGAGGACCTTCTGAAAGCGGCAAAAATCGCTCTTTCGGACGCGGAGCGCGGCTACGGGAAATGGCGCGTTCGGTTTGAGGACGGCGCTCTGGAACATTTGGTGGAGACGGCGAACGGAGACGCGCGTAGTCTTTTGAACGCGCTGGAACTTGCCGTGGAGACCACCGCCGAAAAGTGGCCTCCCGCCGACGGCTCGGAAATTTTCATATCGAAGGAAGCCTGTGAAGAATCAATACAGAAAAAAGTCGTGCTATACGACCGGGACGGCGACTACCACTACGACATCATAAGCGCGTTCATAAAATCCCTGCGGGGGCGCGACCCGGACGCGGCAATGTACTGGCTTGCCCGCATGGTTCGCGCTGGGGAGGACCCCCATTTCATTTTCCGCCGTATGCTCATTTCCGCCTGCGAGGACACGGGGCTTGCAGACCCATATGCAATCTGCGTGGTGGAAAGCGCCGCCGCCGCCTTTGACAGAATCGGGCTTCCCGAGGGGAGGTACCACTTGGCGCACGCCGCGCTTTATCTTGCCACCGCGCCCAAGAGCAATTCCAGCATGGCGTTTTTTGATGCGCTTTCCAGCGTGGAGAAGGAGGACGCGGACGTTCCGAACCACCTCAAAGACCCGAGCCGCGACGCGGAAGGATTCGGGCATGGAGAAGGCTACCTGTATCCCCACGCCTACCGCGACCACTGGGTTTCCCAGCAGTACCTTCCCGACGCGCTGGTGGGGCGAGTGTTCTACACGCCAAGCACGCAGGGCTACGAGGCGAAAATCCGCGAGGATGTGCTCAGGCGGCGTGAGATTCAGGTGTCGGCAATCCTTGAAAAACAAATCTTGTCGGCTGATGGGACGGATGCAAAAAGCACAGGTTCTTTCGGGATGCACGGTGTTCCCCATGTTGCGGCGGATTTTGCAAATCCCATCGGCGAATGGTGGATCAACGAGAATTTCAGGGTTAGCGAGACCCAAAAGGACGAAAATCTCACCTTTAGCCCCCAGGACGAGAAAAAGGAGCTTGTTATTGACGCGGCAGAAAACGCATGGCGCGCCAGATTGGACTTGAACCGCGGGGAAGTCCTCACCCAAATTCGGGATGCCATGGTTGGTCTTGCCGATTTGAAGCGTCATTCCCGCTCTTTTGTCTGGAATGCGGACGACGGGCTTTTGCTTTGGGAGGTGATGCGGAAAACCCCCGAGGGCATAACCTGCGGCTCGTGCCGAAGCGAGAGGGGGAAGGAAATCATCGAGCAGTACGGACGAACGCTGGACGACCTTGACAAGCCGATTCTTGACGTGTGCAAAGAGCCGTTCATTGATTCGTTTGCTCTTGTGATGGGGCAGTTTGCGCGGCGGGGAATCGAGTTCGACACCGTGTTCCTGCGCGACCCGTTTTCAAGCCGCCAGTCCATTGAGCGGTGCGTGTCCATGCTGGAATTGGTACGGGAAACGCAGCCTTGCATTGAGCTGGTGATTTCCCAGCGGATTGCAAGAAGCGGGCAGCGTCTCGGCGACGTGATTTTGAACCAGATTTTGCGCCCTGGAACTTCATCTTACGAGGAATATGCGCCGCTTGCACGGGAGATGAAGAATGCGGAGGATGCGTTCTTTGCCGATTCAAAAAATCCGCTGTTCGATTGGGACGAAAACACTGTTCGCGACGTGTTCGGCTCGGAGCGTGTTGCTGTGGCTTCGGCTGAATTGAGCGAAAAAAGGCGGATTTTTGGCGCAGATTTGGCGCGGTGGTTCGACTCCGAAAAATCGTCCTACGGTGCGTCCCTTTGCGCGGCTTTGGGCAAGGAGTCCTTTGGGAAAATCAAGTCCATGATGGAGCAGGAGTGCGGCAAGCGGATTTTCCAGTGGAAATCGACGGTCGCCTTTGTGAGGCTGAAAGTCTGAAAAGGTGCAAGATGCGTTCTGTCATCAGGTTTGCGGTGTGGACGGGGCGCAAAAAAAGGCCCTGCGCTAGGCAGAACCTCTTTTGACCGGCTGACCGGCGGAAAACGATTATTTTTTTCCTGACAATTTTTTGAGCAAAGCATCGTTTGCTGCAACGCGTTTTGCGTTTTTCTTCTCGTTTGCCCGTGTTGTTTTTGTTCCAACGACAGGGCGGAATCTTTTGGCAAGTCTCATAATCTACCTCTTACTTGTAATTTTGTTTCTCCATCATACCAAAAAACGCGGGGAAAATCAAACTCTGTTTCAGCTTGGCTCGTGTCAGGCAACGTGGATAATCGTGCTGCCACGAGCCGATGCCCACGCCTAAAAATCTGCCTCAGAGATTTTTGCCGCCACATGCTCGCCGTCCATGGCTGACGAGCCGATGCCGCCCGAGTACCCGCTTCCTTCTCCGCACGGATACAACCCTTCGATTTCGGTACATTCCAGCGTGTCCTTGTCGCGCTTGATTCTCACCGGCGTGCTTGTCCGAGTCTCGGACGCAATCAGAACCGCGTCGGCGCACACAAAGCCCCGCATGGACTTGTCAAAGGCGGTGAATGCCTCCATGAGCCTTCTGGAAATCTCCGGGGGAAGCCACTTGTCAAGTCGGCTTGGCGACAGACCCGGCTTGTAGCTTGACTGGGGAAGCGATGATGAATCAGTATGGGACAAAAAATCGGTGAGCCTTTGCGCGGGTGCGTTCTGGGCATTTGCATGGCGGAATGTCTCCTCCTCAAGCCATGTGCGCCAGTACAATCCCGCAAGTGCCGGGCAGCCATCCTCTGCCGCCTGATGCCTGAACTTCTCCTGAATGTCCTCGGGCCGTCTCTCCACCACAATGGCCGAATTGCTCCACTGGCTGTTTCTGCCGGAGGACGACATGCCGTTCACCACGATGTGGTTCTCCGCCGTGGCGCACGGAACGACATAGCCGCCCGGGCACATGCAGAAGCTGTACACGCCGCGCCCGTCAACCTGGGTGGTCAGGCGGTATTCCGCGGCCTCTGCCATTTGCTTTCCGTGGAACTGGATTGCATCGATGAGCGACCTGGGATGCTCCACGCGAACGCCCACGGCGAACGTCTTTGCTTCCAGCGCGTCGGGGGCAATGTGCGAAATCATTTTGTACACGTCAACGGCGGAATGTCCTGTGGCGAGAATGATTTTGTTGCCCAAGATTGTTGACTGCTGGCCAGTGCGCACGTTTTGAACCTGCACGCCCTTTGCGCGGAATTTTTTCTTGCCGCCGGATTTTTCCACAATCAAGTCGGTGCAAAGCGAATCGAACATGAATTCGCCGCCCAGGGAGATGATTTTTTTTCGCATATTGGTGATGATTTCAGGCAGCTTGTCCGTGCCGATGTGGGGGTGGGCGTCGGTCAAAATCGACTCGTTCGCCCCGAATTCCACGAAAATGCGGTAGATTTTCCCGATGTCGCCCCTCTTTTGGCTCCGCGTGTAGAGTTTTCCGTCGCTGAATGTGCCGGCTCCGCCCTCGCCGAAGCAGAAGTTTGAGTGTGCGTTCAGGATTCCGGCAGACTTGAGGGCTTCAATGTCCTTCTTGCGCCGCTTGGCATCGGTGCCGCGGTCGATGAGAATTGGCTTTATGCCGCTTTCCAGCAGGCGGAATGCGGCGTATAGCCCGGCGGGTCCCGTCCCCACGATGATGACGCGCTTTTTTTCCTCTGCGTGCTTCCACTCTGGCACAGATTCGCCGTCTCCGTTGGGCTTTTCGTTGATGTAAACCCGATATTTCAGGATTATCTTTATGTTTCTGTGCCTTGCATCAATCGATTTTTTCTCCATGATTGAAATAATCTCGTCTTTTTTTGCAGAAATATTCTTTTGTGCAAGCTGTTCCAAGATTTTTGCGTCTATGATTGCCTGATTTTTTTCTTCTTCCGGTTTTACTGTGATTGAAAGTTCTGTTTTCATAAGAAGAAATTGTAATTTGTAACAAGAAAAGTGAAAAGCACACATTGGTGAAGAATCGGGAAAAAAATAGGGCTTGTTCGGAAAAATGAAGATTTTCGAATATTTTCATCGATTATAACAAAAAATTATCAGAAAAACGAAAATTTCACTGTCAAAAACGAAAATTCTCTGTCCCTATATAGTCGAGGAATCAGATGATTCTTCTAAATCAATTATGTGAAGAGGTCAAAAATGTCTACAGTCAACCAGGTCATTCTTGAAGGAAATCTCTGCAAGGACGCGGAGTTCAAAATCAGCAAGAAAGGGACAAAGTTCAGCACCTTCCCCCTCGCGGTGAACAGGAACTACAAGGATTTGAACGGAAATTTCCAGAAGGAAGTGCTGTTCATCGAGGTGGAGGTGTGGGGCGATGTTTTCCAGAAAAAACTCGCCGAATTCGGGAGAAAAGGGCAGGGAGTGCGCCTTGTGGGGCGGCTTCGGCAGGGAAAGTGGGAAAAGGACGGACGCAGGTACAGCAAGATGTACGCCGTTGCGGAGACGCTGGACGCGTGTTTGATTGGAAAAAAAGGAAGTCAACTTGCCGCCGAGGGAAAGCAATCTGGCTCGGACAGCGTGGCGAACCTTGCGGCCTGTGCGGCGGGGCTTCAAAACGAGATTTCAACCCAGGACGAGTTTGACGACGCGGCGGTGTTCTAGGCAAAGGCTTTTAATGCTGCCAGCCGCAATTTTTCCGCCCGGAAAGCTCTCCTTTGGTGGGGGGGGTCCGGGGGGGGGCGTTGCGGGCAGCTTCGCATTGCTATGACTTTTTCCGCTTCTTGAATGAACGCTGAGGCTGCTTTGCCGAATGTGGGCGTGTCCTCTGCGTCTGCGTCCACGGCTGCCCGGCTGCCGCGGCGGCTTTTGCTTCTGCGGCGCGTTCGTTCATAGCCTTGTATTCTTCTATTTTCTCGGGACTGTAGAAGCCGTCCTTCCAGTTGAAACGGCTTGTTTCTGGAAGCGGCTGCTTTTTCACCATCGCCGTGGAGACCGCCTTGAGTTCCTGCCGCGTGACTTTTGTGCGGGAAAAATCGAGAAGGACGCGGTGGAATCCCTCGTGATCCAGCGTTTCAGTCTTGTCCACGATTGAGAACGGCGACTCAGGCATTACGAAGGAGCCGTCAGGCGTGGAATTCACCTTGAATTCCATGCCCTCCTTGTCGGTGAAGTAGGTGAAGTCGTAGCTCTCGGGAAGCTGGAACCGTATGCGGAAGAGGGCTGGGTATGCGTATGTCGTGACGAGGACTCGGCTTCTGACATTCGGCTCAAACGTTGCCTGGAGATTTTTCCATGAGTTTTCGATTGGCGTGATGAATGCGCCGATGTTCTGGTTTTCGAGCCACGAAACTGCCCAGCGGTTGAACGTGTACAGGTACGGGCCTGCAATGATGTTCACGCCTTTTGTGCGCAGGAACGAAATATGCGCCACATTGTTCACCACGAACGTCTTGAAGCCGTCGGCAATGAGCGCGTCCAGAGTCTTGGCCGTTTCTTCCTCCCGGGATGCGGGGCAGTATGGGTCAAGGGAAATGATAATCTGCTTTTTTGAGAACGGCAGAACCGTTCCGTGGGAAAGCAAATCTTCCTTGGTCTCGAAGTTCAGCTCCAGAATGGCGCGTACAGGATGCTTGGACTGGATTTGGAACAAGTCCGCGATTGTGGAGACTTGGATGTACAGTCCCTCGGGAAAGTACGACAGCTCGTTTTTCTGGACGGGGGTTATATCCAAAATGGGGAGGACTTCCGCGCCCGGCTGCTGGCGGTATTTTCCGATGTCGGCGGGAAGGACGCGGGGATACCGTTTGGACATTGATTTTGTCTGGAGCAGATACACGCTGTCTCCCGTCTTGAATCCTTTCGGTATGTCGATGAGGCGGTTTCCCTTGTCGTCGAATTCCACGGTGCGGACTTTGTGGCTCACGCGCCCGGTGTCGTCCGACTTGTGCAGGCGGATTGAGTCGCCTGGGTCCGGGTCGTAGTTCCCGCCCTTGAGATGCGCCATCTTTATCTGCCAGTCGTCGCTTTCCGCGTCGGGGGCTGCTGCTGCCCGGGCGCGTGCTTTTGCCTCGTCGCTCGGCTCTGTGATTTTGTCTATGACTCCAAGATAGATGCCTGTTCCGCCGGCCTGGGCTGGGTTCAGGATGAGTGAGCCTGCTTTCTGAACGCCTTCGTCGTTCGTCTTGAAGTTGTACCAGTAGTCGGTCTTTGTGCGGGCAAAGTCCGTGGCGAGCATTCGTTTTGCGGCGGCAATCGCGCCTTTTTTGTCTTCCTGCCAGTGATCCATGAGGTAGCGGTAGGCGGCAACGACGGAACCGACATATTCGGCGCTTTTCATGCGCCCCTCGATTTTGAATGACTCAACGCCGAGCTGGATTAAGTCTGGGATGTGGTCGATGAGCTGGAGGTCGCACGGCGAGAAATAGAATCCTTGCTCTTCTCCGTTCCGTGACAGGGCGGTGTAGTAGCGTCGGCAGGCTTGGGTGCACATGCCTCGGTTCGCGCTTTTCCCGCCGAGGAAGCTGGAGAACAGGCAAAGACCGCTTTCGCTTACGCACAATGCGCCATGCACGAAAATTTCAAGCTCTGCGCTCGTCTTTGATTTTATCTGCTGGATTTCCTGCAGACCCAGCTCCCGGGCAACGACAACGCGCTTGAGTCCTTCGCGGCTCAAGAGGTTCACGCCCGCCGCGCTCTCCACGTTCATCTGCGTGGAGCCGTGCAGCTCCAAGTTCGGGAAGAATTTCTGGCACATGCGGACAACGCCGAAGTCCTGCACGATGAGACCGTCAGGCCCGATTTTGTTCAGGTAGGAGAGGAATTTGTAGAGCCGTTCGGTGTCGCGCTCCTCGCTGACCGTGTTCACGGTGACATAGATTTTCTTGTTCTGCCGATGAAGCGATTGGACTGCCGCCTCAAACTGGTTCCACGCAAAGTTGGAGCTTCTCAGGCGCGCATTGAAGCTTTTGAGACCGAGATAGACGGCGTCCGCGCCCTCGCCAATTGCCGCGTCGAGCGCTTCGATGTTTCCTGCTGGTGCTAATAGTTCACTCATAAAGAATAATTCTATCAGAAACAGCAAGAAAAATCAGCAAAGTGTTATACTGGATGTACAGGAGGATTTATGCAGAATGATTTTCGGTTTTGTCCGTCGTGCGGAAAGACGAACATCAAGAACGTGAATATGCGCAAGTGGCTTTGTCCCGACTGCGGTTTTGATTTGTACAACAATGTTGCTGCTGCGGTGGGGCTTGTAGTGCAGGACGACGAGGGAAGAATCCTGTTCGAGACGCGGGGAAAAGAGCCACGCAAGGGATTCCTTGCTTTTCCCGGCGGGTTCGTTGACCCCGACGAGAGCCTTGAGGAGGCTTGTATGCGGGAGTGCAGGGAGGAACTTGGCGTGGAGCCTGTGTCGCTGGAATATATCGCGTCGTTCCCGAACACTTACGATTACAAGAACATTCGCTACAAGACGAGCGATGTGTTTTTTCTGGCAGTCATACCCAGCGGGGCTGTGTTCAAGACGCAGGAAAGCGAGGTTCTTTCCCTTGAACGGCGTTTTGCCCGCACGGAGGAGGAAATTGCAGGTCTTCCCCTTGCGTTCGAGTCCGCGCGGAAAACGCTGGAGATTTTGCAAAAACGCAATAATCAGTATAGAATGAAAGACAGGAGTTTATGATGATTGATGAAAAGACTGTAAAAGAGGCATTGGATATGTTCAGACCACAGCTTCAGGCTGATGGCGGAGACATGGAGTTTGTTTCGATTGACGAGCAGAACCGCGTCCATTTGCGGCTCACTGGTGCATGCGGAAGCTGCCCCATGGCGCTCATGACGCTCAAGATGGGCGTTGAGCGTTATCTGAAGGACGCTTGCCCAGAAGTCACGGAAGTCGTGCAAGAAAATTAGGAAAATGCTGGGGCAAAAAAAAGCATGGGGCTGTCCTAGAAGTAAATGTCATGCTGATCCTGAATCAAGTTCAGGATGACAGTTTCAGCATCTACGCTATATGAAGCGTTGAGATTCCGAAACGATTTCGGAATGACACAGCTAACTGAACTTTTTAGACAGCCCTATGCCCTGCGTTTTACTCCATGATGAGAGCGGCGAGTTTTTCAGCCGTGAAGCCCAAGGCTTCCGCCACTTTCTTTCCAGGACCGCTTTCTCCGAATCTGTCTATTGTGAACAAGTCCTTCTTGTTTGACACATAGAATTCCCAGCCGTTTCTTACGC
This sequence comes from Treponema sp., assembly GCA_017412405.1. Taxonomy (GTDB): domain Bacteria; phylum Spirochaetota; class Spirochaetia; order Treponematales; family Treponemataceae; genus Treponema_D. Next base: position 8,453 of record JAFPYB010000230.1, on the reverse strand, counting down.
CGGCTTCTGCCACGATGACGCGGTTCGTGCCGAGAATCGATTTTTGGAAATCGTCGCTCTGGCTTTCAAAGAGATTCTTGTCCAAAATCGAGACGACGCGCACGTTTTTTCCGGAGACCCGTGATTTTGCGTCCAGCGCAAGGCTCACTTCCGAGCCGGTGGCAACAATCGTTACGTCTGGATTTTTGTCCATTCCGCTTACGATGTATGCGCCGCGCTTGATTGTCTCCTTCCAGTTCTTGTCCTCTTTTTCGTATACAGGCACGTTCTGCCGCGTGAGCGAGAGCAGTACAGGATGGTCTTTTGATTGCATGGCCATGTGCCATGCCGCCGTCGTTTCCTGTGCGTCGCCCGGTCGGAGCACCTGCAGGCCTGGGAGAGCGCGCAAAGATGCAAGCTGCTCAATGGGCTGGTGTGTGGGACCGTCCTCGCCCACAAAAATTGAATCGTGGGTCAAGTCGTAGATGACCGGCTGCTTCATGATTGCGGCAAGTCTGATTGATGGGCGCATATAGTCCGAGAATACCAGATATGTGGCTACGAAGGGACGGATTCCGCCGTGGACCGACATTCCCAGCGCAATGCTCGCCATGGCGAACTCGCGGATTCCGTATTCGATTGAGCGTCCGGCGCGGTTTTCGCTCGTGTATGTGCCGCCATCGCATTTCATGCCGGATTTGTTCGAGCCTTTGAGGTCGGCCGAACCGCCCACGAGGTACGAATATCGCTCGCCCATGATGTTTATCATGTCTCCTGAAGCGGTGCGTGTTGCAACTGATTTTCCCACTTCGTACTGTGGGTCGTTCGCGTGGGAATCGCCGTCGGCCGCGCCCAAAAAGCTTGCGTTCCATTCGTCGGCGAGCTTGGGGTTTTCTTTTGCCCATGCGCTGAATGTGGCTTTCCAGTCCGCTTCTTTTTGCATGAACGATGTTTTTTTCTCCGCAAAGTAGTCGTAGGCGGCCTTCTCCACATGGAAGAATTCTTCTGGATTAAGCCCAAGATTTTTCTTCGTCTCGGCCACGTCCGCATCGCCCAACGGTTCTCCGTGCACTGCCGATGTTCCCTGCTTTGGCGCGAATTTTCCGATTGTGGACTTGAGCATAATCAGCGTGGGCTTTTCTTTTTCTGCCTTTGCCGCCTCCACCAGCTTTGCGATGTTCTCCACGTCGTACATGTCGCCTTTGAGAACCTGCCAGCCGTAGGCTTCGTATCTTTTCCCGATGTCTTCCGTGAACGTGATGTCCGTTGAGCCATCGATTGAAATTTTGTTCTGGTCATAGAACACGATGAGCTTTCCAAGCTTGTTGTGTCCTGCGAAGGAGCTTGCTTCCGACGAAACGCCTTCTTCAAGGCAGCCTTCGCCCACGAGTGCGTATGTGTAGTGGTCTACAATCGTGTGCGCCTTCGTGTTGTATTTTGCGGCAAGCATTGTTTCGGCAAGAGCCTCGCCAACTGCAAGGGCGATTCCTTGTCCCAGCGGTCCCGATGTGTTTTCTACGCCGTCAGTCCAGCCGAATTCCGGGTGTCCGGGGCATTTTGAGCCGACTTGGCGGAACGATTTGATGTCGTCCAGCGTTACATTGTACCCGCTCAAATGAAGGATTGAGTACAGGAACATTGAGCCATGTCCTGCAGACAGAAGGAAGCGGTCCCGATCAGCCCATTTTGAGTCTGACGGATTGTGTTTCAGGATTTCTCCGTACAAAACAGCAGCCAGTTCTGCGCATCCGAGTGGGAGTCCGGGATGACCCGAATTTGCTTTTTGGATGGCATCGATGCTCAGGCTGCGCACAGATTTTGCAACAGCAGCAATTCCGTTTAAATTCATAAGAACCTCGTTTTTTATAATGAAGAAGCATCCCAAAATGACATGGCACATGGGGCTGCTTCTTGTAGCCTAGCTTGCGAATTTGAGCAGCGTCTTTAAGTCCGCGTGCTGCTCCAGAGCGTGCCGAAAGTCGGAACGCTTGAACATTGCCGCCAGCTGCACAATCATCTGCTGGTGGAAATGCACGTTCGACGAAAGGATTAGGAACATGACGAAAACTTTGCGTCCGTCCGGCGCGTTCATGTCGATTGGCTCCTTGAGATAGCAGATGACGACTTTCTGCTCGTCGTTGTTCTTTACGAGCGGCGTTTTTGAGTGGGGGATGGCGATTCCGTTTCCAACGGAAGTCGGGTTTATTGCCTCCCGCGCACACAGCGCATCGTAGAGTTCGTCCGCCGAAATCCCGCTGGGGAGTGCCACCGTTTTGCAGATGGACGAAAAAACTTCCTCTGTTGTCGAGCCAGAAATATTTTTGTAAAGTCCGCCCGTTTCCAAAACAGACGATAATGAGATGAATTCCATAAATGCCCTCCCTTTGTGCCTAAATGACGGCAAATCTTTTGCTTCGTACTCGATTCATTGCGGAGATGAGCGGAAGCCGTATTTCCTCAAATTTATATTCCATTCCCTCAACGGAAAGCTCCATTGCGGAAAGTTCTTCTTCCTCCACTCTTTCAGTTTCGGCAGAAAGCGTCTCAAGCATTTGGAATATATGCGCGTACAGCTGGGACAAAACGATTAGCTCCGTTTGCGGAAAAGATGAAACATCGCTTGTATCAAAATCGAGTTCGTTCATCAAAAGCTCCACTTTCGTGAAAAGCTCCAACGCCCTGTGCCGAATTGAGCCGAAAGCAAAATCTGCAAACCAATTGTACTGATTGCGAATTATAGCACTTCGGTTTTGAATCTGCAATGAAATGTAGTTTTTTTCCGATGATGTCAAGTCGATTGCCGCCGGAAGAATCTTGTTGATGATTGTGGAAAAATCGTTCTTCTTCTCAAAGAGGGAGTCTTTGAGGTAGCAGTCGATTAGGAAGTCCGGCGCAAGCAGGATGTCGTTCTTCACTTGGACGGGAAGGTTCTCTATCATGTGCTCGTTCCATTTTCCCACCGCAGGAATGTCCTCGCCCCGCTTCCACAGGCGCGTTTCCACACCGAACAGCTGCATCCGAACGGCCCGCGTCCAGTGCAGAAATTCGTGGATTGACGCGCAGTCCGGAACGCAGAGCGTCTTCCTGTTTTCGTAGAACACCTTCGCAAGCTGCTCTTCCATGGTGGTGCACGGCCCGATTCTGTCAAAGCTCTTGAGCAGGGCGGACTCCAGCGATTCAAGCCACTCCCCCTGGGCGAATTTTTGGCTGCTCTGCTGCAATGGGGAAAGGTTGTGGTTCAGGAACGGGAACACTTCGATTATGCCTTCTGCCCAATCCTTGACGCGGCACAAAAATCGGTCTCCCGCAGAAAAGCCTGTGAGCCGCATGATTTCATCGATGGAAACGCCCGTGAGCTTGACCGGGCCTTGAAGTTCGCAGCCGTTTTCGATTATGTGGAGGTCTTTGTTCACCGGATCCGAGGCGATGTACTGGGTGGCGTATTCGTCGCCGTAGAGCGTGAACAAATCCCGCGCCGTGTTTGAGTCAACCTCGATTATTTTTTCGGGCAAAAGCTGCCCCATGAACTCGAATTTCAGCTCGTTCGGAAGAAGCTCGAAATTGACGAAGGGAATGCAGCGGTCGCCTGCGGCAAAACCCTGCTGCTCGATTTCCATTCGCGTGGGGCAAATGCTGAAAATCTTGTCGGTGAATGCGCCTGCCCGCGTGATGAAGTACTTTTTTTCCAGTGGGAAGATGAACGGCTCTGTTTCCAGATATTCGGTGATTTCTTCCTGAGAGACTTTTATGCCATACTGGGCGAGCAATTTCTTCAAATCTCGCTCCGTGAATGGATATAGATATGATTTCGCGAATTCTTCAAAAAAACAAAATTTCAACGAATGTGCCATACCTTTAAGATAACGGAGGAATTTTCAAAAGTCTATAGACTTATTTGATAACTGCCATGTCCCAGGTATAAAATCACGGGCAGATTTATTCAATGTTTTCTTGGCACAAAATCGGATTTCTGGGTTATAATGTGATAGAATAATCTTTATAGAAAAAAAGTAGAAAAGGGATTGAGCCATGAAAAAAAATACGATTGCTTTTTTGACACGTTCTTTAATCGATGCGACGGGACGGAATATGTGGCGGGGGCTTGTTGACCAGTGCGCCGCGGAAAAAATCCCCGTGGTGACTTTTTTGGGACCCATTCTGAACAAGGGCAACGGTTCAATCATATACAATCTTTTTGATGACGAGACTTTCGGCGGGGTTGTGTCCTGGGCTTCCTCCGATGTGGACGAGGCAACGTCCAACTACTACAAGCGATTCAAGAAAACGCCTCTCGTGTGCATGACGTTCAAGGTGCATGGCTCTCCCGTCATTTTCGCCGACTGCAAATCAGGCATGATTGAGCTGATGAACCATCTTATCCAGGTGCATGGCCTTACCAAAATTGCCTTCGTGCGCGGGCCTGCAATCCATGTGTACGCAAAGGAACGGTACGATGGCTATATGCAGGCTCTCAAGGACAACGGGCTTGTGGTGGACGAGAAATATGTCTCCGAGCCGGGCGGATGGGGGCTGAGCGACGGCGCTCGGGCAGTGGACGAGTTCCTCAAGCGCGGGCTTGTGCCTGGCGAGAACCTTGATGCCATTGTGTGCGTTGGCGACAACGTGGCGATTGGTGTTCAGGAAAAACTCTCCGATTTGGGCTATTCCATTCCGCAGGACGTGGCGGTGTGCGGCTTCAACGGCTCCGACGAGGCGGCATGGAGCAACCCGCCCATCACCACCGTTGAGATGCCGTTTAGGGGGCTGGGCATAAAGGCGTTCCAGACAATCCAGAGCCGCATTTCAGGCGAGCAGGTGCAGGACGAATTCCGCTACAACACGCAGCTTGTCCTTGCAGAGTCGTGCGGGTGCAAGTCGGCTTCAATCACGCAGGCAATCATCCACAAGGAAGACAAGGACATCCACAAGAAGAAGGACCAGAAAAAATCGTTCTTCAAGAAAAATGTGGCAGAGAACACCAAGGAGCAGGCGGAGGCCGACTTGAAGAACACGGCGTGGTCTGAGTACACGGCCGATACAATCATCTCGTACATATCAAAGGTGCGCAACATTGACCAGGAAGTGCTTCGCTATTTCAAGGAAATGACGCTTCCCCTCGTGAGGAAATTCGTTACGGCTGTCATGACGCTCAACGTGGAGAACACTGATTTCATCGCCATGTTCCAAAAGACGCTCAATTTGTTCCTGAAAATATCGAACAAATTCATGCTGTGGCAGGATTTTCTGTCAATCTTGAACCGCGAATCGAACAAAATTGCCCGCGGAACGATTTATTCAAACGTGTCGGAAAACTTGTTCCAGCAGGCGCGAATCCTCATCCATGAGTTCGACAGCCGCTACCAAAAGCAGGAGACGCTGCTTGAGGTCCGCTACCAGACTGATTTGCGGCAGGTCAGCGCGGATTTGCTTGCCAGCAACAACATTGACGATTTGATGAAGGTTCTCGAAAAATCTTTGGGCAAGCTCAAGATTCCCGGGGTGTTCGTTGTCCTGTACGAAAACTGCGAGTACACGCCCGAGAACGGCAAAGTCCCTGAGAAGAGCCGCTTGATTCTTGCGGTGCGCGACGGCGAGCATATGAAGCTGCCGTCAAACGGCGTGGTGTTCAACACGAGCAAGATTCTCCCGAACCAGTACCTTCCAAAGGCTTCGTTCCATTCGCTTATCTTGGAGTCCCTACATTTTCAGGACACTTTCATCGGCTACATCATTTTTCAGGAAGGCCCGATGGACGGCGGTCCGTACATTGCGCTCCGAGACCAAATATCAAGCTCAATCTACAGTGCAATGCTCATGGACAAAATCCACAAGGACGGCGCGCGCCTTCAGGACACCATGTCAACGATGAGCGAAAAGGCTGATATTGTATCGGATTCCAGCAAGCAGATTTCAGGCAACATCGCCACCATTTCTCAGTCCATGGGAAAATTCTCGTCCAACATTCGGGAAATATCAAACAATGCGGAAACGGTAACAAAGACCGTGAACAATGCCAACCAGATGATGAACGAGGCATCGCTGGCAATGGAGAGCCTTGCTAGCACCACGAACCAGATTGCAGAGGCAATCAAGATGATTGGCGACATTGCCGAGACAACGAATGTTCTTGCTCTCAATGCGTCCATCGAGGCCAGCCATGCCGGCGAGGCGGGCAAAGGATTCAGTGTCGTCGCAAAGGAAGTCAAGACGCTGGCTGCGGAAACCGTTTCTTCCACGGAGACTATTCAGGAAATCGTCATAAAGAACAACAAGAATACGCTGGAGACGCGGCGAAAAATCGGGGAGGCGAACAAGGCCATAAAACGGATTGCCCAGCTTTCCGAGAACATCCTCAAGTCAATCAGCGAGCAGGTGAGCGTGTCCGCCGAGATTTCAGACCAGCTTGAAAATGCGTCTTCTGGAACGGAGGGCATTTCCGTTGCTATCGACGAAATTGCGGGGCTTGGCGAAAACATGAAATAAGTCTGGGGTGGCTGTCTCCTGCGTCGTCTTGCCCTTTGCGATTTTTTGGAAACAACCTGGACAGCACTATTGATTTTGTTTCGCGTTCCAGATAAAATAGAAAAATCATGCGGATATAGTACATCGGTAGTACGTGGGCTTCCCAAGCCTGAGAGACGGGTCCGACTCCCGCTATCCGCTTTTTCTTTTGGGATTTTGTTTCCGAAATGTCTAGTGGGTTGTCAACCCTTCTTCGCTAAAGTATCTGACTGCCCCCGAGTGGAACGGAATGGAAACTCCGTCAACAGCTGCATTCAGGCTCACTTCTTTTCCTTTTGCGTGTGCCGCTCCCAGAACGTCAAGGTTTTCAAACAGCTCTTTTGTCATCTCATAGACAGTTTCTTCGTCCAATTGTTCGTTCACTGCAAGCATGGCCTTGATTGCAAGAGCGTCTGTCTCGGTGTTGTTGCCACTGTACGTTCCTGCGGGAATTGTCGTCTTTGTGTAGAAATTGTAGCTGCGCATGATTTTGTCAGCTTCAGGCTCGGTGACTGGAATGAGAACAAGACCTGCGGTGCTTGCAAGCTCCTGCAATGCCGTGTTCGGGACACCTGCCGTGACAAAACACGCGTCCAGCGTACCGTTCTTGATTTCTTCTGCAGATTCCTTGAACGAAAGATTCCGCTTCTGAATGTCGTTGAACGTGATTCCATATCCTTCAAGAATCTGCTTGGCGTTGAATTCAACGCCCGAGCCTGCGTCCCCGATGGACACCCGCTTTCCGCGCAAATCCGCGATTGTCTTGATTCCGCTTGTTTTGCTGGCGGCAATCTGCACAACTTCCTGGTACAATGTGCCTATTGCCGCCAAGTTTGGCAACGCCCCCTCGAACATATCAGTTCCGTTGTACGCATAATCCATCACATCGTTCTGCACGATGGCGAATGCCGCGTTGCCTGTTGAGATTAGACGCACATTTTCAGCAGATGCGCCCGTGGCTTGGATTGTCACGTTCACATTTTCCACATTGCGGTTCCAAATGTCTGCGATTGCGCCTCCCAACGGATAATATGTGCCGCTTGTGCCGCCAGTTGCAATGGTAAAGTTTTTGACCTGTTCCTTTTTGCAACCAACGAACATTGTGAGAATCAAAGAAAGTGAAATTGCTGATGCTTTCATTGTGATACTGTTTTTCATTTCGTTCAACGCTCCCCATAAACACAAGCAGCCCGAAGCTGGCCTAGAAGTAAGTGTCATGCTGATCCTGAATCAAGTTCAGGATGACAGTTTCAGCATCTACGCAATCTGCAGTGCTGAGATTCCGAAACGAGTTCGGAATGACACAGCTGACTGAACTTTTTAGACAGCCCCCTTTCCTGAGAATTAGGCTTGTTCGGGAAACTTGCAGTTTTTGCCTGCCAGTTCCCGAGCATTTGTTATTTCAAATTGACCATTGACTTGTCGTAGTCGCTTGGTGGCACAAATCCCATGAGAGTCATGAGAGTTGCAGGCCAAGAAGAGATTCCCAAACCGTCATTGAGCTTGGTATTGTCGTACTCGCCCTTGTACTCAGGATCGTAGATGATTCCTGGAACAGGGTTCAAAGAATGGCTGGTCTTTGCCTTTGGCTCGCCGCTCTTGTCTGTTTTGACAGAACCGTCTTTTGCGTGCTCGTACATATCGTCAGAGTTTCCGTGGTCAGCGGTAAGACAGAGAATGCCGCCAGCTTCGTCGATTGCAGCCTTGAGACGGCCAAGCTGCAGGTCCATTCCTTCCATAGAGCAGACGACTGCGTTGAAAACGCCTGTATGTCCGACCATATCGCCGTTAGGATAGTTAAGGCGGATGTGGTCGTATTTTCCGCTCTTGATTGCCTCGATTACTTTGTCAGTGATTTCGGCACATTTCATCCAAGGACGCTGCTCGAAAGGAACCACATCAGAAGGAACTTCGATGTAGTCTTCAAGTTTTTCGTCGAATTTTCCCTGTTTGTTTCCGTTGAAGAAGTATGT
>JAFPYB010000004.1 GCA_017412405.1 Treponema sp. | reverse complement strand
TCCTCCATTGCAATGTAGAGCATTTCTTCAATTGCGGGCTTGAGACGGTGGATTTCGTCTATGAAAAAGACCGTGCGAGGCGTGATGGTGGAGAGAATTCCCGCCAAGTCCTTTGGCTTGTCCAAAGCCGGTGCGGACGTGACCTTGAAATCCGCGCCAAGTTCGTGCGCCGTGATTTCGGCAAGCGTCGTCTTTCCAAGCCCTGGAGGCCCGATGAGAAAAAGGTGGTCTAGCGGCTCTTTGCGCTCCCGTGCCGTGTTTATGAACACGGAGAGATTTTCTTTTATTTGGCTCTGTCCCAAAAACTCGTTCAAGAGCTTGGGGCGCAAGTTTGTCTCTGCGGTCTCGTCGTCGCTATCGTCCTGCACATCGGCACGGACAATGTGCGTCGTGCCGCCAGATTGATAGGCAAGCTCCGCCATTTCGTTGAGCTGGGCGTCCTCGGAATTTTTTTTCATTCGGCAAAAATCCTACAGAATATAGCGGCTCAAATCCTGGTCTTGGATGACGTTGGAGAGCATTTTGTCAACGTAGTCTGCATCAACCTTGATTTCTTCGCCAGAATGTTCGTCCGCGTCAAAGCTGATTTCCTCAAGAACTTTCTCCATGATGGTGTGAAGCCGTCTTGCCCCAATGTTCTCGCTCTTCGAGTTCAGTTCCTCGGCAAGGGAGCTCATGCGGTCAATGGCATTGTCGGTGAACGTGATTTTAAGCCCTTCCGTCGAGAGCAATGCCATGTACTGCTTTGTGAGCGCGTTTTTTGGCTCCATGAGGATGCGCTTGAAATCGTCCTTTGAAAGCGATTCAAGCTCCACGCGCAGCGGGAAACGTCCCTGCAGCTCCGGGATGAGGTCGCTGGGGGACGCAAGGCTGAATGCGCCCGCCGCAATGAACAGAATGTGTGTCGTATCCACCACGCCGAACTTTGTGTTCACCTTAGAGCCTTCCACAATCGGCAAAATGTCGCGCTGGACTCCCTCGCGGCTCACGTTTGAGCCGTGGCCCTCGCCGCCTTTCGTCGCAATCTTGTCTATTTCGTCGATGAAGATGATTCCGCTCTGCTCCACCCGCTCCCTGGCAATGTCTGACACCTTGTCCGCGTCAATCATGGAGTCGAGAACTTCCTCCGTAAGGAATTTGCGCGCTTCCCTGATGGTGACTGTCTTTTTCTTTTGGTTTCGCCCCGAGAGCATATTCTGGATTTCCATCATGCCGCTCTGCAAGTCTTCCATTGAGCCGCCGGCGATGATTTCCATGCTGGGCATTTTGTTCTGCCGCCTGACCATGATTTCAACTTCGCGGTCTTCGAGAAGCCCGTCCTTGAGCATTTGGCGGAATTTTTCCCGCGTCTTGTCCGACACGGTGGATTTCTTCTCTTCTTCAATCCGTTTTTCCTCGGCGGCCTGCATCTCTGCGAACTTCTTGTTCTGTTCATCCATGAGCTTCTGCGCTTCTTCTGGGGTGCCATTGAATGGAACCACCTCAAGCTTGCTCAAATCGATGTCGATATCGTCCGATTGCTTAGGCTGTTTTTTCTCGCTGCCTGGAAGCAGGAGGTCAAGGAGACGCTCTTCCACGCGCGGCTTGGATGCCTCGCGCAAGTTGTCCTCCATCTCTTTTTTCACGTTGTTGAACGCAACCGACATGAGGTCTCTCACCATGCTTTCAACGTCGCGCCCAACATAGCCGACTTCCGTGTACTTTGTGGCCTCCACCTTGACGAACGGCGCGTTCACAAGCTTTGCAAGCCGTCGTGCGATTTCTGTCTTTCCCACGCCAGTGGGACCAATCATCAAAATGTTCTTTGGCGCAACTTCGTCACGAATATCCTCGCTCAGCATGATTCTGCGGATTCTGTTCCTGAGGGCGACTGCGACAGCCTTTTTGGCTTTCTCCTGCCCGATGATGTATGCGTCGAGCCTGTTGACTATTTCCTTTGGGGTGAGTCCTTCTATTTTCTTGTAGTTCTGCACGTTTTCGTTTTCCATATTATATTTCCTCAACTGTAATGTTTCCGTTCGTGTAGATGCAGATGTTTCCCGCGATTTTCAGGCTCCGCTCCGCAATATCCCGCGCACTCAAATCGCTTGAGTCAAGATATGCCAGTGCCGCCGAGTAAGCGTAGTTCCCGCCAGAACCGATGGCAAGAACATCGTTTTCAGGCTCAATCACGTTTCCGTCGCCTGAAATCAGGAGAATCTTGCTTGCATCGGCAACGATTAGCATTGCCTCAAGCTTCTGGAGCATACGTTCCGTGCGCCACATCTTTGCAAGCTCCACAGCCGCCCGCGTAATGTCGCCCGAAAATTCCTTCACCTTCTCCTCGAACTTGTCAAGCAGTGTGAACGCATCGGCAACGCTTCCCGCGAACCCGGTCAAAATCTTCCCGTTGTATATTTTGCGCACTTTCCGCGCATTTCCCTTGCAGACTGTGTTTCCGAGCGTCACCTGCCCGTCGCCTGCCATGGCAACCTTTCCGTTCCGTTTGACAGCAATGACTGTCGTACTTCTGATTTTCACTTTTTCTGACATATATTTTCCCTAATTTTTTCAAAGATGATTTTCTATTTTTTGCCTACCGCAGCGCGTCCACATTCGCAGAGCCGGCCTTGACGAAGGGAAGGACGGTCTCGTAGCGAGAGATTTTTGTCCTGACAAAACACGGGCCTTTCTCGCCGAAGGCTTTTTTTGCCCAGTCAGGCTCCAAGTCCGCGTCAACGGAACGAATGCCGAATCCCTCCGCGATTTTGAGCAGGTCTGGGTTTGACATGAACGTGCTTGCGCTGTACCGCTTGTTGAACAAGTATTCTTGCTGCTGGCGAACCATGCCGAGTGCTCCGTTTTCAAGGACAATGACAGTCACGTTCAGATTCAGCTCGCAGAGGGTGGCAAGCTCCTGAATGTTCATGAGGATTGAGCCGTCGCCCGAAATGCAGATGACGCGCTTTTCGCCCGCCGCCATTGCCGCCCCGATTGCGGCAGG
>JAFPYB010000026.1 GCA_017412405.1 Treponema sp. | reverse complement strand
CGTTGAGCCGGATCCTCTCGTTGCATTCGTTCCTGTAAAGGCAATCACCGTAACTGCAAAAGACAACACAACGGAGATGGAGTCAAGAAAGAAGCTCCAGTTCTCTGCTGAATTGGAGCCGGGAATTCCTTCAAACAAGGATTATGTATGGTCAGTTTCCGACCCAAGCGCAGCTTCAATCTCAAGCACAGGCGTTTTGACCTCAAAAGCCCTCACGGAGGACAAGACAGTAACAGTAACCGCAACTTCTTGCGACACAAAGGGTGTTTCAGGCAGCTACAAGATTCTTATCCACAAAGTTGACCCGAAAGCGTTCACCGCAAGCTGGTTCGACTCCGACGAGGCTTCACGCTCTCCATATGCAGGTACATCAGACAACATGGATGTTGCCACAGCAGGAAGCGCAGGTCTTTCAGGCGACGGACAGAACTGGAGCAACAACCCGTCAAAATACAACGCAAGCTATTCTGACGGCGGAATCTCCTACTCGGGCTACTCTTCACCAATCAAGGGAAAAGATGTTGTGTATGTTGATTTCCCAATCACTGCAAAACAGAACTTGGAGCTTGAGCAGATTATCATTTCCTTTGGAAACCACGGAACCGGAAATGTGGCGGCTTCAGTCCAGCTCATCAGAAGCGGTGTGGCGGAGGAATTGTTCGCAGACACATCAAGAAAGGCACGTCAGGTAAGAAAGACGTTCCCGCTTGGTGAGAAAATCACTGCAAACGAGACAATCAAAATCCGTGTTGCACTCTACGGATATGCAAACGAGGACACGCAGATTGACACTGGCAAAGCGCCGACAATCGGAACTGTCCAGATTTCAGGACGCGCTGAGTAGTCGCACATAACTATTTTACGGCATTCCGCCATGCGGAGTGCCGTTTTTTTTGCACTTTGTTTTCCATGAACTGACAGAGCGCGAAAAAAATTCTATACTAACTAAGTGCCGATTTACAATCGGTTTGTTCAACAATTTTTTTCTGGGCAAATTCCTTTGCATTAATTGCGCGGCACTGATTTTTTTCTATGGGGTATTTTTATGGGCGGCATATTCGGTGTTGTTTCTCAGGGCGACTGTTCTTTGGATTTGTTCTTCGGCGTTGATTATCATTCGCATTTGGGAACGCGTAGAGGCGGCATGGCAGTGTACCATTCAGAGGGGAGATTCCAGCGGGCCATCCACAACATCCAGAACTCGCCATTCCGCACCAAGTTCGAGCATGATATTGAGGAAATGCACGGCCACGTTGGAATCGGGTGCATCTCGGACTATGAGCCGCAGCCGCTCATTGCCCGCTCGCATCTGGGGCGTTTTGCGGTGACAACGGTGGGAATCGTCACGAACAAGGACGAGCTTGTGAAGGAACTGATGGACAACGGCGGCGCGTTCCTTGAGATGAGCGGCGGAGAAATCAACCAGACGGAGCTTATTCTTGCAATGATAAACACGCAAAAGACGATTCTTGAGGGAATCCAGTATGTGCAGGAAAAAATCAAAGGCTCAATAACACTGCTCGTCGCCACGCCGGAAGGAATCTACGGCGCGCGCGACAAGCTGGGGCGCACCCCGCTCCAAATCGCAAAGAAGGACGGCGCCCACTGTCTTTCCTTCGAGAGTTTTGCCTACCTGAACTTGGGCTACAAGGACGAGCACGAGCTTGGCCCTGCCGAAATCGTGTATGTGACTGCCGATTCATGCAAGATTTTGCAGCAGCCAAAAAAAGAAATGAAAATATGCACATTCCTCTGGATTTACTACGGCTACCCCACAAGCTGCTACGAGGGCGTGAACGTGGAGTCGATGCGCTACAACTGCGGAAAATTCCTTGCCAAGCGCGACAGGGACAACAATATCCACCCGGACTGCGCGGCAGGTGTCCCCGACTCGGGAACAGCCCATGCCATAGGCTACGCGAACGAGGCCGGAATCCCGTTCACGCGCCCGTTCATCAAATACACGCCCACCTGGCCCCGCTCGTTCATGCCCACAAGCCAAGACCAGCGCAACCTCATTGCGCACATGAAGCTCATTCCCGTCCAGCAGCTCATCAAGGGAAAAAGCATACTGCTCATTGACGACTCCATTGTGCGCGGAACGCAGCTGCGCGAGACAACGGAATTCCTCTACGACTCGGGGGCAAAGGAAGTGCACGTGCGCCCAGCCTGCCCGCCAATCATGTTCGGTTGCAAATACTTGAATTTCAGCCGCTCAAAAAGCGAGATGGATTTGATTGCCCGCCGCGTGGTGAAGCAGTTTGAGGGTGATGACGCTTCCCCAGAGACGCTGGCAAAATACTGCGACCCGGACACAACCGAATACGCACGGATGCAGGAAGAAATCAGGAAACAGCTCCATTTCACCACGCTCCACTTCCATCGCCTTGACGACATGCTCAATTCCACCGGTCTCCCCCACGAAACCCTATGCACCTACTGCTGGAATGGTAGGGAGTGACGGCGTAGCCGACAAAACGCTTGAGAAGCGTTTTGAACGAGTCTCCGAGCAGCTATGCTGCGAAGGCGGCAGGGAGTGACGGCGTAGCCGGCAAAACGCTTGAGAAGCGTTTTGAACGAGTCTCCGAGCAGCTAGGACGCGAAGGCGGCAGGGAGTGACGGCGTAGCCGGCAAAACGCTTGAGAAGCGTTTTGAACGAGTCTCCGAGCAGCTAGGACGCGAAGGCGGCAGGGAGCGTTAAAAAATCGCATAAAGACAAAAAAAGAGCCCGTCATGGAGCTCTTTTTTTGCCTTATATCCTATTACAGCTTTCCAGTATTCAGGAAGTTCGTTGAGAAGTATCCATCCTGGAGCGGCTTGTCAACTTCAATGTTCACCATTTTCAGCGTAGTAGAATGTTTTGTCTGAACATTCGTCATGACGTTCTCGGTGGGAATGTTGTAAGTCTTGTTGCCAGTCTTCTGCGTGATTGCCTTGATTTCGTTCACTTTGAGAAGCTTGCCCTTCTTGTCGTACAACTCAATATATGTCGGAATGAGCGAATCCTTCGTGACCCAGGAAATGCGGTATGAATACTGGCTTGATTTCGGGTCTTTTGGAGTGGACTTGACAACGTACAAATCCTTGAAGTTGCCCTTGTCCTCGCTTTCCTTCAAAAGCTCGTGGGTGTCCTCCTCCACCTCGCGGCTGCTCATGTCGTCATATGAAAAATCCGTACCGACGAACGGCTTGTCCCCCTCGGAAGCCGCAACACGGCGCGTTGAGCGGAGGGACGGAAGATAAATCCACTTGTCGTCGTCCCGATCCCTGTTCTCCTTGACCAAGAAGCGTGTGTCCTTTACCGTGGAAGGAGCCAAGAAAATCATGACAACATCTGTCAGATTGTCCTTGCACCGCCCATATTCGCCCACCTGACGAACTTCCTTTGCACCTTTTTTGTCAACGAGTGTGAGTGTCACGGCAGCCTTCGTAAAATCAGGCTTCTGTCTATCGTATACTTTCTGCATGACCTCCGTTCCGTCAATGGCAAATGCGCTTACGCCGAGAACCAAAGTTGCACATGCAGCTGTCAAAGTCTTAATCATTTTCATAGTGTGTACCTCCAAGTAACGCTTTCAAAATCTGCCGGAAACCTGTTTCCGAACAAGTTCATTATATTAACCACGGCATTGGTTCAAAGTTACGAACCAATGCCGGATTTATGCTTATTTTTTCGATTTTCGCTCTTTTTCCTGGGCGATTTCCTTCTTGTACGCCTCTTTTTCCTCTTCCGTCCACATGAATTTTGGATCGAAGGCGTTCAGGACACCAGGAATAATCGTCATGGCAAGGGAAGAGCTGGTGAACATGACAACAGCCACCAATGCGCCAATGTAGCGCAGAATGATGAATTTGCTGAACATGAGAACCAAGAATCCCAGTCCCACGGCAAGGGCGTTGGTGACAATGCCTTTTCCGCTGGAATTGAACGTCTGGCGCGCCACGTCCTCAATGTCGGCAGCATAGCCGCCGCTCATCTTCTGGAGAAGCTTCTCATGCTCTTTCTTCGCAACATCCGTATTCAAAACAAGCTCCCGCTTGAACATTGCCGAACGCTGGTTCTGGTACGTCTCCATGAAATGAATCGTGTAGTCGATTCCCACACCGATTGCAATTGAAGAAACGATGCTGGTGCACAAGTCAAGCCGGATTCCGGAGACGCCCATGACCATGAAGTTCAGGAGGATTACAAGACCCAGGGGCAGCGCGCCGATGAGTCCCGCCAGCGGAGACTTGAACGACAGCGAGATGATGAGGAACACCATCACAAGCGAGAACACGATGCTTATCATCTGGCTCGTTATGACAAGGTGGCTCATGCGGTTTTCAAGGGCGGCGCTTCCAGTCGCCTCAACCTCGTAGCCGGCCGGGAAATTCTTTTCCGCATACGCCTTGATGTCAGAAATCAACAGCCCGCTGTCCACCGTGCTGTGCGTCTTGAGCTGAATCTGCAGGCGGATTGCCTTTGGATTCGTCATGTCGTCGGCAAAGCGCGTGATTTGGTCGCTGGAAAGCAAATACAAGTACTGCGTCACCAAATCGGAAAGCTCCTCGTGCGTGTTGACCAGATATTTTGAATCGTCATACGGAATCTCATAATAGTCCATTCCGTTGAAATTGAGCTCACGCTCAAGCTCCCGCACAACTTCGTTCATTGTCGCCTTCTCGCCGCCCGTCATGGCATAAGCCTTGTTCAAGAGGGTAAGGAGCTGCTGCATGGAAACGTTGTCGCCCAACACACGCGCCTCCCCATCCTCGCCGTTGTCTACCGGCACGTGCATGACCTGGTTCATGCGCTTTATGAACGTGGTGAACGAAACGATTTTCCCGATTTCGGGGTGGGTCGCAAGCAGGTAGTTCTGCATATTGTCAACAGCCTTCAAAATATCGGGGTTTGTGAGCATATGGAAGGATTTTTGCCCGCCGTCACCCGATTCGCCCTCTTGTGCAAACGAAAAGTCAAAATCGCTTGAAGCATCGGAAGAAGCTCCGAAATCAAAGTCGCCGGCAACGTCAACAGCAGAGCCAAAATCAAAGTCGCTGGCCACACCGCCTTCAGGTGAAGAAGTCTCCTCCTGGGAGTGGTCGGTGAAATCGAACTCGCCGTAGTCAAATCCGTCGTCCTTCGCCGTCATCTCGTCCAAAGTCATCTCCTTTCCGCGCACAACAACGTACATGCTGTTGGAACCGGAAAGCGTCTCGTCAACATATGCCAAATCCTGCCTGAACTTGCTGTCAGGCGGGAAATAGTTCACCATTGCCGTGTCAACAACCAAGTGCTTTACGCCGATTGCAGAAGCCGCCACAATGCAAAGGACAAAAATCACAAGGCGCGGCTTGGAGCCTGCAAAGAAGTGGTAGATGCTGTACATCGTCTGGCCGCTTGCCTCGTCCGATGTGCGTCCGCGGCGGCGGTCAAGCTCACGGGCAATGCGCCGCCTGATTTTTGCGGAAAGCCTGTTCTTGTTGCGCCAGTGCTTTCCTGCAATTTTTATCGGTGTCACATAGAGCAT
>JAFPYB010000229.1 GCA_017412405.1 Treponema sp. | reverse complement strand
TCATCGACAATCTGAAGGTCGTAGCCGGGGGCTGGTTTTCCCATGGAACCCGGCTTAGGCTCCATCCCCATGAAAGTTCCAGCCGTGATTCCGCTCTCGGTCTGACCATACCCCTCGTACATTTTCAAGCCGGTGAGGGACAAAAATTTGTTGTACACCTCGGGATTCAGAGCTTCGCCAGCCGTGACACAGTGGGTGAGAGACGAGAGGTCGTATTTTGACAAATCGGTGCGAACCAAATATCTGTAGACCGTGGGCGGCGCACAGAACGTCGTCACCTTGTAGTCTGAAAGTTTCTGCATGAGAAGGTGCGGCTTGAATTGAACCATGTCGTACACGAACACGGCACTTCCGCAAATCCACTGACCGTAGAGCTTGCCCCACATGGCCTTTGCCCAGCCCGTCTCGGCGACGGAAAGGTGAAGCCCGCCGTCAACCACATTCTGCCAGATTTTTGCCGTAACTATGTGCGCCAACGGATAGAGGAAATCATGCTGAACCATTTTTGGGTAGCCAGATGTTCCCGACGTAAAGTAGAGCAGCATGATGTCATCGTTCGCCGTGGAGCATTTTTCGCGCCCGAAATCATCGCTGGCGGCTGCAACACCCTCATGGAAATCAATCCAGTCGGAGCGCGTCGTTTTTACGTCATGGGCAGATGAAACGAGAATGAGCCTGTCAACAAGGTTCTTGTTCGCGCACGCAGCCTCAATCTCCTTTAGAACAGGGTCGTCACATGCGATTATTGTCTTGATTTTTGCAGCATCTATTCTATATTCAATGTCTTTTTGCAAAAGCTGGTTGGTGGCCGGAACAGCCGTTGCCCCAATTCTGTGCAAGGCAATGATTGTAATCCAGAATTCCCACCGCCGCCTGAGAATCATGAGAACTTTGTCGCCCTTCTTGACTCCCTGGGACAAAAGAAAATTAGCAGCCTTTTTTGATTCGACGGAAAGCTCCCTGAAATTGATGAATTTTTCCCCGCCTTTGTCGTCGCACCACACAATCGCCCGTTTTTCCGGGTCTTTTTCCGCATACACATCAACAACATCGAAGGCAAAGTTGAAATTATCAGGCTTTTTGATTTTGAAATTTTTTCTTAAATCGTCGTAATTTGAAAAATCACAATCCTTCTCAATAAAATTTTTGATTAAATTCATAAAACTACCCTACAAATAGCCTGTCCAGAAAATGAAGATTCCGAACAAGTCTAATCATTTTGACACGATTCAAAAAAAAAAGTTGCAAAAAAAATCAAAATTACTGCGGAATATCCGATTTCATCAAAAGCGATTCCTTGAATTCTTTTGAGGCGATTGAGAACAAATCCACGTCGGAAACAGCGTCGAGCATCTCCACCTGCCCCTCGAAATCAACATTGTCGGCAATCCTGAGCCGCGCCGACTTCAAGTCGCCCTTGACGGAGCTGCCGGAACAGATTTCTATACGCTCCTCCGCCAGAATGTTGCCGGTGACTTTTCCGAACACAATCACCGAGTTGGCATTTATGGAATCAACCTGGCAAATAGCGGTCTTGTCAACCTCAAGGTCGCCAGCCGCCTTTATTGTTCCGTTGAATTTCCCAGTTATGATAAGGTTGTCCGTAAATTCGATTGTTCCGTTGAATTCGGTCTCACGACCAAGCACGGTAACATTTTTTTTGTCATCACTCATAGAAACACTCTACACCAAAAACAATATTTATTCCATAAAAAATAAGGGCCGCCCCTCAAACGCGGACAGCCCTTATTTGTGTAAGACGCAGGAAATTTTACCCCGTCTTATTTTGCAGAACCAAATGTCACATTGTAGAGTTTAGCCATGCGTGACTTTTTTCTTGATACCGCATTGCGTGTAAGAACACCCTTGCTGCGAGCTGAATCAAGCTTTGAAGACAAAGCCTTGAGTTTTTCTTCAGCTGCTTTTGCATCTTTTGCCTGAACAGCTTCTACAAACAATTTTGCATAAGTGCGGCACTCGCTTTTGATAGCTTTATTGTGCAAACGGCGAACTTCGCTCTGTTCGTGTCTTTTTTCTGCTGATGTTTTTTTGCCTGCCAAAGGAGGACCTCCAAAAATTAGAAAAGTGCTTAAAACTATAACAAAATATGTGCATCGCGTCAATCACATTCTATCGACCACGAATTTTCTTCATGAATTTTTTGTGGTACCACGCGCGGAAATCCTCGGCAAATGTATAGAATCGATACAAAATCGAAAAGGGGACATCAAAGCTTCCAGGACGATGAACCTCTTTTCCGCCGAAGCCGGTCTTGAACAAGTACAAACCGTGCATTGGGTGCGCCACGTCTCCGGTGGGCGGAATGCCGTAGAAATCGTATATTTTTGACCCGAACTGCTTTGCGTCGCAGATTGCCGTCCACTGAACGAGATATGCCGGCATGAGATTCCGCTTTTCGTTCCCTGAACAGCCGTAGAGATAAATCGCCTCGTCCTTGTTGAACAGCGTGATGATTGCAGCCAAATCGCTTCCCTCATGGCTCGCCATGTACAGCGTGATTTTCGTCCCGTCGTCGCTGCGCTCAATCAAATCCCTGTAGTATGAAAGCGGGTGGATTCCGATTCCGTCCCGCGCCGCCGTAGTCTTGTAAAGCTCGTAGAACGACTCCAAATCGCGCTCAAAGCTGCCGCTCCCCGCCGAAACCGCGCGGACTATGACGCCGTGCTTGGACGCATAGCGGATGTTGTACCGCCACTTTGCCTTCATGGAAGAAAGCAGCTCCTCCTCGCTCTTCGACAAATCAAGAACAACGCTGTCAGGCGGCTGCACATCAACCTTCGTCTTGTACAGCGAAAAACGCTCCGCCTTTGCAATGCCGCAGATTTCACGAACGCTCCCGTCCCGCGACTGCACGTCATCAAAATCAATGGGAATGTCGAAGCGTACGCACAGCGTATTTTTCGGCAAGCTCGATTTTATGTCCGAGGAAAAATCAAAAATCCGTTTGATGAAATCTTCCATGCTCTCAGAATCCTTTTTTTCTGGGGCAAGAGGGACGTATGCAATTGAAAACTTCATGAATCCAAGTGAAAAAGTTCTGTACAGAACCGAAACATTGTCTTTCCTGACTGATTTCCAGCCGTGGTTGCACTTAAAATCAGCCCAAAATGATGTCTGCTGAAATCGTGTTGAAATATTTTCCATAAGAAAGAATCATATCACAAGCAGGAATTTTTTCACATTCACTTTTTTGCAAATTTTCTGTACGCTGAAAGAAAGCTATGACTGAAATTTACATTTTTGATTGCGACGGTGTCATCATCAATTCTGGGGCAGACATTGCCGCCGCCGTGAACGCAACGTTCCAGCATTTCGGCTACTGGCCAGTCCCCGAGGAAACACTCATTTCGTTCGTCGGCGACGGTGCGCGGGCACTGTTAATCCGCGCCCTGAAATATTCCACGAAAAACCATTTCGACGAAACAAAATCGAAAAAACTGGACGAAATACTAGACTGGTACCTTCAATACTATTACGCGCATCCTGTTGAAAAAACCACGCTCTATGCCGGAATCAAAAAATTTCTCCGCACACTAAAAGAAAAAAACAAAAAAGTCGCCATGCTCACGAACAAGCCTGGAAAAATCGCCCATGAAATTTTGGCGAAATTCGACATTTTGCGGTATTTTGACCTCATCATCGCGCCGGAAACAACTGACGACAACGGAGAAAAAATCAGGCAAAAGCCGAGTCCGGACGGGCTTTCCTTTGCTCTCAAGAAGCTCAACGAAAAATACGGCACGTCCTTCGTCCCGGAGAACGTCATCATGGTGGGCGACAGCAAAATCGACATTCAGGCGGGGAAGGCGTTCGGCTGCAGGACTGTCGCGTGCCGCGGCGGATTGGGGAACACAAAGGAGCTGTTGGCGGAGAACGCGGACTTCTGCTTTTCCGTCGCCAGCGAGCTTGAAAAATTCATCGACATCCTGTCCGAACGGGACGTGGAGCAGACGAACCTGCAAAAATTCGCGGTCAAGAACGAAGTCCCCATCATGCAGGACGAAGGCTCTGATTTCATCTGCGAGTACATCGTAAAAAACAACGCGAGGAACATTCTTGAAATCGGGACTGCCATCGGCTATTCTGCCATAAAATTCGCACGTCTGCGGGACAACATACGCGTGACCACAATTGAAATCGACGGGGACCGTTTTTTGGCGGCGGAGCGGAACATTGCCGAAGCCGGGCTATCCCAGAGAATCACCCTCATTCACGGAGATGCGCTGGAGCAAAGCATCAACGGCGAATTCGACGTGATTTTTATTGATGCGGCAAAGGCACAGTACATCAAGTTTTTTGAAAAGTTCAAGCAAAATCTGGCGGAAGACGGGGCAATCATCAGCGACAACCTTTCTTTTCACGGCATGGTGGAAGACTTGAGCCTCACTCACAACTACAGCACAATCAAGCTCGTGAAAAAAATCAGGAAATACATTGCGTTCCTCAAATCGAACGATGAATTTTCAACGGATTTTTTTTCGGTAGGCGATGGTGTT
>JAFPYB010000228.1 GCA_017412405.1 Treponema sp. | reverse complement strand
TTACCGCCCGGAAAACGCCGACCCCACGCCGCTTTTCTACCAGTCGGGCTACCTTACGATAAAAAGCTGGAACCAAAGGCAGCGCTCTTACAAGCTGGGTTTCCCGAACGCCGAGGTAAAATACGGATTCTTGGACAGTCTTGCGCCAAGCTATCTCCATGTCGAGGACAAGCCCGCGCCCTTCAACATCGACATACTGGACGATGCGGTTGAAGAGGGGGATACGGACGGAATGCACAGGTGGTTCACCGCCCTCTTTGCGCTATTGCCCTACCCTGCGGGTGCGGACACCGAGGCCGTGACGGAGCAGAATTTCCAGAACGTGATTTTCATGTCGCTTACTATGATGGGAAAGTACGCCCGCACCGAAGTCCACTCGGCGAAAGGCAGGGCGGACTGCATCCTTGAGACGGCGGATTATGTCTACATCTTCGAGTTCAAGCGCGATGCTCAGGCAGGCGAGGCCTTGCGGCAGATTGATGAGCAGGGTTACGCGAAGCCCTATTCCAGCGACAGGCGCAAAATCTTCAAAATCGGCGTGAACTTCTCCACAAAAGAGCGCAACATCGCCGAATGGAAAGTTGAGAGCTGAGGAAAGCCCGATTCCATTATCCGCCAAGAATTTTTTTTGACCGAAAACCAAAATTCTCTGCATTTTTCTTTTGCTCTGCCACAAGATGATAGAGTGGTCGTGCTATAATTGCTTCGTCAGAAAATTGAATGATGATGAGGCATTGTATGAAAGAAGTCAAGGGAAAGTACAATAGGGCGAAAATATCGCTGGAGCAGGTGAGGACGCTTTGCGACCAGCCGTTTTCCGAAGGATCGAAAATACGCCTCATGCCGCACCTCGGCGGGCAATTTGTTCCAGACATGGAACCGTCTGCCCGCCGGACACGGCTCATATGCCGAGGGCTTTCTTTGCCGAAAGCAAATCCTCGGTGCTGGCCTTTGCCGCCCGGGCCGCCGCGTCCGCAATGTCCGCGAGGGTGGGGGCGTTTTTTCCTTCGAGGGCTTGGTCTTTTTTCCATGCGCACAGAATGCCGCGGCTTGAATTGACCGTGCCGCCCGCCTTGTCCAGCAATGTGGCGGCAATCCGTGCGGCTCCTCCCTGTGCGCCGTAGCCCGGAATCAGGAAGAAGATGTTTGGGTGGGCATCGCGCAGGAGCCTTGCGTCGCTTTCCTCCGTGCAGCCCACAACCGCGCCCACGGGGGAGCATTTTTGGCTCGGGTACTCGGCGGCGAACTGGGCGCATATCCGCTCCAGCTCTGCGCCCGTCTTGTCAAGGACGCGCCCGCCCGATTTAAGCTCCTCCTGCTCTATGTCAACCATGCCTGGGTTGGACGTTCTTAGCAGGACGAACATTGCCTTTCCGCCGTTTTCTGCCTTTGCGTACTCGGAAAACGGCTTTAGGGTGTCAAAGCCCATGTACGGGTTCACCGTGATGATGTCGGTCTCAAAATCCGAGCCGCGTCCCAAGTGCGCCCGCGCATATGCTTTTGCGGTGTCCGCAATGTCGCCGCGCTTGATGTCCGAGATGGCGATGAGCCCCGCATCCTTCACAGCCTTGATTGTTTCCTTGTATGCCTTCAATCCTGAAAGCCCCATCGCCTCGTAGTACGCAATCTGGATTTTGCAGCAGCAAGCCGATTTTTCGCTGGCTACACGTGCGATGATTTCTTTGTTGTACGCCAAAACCGCGTCGGCAGGCGACGGAAAATTCTTCAAAACCGATTCGGGCAGATAAGACGGATCAGTGTCCAGCCCAACGCACAAAGGCCCATTTTTTTCGCTCAATTCTTTGAGTTGTTCCATGTAATGATTCATACATTCAATTTTAGCACGATAAATCAATTTTTACCGCAAATTTTCAAGCGATGTTGGCAATTTCGATTGTAAAATCCAAATTTTGAATTTATACTATATAAGATATGATAAATATTCTTCCAATAGCCAGCGGAAAAGGAGGTGTGGGAAAATCTGCTACTTCCGTTAATCTTGCAATAATTCTTGCCCAAAATGGGAAACGCGTCATTCTTGCCGATTTTGATTTTGGCGGGGCAAATTTGCATACACTGTTGGGGTTGAAGAATAATCATGCGGGGATGGGAAATTTTATCTACAAGCAGTCGGACAATTTGTCTGATTTGCTGCAGGATACTTCTGTAGAGAATCTAAAGTTCATTGCCGGCGACTGCCTGTATCCGGGAACTTCAAACATCGACACAATGACAAAGAAAAAAATCATCAGAAAGATTGCAGACCTTGATGCCGACTACATCATTCTTGATTTGGGGGCTGGCACAACGTACAATACGCTTGATTTTTTCCTTTTGACGCACAATTCGGTCGTTGTCACCACCCCCGAGCTGACTTCCATATTGAATGCGTACTCGTTCATGAAGTCGGCTGCATTCCGGTTCTTCACTGCCCAGTTCAAGGCGAGGAGCCGTGAACGCAAGTTCATAGACGAGTACATACGGAACAGCACGTCGGGAACGGAAATGTCCTTCATCGATTTGGTGCACAAGACGCAGGCTGAATTTGGCGGCGAAAATGCCGACTTCATGGACGAAATCCGAAAATTCAGGCCGCAGGTCATCGTGAACATGGGCGAGACATCGGAAGACCTTGAGATGGCAAAGCGGTTTCGCGCCCTCGTGTTCAACAAGTTGGGTTTGCAGATGGATTTTGTGGGTTTTTTGCCTAGAGAGCCGAAAATAAGTTATGCGATTGCAACAAGAACACCGCTTGCCATTTCGGAGCCGAACTGCAAATTCGTGAACGGAATACGCACGGCGGCGGAACGGATTTTGCTTCATTCGTATGAATTGAATGAAACAATGTTCACCACTGATTTGACATCGGATTCTTCCGATTTGGAAACGTTGGCTTCAGAATTTGACCAACAAACATAAAATGTTTTAATATTTCAATATATTATTGAGGGGAAATTTTTATGGAAATCAACCAAACCATCAGAGAGATTAAAAACATCAGTTCTCGCTCCGAAGAAATTTTCTTGCAGCTTGGGAATTTGTTTCCGTCGCTCTTGAACCGTGACGGTGGAACTTCGCTCAAAACGCTCAAAGGCTTGTTCGACACTCTTTCAAAAAGCGATGTTGATTCTTCCGCAAAGGAAAGTGCTTTGTTCACGGATTACGGCGCAAAGTACAATCCGTTGTTCGACCAGCTCAACAAAAAAATCGACGACATCAAGAAGCTGGACAAAATGATTGCGGAAATCAAGGAAGACTCCGAGCAGATGGAGTTGATTGCGCTCAATGCAATGGTTATTTCCATCAAGTCGGGCGAAAAGGGCCAGGCGTTCTCGCGGATTACCGAGAACCTCCAGCGTCTTTCAAACGATATGTTCCTCTTCTCGGACAAACTGAGCGACGAGGAATCCCAGTTGCTTGACCACATCAACACGCTCAAAGAGATTTTCTCTGGTATTCTTGATTCCCAGAAGAGTTTGTCTGCAAAGGGAAATTCCGGCTCAAGCGACATTCGTGGCCTTATCCAGAGTGTTTCTGACCCAATTGCCGCAATGGAGTACGACATTGACAGCATTTACCCGCCAATCCAAAAGGCAATGGAGGGATTGCAGCTCCAGGACATGATTCGCCAGGCATTGGATCATGTGCTCAGATGCTTCGACGAGCTGGGAAAAACGCCTGCTGCATCAACGTCCGTGGACGAGCAGCTTGATTTCATCAGCTTCAACATTGCAATCTACCAGCTCATGAGCGAAGTTCTCCGCGACATCAGCGGCTACGTTTCAGACAGCTGCTCCATTTTCGACTCAAACTGGAACAAGGTTGTTGAAAAACTTGATTCCGTGGAGACCGAAAAGAACAACTTCGAGCACCGCTTCCTTGCGGAACACACCATTGGAACTGAGAACCTTGAAAAGCGCATGAACGCTCTCATCGAAGCGTTCCAGCTCATGCTCGGCGAGTTCAACAACTACCACCTTGTACAGAAGGACTTGCTCCACACTTGTCAGAACATCACGGAACGCGCGCGCACAATCTACGCCGTGTTCGACAACCTCAAGCCGGTCATGAGCCGCCTGCACCACGTCCGAATCCTGCAGCAGATTGAAGTTGCAAAGAACGACGCAATCAAGTCGGTTCAGGACTCGGTTACGGACATGGACAATCTCATCCAGTCTGCCAACGGCTCCCTTGATTCAATGCAGGAGCTTCTTGAGGGCTTCATTGCAGAAACGAGCCTCATGCTCAACACGTTCACCACATCAATCCAGAAGGACAACGAGAACATGGTTGCCCTCCGCGTGGAGAAAAACCGTTTCTTTGAGGATTTGAAGCAGAAGCGCGATGTGCTGGAGGGTGTAATCCAGAACTTTACTGTGTTCCCTGACGGTTTCCAGAACAAGTGCGTCACTGTTCAGCAGAATTTGCAGGATTTGCGCAAAATCGGCGACGAGCTTGATGCGTTCATTCGGTCAATGAGAAATTCTGAGCAGGAACTTTCCCAGCAGAAGGCAAAGTTGCTCAATGAAAAAGGTCTTGCAACATGGGATATTCGCAACAACCGTTTCAGCGACCTTATCAAGCAGTTCACGATTACGGCCCACAAGGAGGCTGCGGGAAAAATCTCCGGTCTTTCTGTGGAAAAGGGGTCTGCGTCGGGAGAAGTCACGTTATTCTAAGCGTTCATGAACCGATACTACGACTCGCACTTCAAAAAAGAAGTGGTCACGATTTATCCAGGTGAATACTACTCAACCACAGGAACCGAAATGATTTCCACCGTTTTGGGGTCTTGTGTGAGCATCGTTTTGTATGACCCGGTGGCGCGGGTTGGGGGCATAAATCATTTTATGCTCGCCCGCGACACGAGCCTTGACGAGGATACCGAAAAAAAACTCATGGGAAAATTCGGCGAGTACGCTATTGACCTTTTGATTGAAGACATCGTTAAAAAAGGTGGCGTGCTTGCCCGGCTTGAGGCAAAAGTGTTCGGCGGCGGAAACATTTTCAACATGAACGCGTCGCAAAATCAAGTTGGCGACACGAACAGCAAGTTTGCGTTCGAGTTCCTGAAGAAACTCAACATTCCCGTCATCAAGTCGGATACTGGCGGTGTAAATCCACGGAAAATCTTTTTTGACCCGGAAACATTCAAAGTTCTCATGAAGTATATTAACAACCGCCATATTGACGGCAATGAGCTTGAAGAGAAAGAGAAGAAATATGCAATCGAAATAAAGAAGATTGAGAATTTATTTCTTGAATGAGGAATGCTCTATATTATGAAACATCTTTCTGAAATTCTTGGTGCTATTGAACATACTGTTGTTTCCCAGCGCACGTCTGATCCAGAAATCAGTGCGCTGGCTTTTGATTCGCGGGCGGTGAAAACCGGTTCGCTTTTTTTTGCTCTTCCCGGCACCCACACCACGGGAAATGTATTCATTCCCCAGGCCATAAAAAACGGGGCCTCCGCCGTGGTCTTTCAGGGCGCAATCGATGACTCGCTGGTGGCGGAGAACGCCGGCGTGGCTTTTGTGCGTGTTCCAGACGCGCGTTTTTCCATGGCGCCCATTTCCGCGGCATTTTTCGGAAATCCGTCAAAAAAACTCTGCATCGTTGGTGTGACCGGCACGGAGGGAAAAAGCTCCACCGTCTCGTTCGTGTGGCAGCTTTTGCGCCTTATGGGACACAAGGCGGGCTTTATCTCCACCGTGCAGTATTCCAACGGCGGCGAGGCTGTGGCGAACTCGGAGCATCAGACAACACCCGAGGCTCCCATCATCCAGTCGCGGCTTTCCGAGATGGTGGAAAACGGCTGCGAATACGCGGTCATAGAAAGCTCCAGCCACGGTCTTTCACCCAAAACGAACAGGACCGGCTGCATCGACTACGACTGCGCCATTTTCATGAACGTGACCATGGAGCATCTTGAATTTCACAAGACCTTCGAGCAGTATCGCTTTGACAAGGCGAATCTGTTCAGAAAGCTGGACGAGTGCAATCACGAAAAAATCATAAATGGAAGACCTGTGACTGTGCCTTCTTTCGGCATTGTCAATTTGGAGGATGAATCGGCGGAGTATTTCATCCATGCGACAAAAAAGAGCGTCATCGGTTTTACCACAGAGGGAAAGGCCGGAAAGCAGGCCGCCGAGAGCATGAACGCCAATCCCCTTCCGCCTATTCCAGATGGAATTCCTGTCTTGGTTGGGCGGAACATTGCCAGCGCACGGTTCGGGCTTACGTTCGACATGAGCGAGCCGAATCTGGTGGATGCTGATTCAAAGCCAGTGCGCAAGGTGATTCATGTGAAGGCTCCTGTTCCAGGCGCGTTCAATGCCTATAATCTCATGGCTGCAATTGCGGCTGTCTCACGGCTCACAGGCACGGACATAGAGCTTGTGGCGGAAAAGACGGCGGAACTTGTTAGCGTGACGGGGCGCATGAGCGTTGTTGACAAAGGGCAGCCCTTTGAGCTTATAATCGATTACGCCCACACTCCCTCCAGCTTCGAGACTATTTTCCCGCCCATCAGGCGGCGTTGCGCCGGCAGGATGATTGCGCTTTTCGGCTCTGGCGGCGAGCGCGACGTAAAAAAACGTCCCATTCAGGGGGAAATCGCGGCAAAATTCTGCGACGTGGTGATTTTGACGGATGAAGACCCCCGGGGGGAAGATTCTGTGGAGCTTTTGAAGCAGATTGCAGTCGGTGCAGAAAGGGGCGGAAAAAAGCTGGGCGAGAACTTGTTCATCACGCCGGACAGACCGTCTGCAATCAGGCAGGCGTTCTCTATGGCTCACAATGACGACATCGTGCTGCTTTTGGGAAAAGGACACGAGAACTCCATCATCTACAAAGACCGCGTTATGCCCTACGACGAGCGGGCGGAAGCTGAAAAGGCACTGGCGGAACTGGGATTTTAGTGGCGTGTTGGTTTCTGACGACGAGAAGTTTTTTTTCAAGTTCCTGTGCGGAAGGGCTGAGCGAGGGGGCTGGGCAGAAAGCCGTCGAGAATGCAAAGAACCTTCCCATAATGAATGTTCTCCCGCCAGAGAAAATTGCGGAAGCAATCGGGCTTTCCGTGGAAGGGGTGAAGGGCTTGCGTAACTTACTCGGCGCAGTGGGTTTTGCGCCCGAACTAATGACAAAGAGCCTTAATTGAAGTAAAATTAAAATGGTAGCTGTCCAAAAAGTTCGGTTAGCTGTGTCATTCCGAACTCGTTTCGGAATCTCAATGCTGCAGATGGCGTAGATGCTGTAACTGTCATCCTGAACTTGATTCAGGATCAGCATGACACTTGCTTCTAGGACAGCCGCAATATCCATATTTATAGGAGAAATCTTATGAAAGCTATTCAAATGTACAGGCGGGGGGGGGATTTTTAACAGCCCTCCTTCTCGTATCGCTTTGAACTGACCCCAAAATTTAGGACAGTTTAAGCAGCCACCTCGCTTGGAGTTTTCCAGCCGAGATTTTGCTGAATG
>JAFPYB010000227.1 GCA_017412405.1 Treponema sp. | reverse complement strand
GCTTTTTCGACTCCAACGGCTCCGGGCTTTTGCGCAACAAGCTCGATAACGGAGCGAGTGAAACTGAGACACTCCTTGCCCACAATCTTGCGGACATCTCCGGAACGGCGGCAATGTTCCTTTCCACAGTCGTTTTGATGTTCGTTTTCGACTGGAAAATGGGGGCAGCCTGCCTTCTTTCGGTGGTGATTTCCATTCTCATGCTCTGCACGATGATGGGCGGAAAAAACGCAAAGCTCATGCTGATTTACCAGGACGCGCAGGACGAAATGGCAAAGGCCGGAACAGAATATGTCCGCGGAATTCCAGTCGTAAAAGTCTTCCAGCAGACGGTTTACTCATTCCGCTTTTTTAAGGAAGCAATCGAAAAATACAGCAAACGGGCGGAAGAATACACAGACGGCGTGTGCAGGCTCCCGCAATCGGTGAACCTGACAGTTACGGAAGGCGTTTTCATCTTTCTGGTTCCAGCCGCCCTTTTGCTTGCCCCAAAAGCACTTTCTGGCGGAACTTTCGCTGAATTTTTGACGGATTTCGCTTTTTATGCCGTATTCAGCGCAATCATTTCAACGGCACTTGCCAGAATCATGTTCGCTTCAAGCGGAACGCTCCTTGCGCGCACAGCCCTCGCCCGAATCGACACCGTGATGAAGGCTCCAGTCTTAAGCCAGAGCGAAAATCCCAAACTTCCAAGCGACAACAGTATTGAATTTGAAAACGTAACATTCACCTACGATGGAAGCGACAATCCGGCCCTCTCAAACGTCTCGTTCAAAGCCAGAAGCGGCGAGACGATTGCATTGGTGGGAGAAAGCGGAGGCGGAAAGACAACGGCCGCAAGCCTCATTCCCCGCTTCTGGGATGTGCAAAGCGGCGAAGTGAAAATCGGCGGCGTGAATGTAAAGGAAATCGAGCAGAAAGTTTTGATGGAAAAAATTTCCTTCGTCTTCCAGAATTCAAGGCTCTTCAAGACTTCGATTTTCGAAAATGTACGTGCAGCCCGCCCGAATGCGTCCCGGGAAGAAGTGCTTTTGGCCTTGAAAGAAGCCCGCTGCGAAGACATCATCAAAAATCTTCCGGACGGAATCGACACCGTAATCGGCAGCAGGGGAACCTATCTTTCTGGCGGCGAGCAGCAGAGAATCGCCCTTGCCAGGGCAATTCTGAAAGACGCGCCGATTGTCGTTCTCGATGAAGCCACGGCATTCGCAGACCCGGAAAACGAAGAGCTGATTCACGCGGCCTTGAGGCATCTCACCAAAGGAAAAACCGTGGTGATGATTGCGCACCGCCTTTCCACCGTCGTTGGCGCGGACAAAATCATCGTTCTTGCGGGCGGAAAAATAATCGAAACTGGCACGCACGAAGAACTCAAAAACGCAGGCGGAAGCTACGCAAAAATGTGGGCGGACTACAACAAAGCCGCAGAATGGAAAATCGGAGGAAACGAGTGATGTTCGGGGAAAAATTCAAAAGAAAATATGCGCTTTCAGACAAAGGCCTTTCAAACACAAAAAAAGGGATGTTCTGGACGGTCATCGTGAATCTTGTCGTCATGGGCGGAATAGGAATCCTCTATTTTTTGATGGAAGGATTCATGAAAACTCACACAAAAGGCGAAGCTCTTCCAAAAACGGCATTTTTCATCGCACTGATTCTTGGATTCGCCGTCCTCTCGCTCTTGACGCACGTTCAGCAGTACCGTTCGACTTACGGCCTGGTTTACGGCGAAATCAAGGAGATGAGAATCGGGATTGCCGAACGGCTCCGAAAACTTCCCCTTTCCTTTTTCGGAAAGCGTGATTTGGCGGATTTGACCGAGACGATTATGAGCGACGTGAACCGCATGGAGCATGTCTGGTCGCATGTCTTAGGCTATCTCTACGGCTCCTACGTTTCAACCGCAATTGTGGCTGTAATGCTTGCCCTTTTTGACTGGCGGCTCATGATTTCCTGCCTTTGGGGAGTTCCCGTCGCCTTCGCACTTTTGTTCGGCTCAAGAAAGATGGCAAAGCGGAATGCTGAAAAAACAAAAAAAGCGAGCCTTGCCGTCTCCGACATAATGCAGGAAACAATCGAAAATCTCCGGGAAATTCACGCAACAAATCAGGAAGAGAAATTTCTTTCTGAAGTGAACAAAACGATTGATTTTCAGGAAAAGACGATGATTAAAGGCGAGCTTGCCACAGGAATCTTCGTGAACGCGGCCAGCGTCATCATGCGGCTTGGGGTTGCCACGACGATTCTCACAGGTGCGAACCTCATCCTTTCCGGGCAGATTGATTTTATGACGCTCTTCACCTTCCTTCTCGTGATTACGCGAGTGTACGCCCCCTTTGACCAGAGCCTTGCCCTGATTGCAGAAGCCTTCATGTCGGAAGTGTCGGCCGAGCGGCTCATGGAAATCTACGACACAAAATCTGCCGGCGGAAAAAGCGAATTCAAGCCGGACGGACACGACATCGTTTTTGACAATGTTTCATTCTCCTATTCCGACGGAAAAGTTTTGGACGGTCTTTCGTTCACCGCAAAGGAAGGCGAAGTCACAGCCCTCGTAGGCGAGAGCGGAAGCGGAAAATCAACCTGTGCCCGACTTGCGGCCCGCCTCTGGGTTGCGGACAGCGGAAAAATCACCGTGGGCGGAATCGACATAGAGACAATCGAGCCGGAAACGCTTTTGACAGATTACTCAATGGTCTTTCAGGATGTCGTTCTTTTTGATGACACCGTTATGGAAAACATCAGGCTCGGAAAACACGGTGCGACGGACGAAGAAGTCATGCAGGCGGCCCGGGATGCCAACTGTGACGAGTTCGTGCAGAAACTTGCCGACGGCTACAACACAAAAATCGGCGAGAACGGCACGAAACTTTCAGGAGGCGAGCGGCAGAGAATCTCAATCGCCCGTGCCCTTCTCAAAAACGCGCCGATTGTCCTTTTGGACGAAGCCACCGCCTCACTCGATGTGGAAAACGAAAGCAAAGTGCAGTCGGCCCTTTCCCGCCTTTTAAAAGGCAAAACCGTCCTTGTCATCGCCCACCGTATGCGCACCGTGGAAAAGGCGGACAAAATCGTAGTCTTAAAAGACGGAAAGGTCGCTGAAGAAGGAAGCCCTGCCGACCTGCGCAAAAAGAGCGGTTCACTCTTCGTAAAAATGCACGACTTACAGGCAAAAGAGGCCAGGTGGAGCGTGTAGAAAAGTATAAATGTAATATTGACAAAACAACCGGGAAAGTTTAATCTAACTGATGTTAGACAAAACTAACTACTCTATACCAGCCATATAGGGTATTTTGCAAGTTTGCTGAGGGCACATATTCCATTTCTGCTGTGTAAGGAAGTCTTCATCAAACTTGCTTTCTTTCGCATTTTGGAGGTTGCCCTGTCGGTGCTACATCCTTGTAGCACCGACAGGGGCTGAGTTTCTTCGAAACTCACATATTCGTTGCATCCGTGCAACGCCACTTAAGCGGAATTTTTGGAGGTAATATGCTTAATTCTGTAAAAATCAGCAATGTAATCGGTCGGGAAATCATCGACTCTCGCGGAAATCCTACTGTAGAAGTAGATGTAATTCTTGAAAACGGTGTTTTAGGCCGTGCAGCAGTTCCTTCTGGAGCTTCAACCGGCGAAAACGAGGCACTTGAGCTTCGTGACGGCGACAAAGCCCGCTACGGCGG
>JAFPYB010000226.1 GCA_017412405.1 Treponema sp. | reverse complement strand
GATTTTCATGCCGCCCACATGAAAAAGCGTGTCGGGCGCGCCCAAGTCGCCGAAAATCCAGAAGCTCGCCCCGCGCAGCACCTCGCTGTGGCTCAGGTAGTGGTACGCCGCGATGAAAAACGGAATCTCAATCAGAATGGAAAGGGCGCTCCTGAGCGCATAGAGCGGATGATAGCCGTTCTGCCGGTAGTATGTCTGCAACATCATGAAACGCTCGTCGCCCTTGAACGCCTTCTTGATTCGCCCAACGCGATATTCCAGCTTCTTTGCGACGGCACGCTCCTTCTCCTGAAGGCGGTCCGCAATCGTGTACAGCGGAAGCGCAAGGAAATTTATGGCAAGGCTCACGCCCAAGACAGCCCCAATCACGCCGACGGACTCGAATTTTACCAGTATGAAGTTGAAAACCCAATCGACTATGTATTCAATCGGAGCAATGACCATATTGTACAGAAACATAACTATACATTTATACTAGTTTCAACGTCTTTTTGTCAAGACGTAACATCGGGCGTGGCAAACAACAAAAAAACTGCTATCATTCCCGCATGACCGATTTATCAAACTTGAAAAACGAATTGAACCCAGAGCAGTACGATGCGGTGACGACGACGGACGGCGCAATCCTCATCATCGCGGGCGCGGGAAGCGGGAAAACACGCGTCATCACATTCCGAATAGCCCATATGCTGAACAAGGGAATCCCCCAGAGCCAGATTCTCGCGCTCACATTCACCAACAAGGCGGCGCGGGAGATGGAAGAGCGAATCAAGGAGCTGACGGGGAAGAAGCTTCCCATGCTCACGATTTCAACATTCCATGCTTTCGGCGTGCGGATTCTCAGGCAGGAAATCGCCGCGCTCGGCTGGCGCGAGAATTTCTCGATTTACGACGAGACCGACAGGAACTCGCTCATCAAGGAAACCGGGCGCGAGCTGCGCTACTCCCAAGAGGCGATGGACATATACAAAATCGGCATACTCTTTTCGGACATCAAGACCGGGCGGAAAACGTGGAACCATGAGACATCGATGTACAAGGAGCTGTACGAGGGCTATCAGGAAGGGCTAAAGCTGTTCAATGCAGTCGATTTCGACGACCTCATCACGCTTCCGATAAGGATTTTCAAGGAACACCCCGACATCCTGGAAAAATACAAGAGCCGCTACAAGTACATCATGGTGGACGAATTCCAGGACACAAGCCACCAGCAGTACGAGCTAATGCACCTGCTTTCCGACAAGAACGTTGCCGTGGTGGGCGACGACGACCAATCAATCTACTCATGGCGCGGCGCGGACTACGAGAACATCGTGAATTTTGAGAAGGATTTCCCGAACGTGAGGGAAATACGCCTTGAGCAGAACTACCGCTCCACCGGAACAATCCTCGCGGCGGCCAACGGTGTCATAAAGCACAACACGAACCGGAAGGAAAAAGAGCTTTGGAGCGGGAACGGCGACGGAAAGCCCATCGAGATTTTCATGCCGCAAAACGAGACGGACGAGGCGGATTTCGTGATTGAGTCCATACGCGGCATTGCGCTCACAGAAAAGCGCAAGTACTCGGACTTCTGCGTCCTCATGCGCGCGAACACCCAGAGCCGGGCATTGGAAGAGGCCCTTCTTTCGGAAAACATTCCGTACACCATGAGCGGCGGAACGAGCTTTTTCCAGCGGAAGGAAATCAAGGACATCATCTCATACCTCCGCATAGTGGCGAACCACGACGACGACGTGAACCTGCTGCGGGTAATCAACACCCCGAGGCGCGGAATCGGGCGTGTCACCATCGAAAAGCTCAACAACATCGCGAAGATGAACTCATGCTCGCTCTGGGACGCAATACAATCGATTTTGAGCATACCTGAAGACGCACAGGCGGACCTGTTCGGCGAGACCGAGAGCACCAGCGATTTTTCCGACAGCCAGATTGAAAGCCTGAGCGCGTTCAGGGACCTAATCGAAAAAGGAAAGTCCATTCTCGGCGGGCGAGGCTTTTCAAAGAAGGCCAGAAGCTTCATCGACGAAATACGATACAACGATTACTTGATAGAAGAAAACCAGAAAAGCGAGAAGGCGGCGCGATTCAAGATGATGAACATAGAAAGCCTCATGCAGTCAATGGAGAGGTACGAGTCGAATCCCGACAACGACGATCCGAGCCTTTACACATACCTGAACCGAATCACGCTGCTGTCCCGGGACGACATGGACGACGAGGACACGAGCGGGAAAGTGAATCTCATGACAATCCACGCGTCCAAGGGGCTTGAATTCCCAGTCGTGTTCATTGTGGGCGCGGAAGAGGGGCTGATTCCCCACGGACGCGCCGTGGACGAGGGCGGGGACAAGGCTGTAGAGGAGGAGCGGAGGCTCTTCTACGTGGCGATAACCCGTGCGCGCGACAAGCTGCTAATCTCATCATGCAGGGAGCGGCGGCACTTGCAGACCGTTGTGGAATCAAAACCGAGCCGCTTTTTGGACGAAATCCCCACTAACCTTGTGGAATACCACGAGCCGAAAAAAGAGCTGTCAAGAGATGAGATGGCGGACATTCTCGCCGCCATGAAGAAAAAGTTCTCCAAGCCGATTGTGCCTGGCTTCTAGGAATACGCCCGCCTTTTAGCGAAGGCGGAGTCCACAAGAAATTGCAGCGGATTTTTTGGGCGGACATAAAAAAAGCCCTGCCTAAAAGCAGGACTCTATAACATGGGGAGTGAGGGACTCGGACCCCCGAACCCGATAGGGAGCGGATTTACAGTCCGCCGCAATTGCCGCTATGCGAACTCCCCGATTTAGCTGCCTGTAGGATTCGGACCCACGACCCCGAGATTACAAATCACGTGCTCTACCAGCTGAGCTAAGGCAGCGTTTAAGTGTTCCGTAGCGGAATAACTAAATACTACAGATATTCAAAAACAAGGTCAAGCACT
>JAFPYB010000225.1 GCA_017412405.1 Treponema sp. | reverse complement strand
GCAAGAACTTAAATCCCGCATCGGAAAGCTCATTGGCGAGGTTGTCTTGAACTGACAGCGTGTAGCTATTTTTGTTGACATAAACAAAGCAAAAGCAATATGCAGGCAAAAGCCGACCATTTTACCGTGATGTGGGGCGACGACCTTGATATTGCCCCCGAGTACCTTTACGAAAACAGCGTGAAAATAACGTGAGCCGAAAACTCCGCTGTCCGAAAACAAGCGGATTCGCCGTGAACTAGCGCACCCCGTCTGTGCGGCGGTACAGGATTTTTCTGCCGCGCTTGCCACATTCTTCTATTAGATTGCATTTTTTTCCGAGCCAGATGAGGAGCGTGTACCAGTCCGCGCCGTCGTGCCTGTTCTTGTCGGTGAATTTCCCTTCAAAAAGAAGGTCCCCGAGCAGAAAATCCGATGACAAAATCCTGTCGTGAAGCTCCTGCCTCGTGAACTCGGGCCGCAGCTCTTCGGGGAAAAGACGCGCCCAGTCCGCGCGGGACGAGAACTGCTGCATCTTGAGGATTTTTTCCAGCCGCTTTCCCGCCGGAATCCAGCTTTTCAGGTGGCGGCGGCTCTTGTTTCCAAGCTGCACTTTTTCCGCCGTCTTTTGCCTTATTTCGGTGACTGACACATAGAGAAGCTCCACCGTGAGCCGCTCGTCCCCCAAAAGGGGCGCGATTTTTGTCAGCCCGCGGAGCGTCGAATACACCGTGTCCTTTTTGGGGCTTTTCCGCCTGGAAAGCACGTCTCCGTTTTCCGAAAGCGTCTCGATGCGCTTTTCAAAAATGACCGGATGCACGATTTTGACGTTCCGCCCGTGGGAGAGGAGGAACGCGGTTTTTTCCGTCAGGGCCGATATGTTCGTCGTCTGGATTTCAACCACGTCTCCGCTTTTCGATACCACATCGCAAATCCAGTTCGTCCCGGCGATAGGCACTTCCGTTTTTCCGTCGGTTTCCAGCGCGTAGAGCTTTTTCAGCGTAAAGTGCAAATTCGATTCGTTGTATGTGTTGATTACTTTCATCTTCAAAAATCTCTAAAAAGTAAAGGCAGTGGAGATTTTGCCTTTTAAATTTATGTTTATCGGCAGAAATCACATTGACTTTATGTATTTTATGAATAAAATGTAAGTAAGTGGGAAAAAGTGGGGTAAAGTGGTAAAAAGTGGATGGAACTGCTGACAGGGGAATATAAAAATACTTTGGACGAGAAGGGGCGCATTCAGCTTCCTTCCAAGCTCCGCGGTAATCTATCAGGCAACGTTCTCATTGTCACGCAGTCTCTTGACCGCTGTCTTTGGCTTTACACCCCGGAGGAATGGAAAAATCTTTCGTCGAAGATTATGGAGTCGGCTTCTCCGTTCAACACGCAGAACCGCCTCGTGCTTCGGCGTCTGATTGCTCCGGCTCAGGAAGTTGAGTTCGACAAGTCGGGACGGCTTTCCATTCCTCAGAGTCTCAGGGAATACGCTGGATTGGCGAAGGAATGCGTCATCCTCGGAATCAACAAGTACATGGAACTCTGGGACGCGGAAACTTACGAAAAATATCTCTTGGAGAATGAGGAGAATTTTCTTCAGGCTGCAGAAACCCTGAACGAAATCAGCTTCTGATTTTCCGAACGGGAGCCTCGGGGTTTGGAAAGTTGGAAATCGTACATACACCAGTTCTTTTGAATGAATGTCTTTCGTATTTAAGCCCGGAGGGCGAGCCGTTCGGGCAGGACGCGCTCATGATTGACTCCACGCTGGGCGAGGGCGGCCATTCATTCAATTTTCTTTCATCATATCCACATCTCAAAATCATCGGGCTTGACGCTGACAAGAACATTCAGGCGCGGGCGCGGGAGAGGCTTTCCGTGTTCGGCGGGAGAATGCGTTTTTGGAACGGGTGGTTCAATGATTTCTACAAAAACTACCATGAGGAGCGGCGGCCCAATCTCATTCTGTTCGATTTGGGAATAAGCGTGTACCATTACGAAAAGTCTGGGCGCGGTTTCTCGTTCAGGTACGATGAGCCGCTGGATATGCGCCTGAACGCCGCCGAGGGCGAGAGCGCGGCTGACATTGTGAACACAATGCGCGAAGAGGAGCTTGCGAATCTCATTTACCTGTATTCGGACGAAAAGCTGAGCCGCAGGATTGCCCATGCGATTTGCGAGGCGCGAAGCTCATCAAAAATAATGTCGTCAAAGGCTTTAGCCGAAATTATATATGATGCAGTTCCCGGAAATTACAGGCATGGGTCTATCCATCCTGCCACGCGGACGTTCCAGGCACTCAGAATCGCGGTGAACAGCGAGCTTAGAAGGCTTCCGCAGGCTCTCCACGATGCGTTCAACGTGCTTTGCGTTGGCGGCAAGATGGGCGTCATCACGTTCCATTCCCTTGAGGACAGAATCGTGAAGAATTACTTCAGGAATCTTGGGAAACAGTGCGTCTGCCCGCCGCAAGTGCCTGTGTGCATGTGCGGCGGCCAGCCGTGCGCCATGATTCTGACACGGAAGGCGGTGGAGCCTGGCGCGGAGGAAGTGAGGGCAAATTCCCCAAGCCGTAGCGCACGTCTTCGTGTGGTGCGGAAGCTTCGCGATGCGGGGGACATGCATTTGACCCAGATTGCGGCGGAGGTGAAATGATGAGAAAATTCGGAGGGAAGAAGCTTTTTTTGACGTACCTTTTTGCGGTGCTTATACCGTTGCTCCTGATTTTTGAGACTGTGGAGGCGCACAAGTACATGCGATTGGAGGAAGAAGTCGAGCTGCTTGAGAAAAAGCAGGTGGAGCTTGTGGAAAAGAACAGACTCTTGATTTCTGAGATAAGTCTGCTTTCAAGCTCTGACAGGATAGAGCGGATTGCGGAAAACGACCTGGGGATGCATCGGGCAAAAACCGAGGACATAGTGAGGGTCGAGCTTCAACGAAAATGAGGCGAGATTGAAAAGACGAGGGGCTTTGCTTTACCCGCAGTCGGACAGAAAATGGGTGGGATTTTATGTCGGATGTAAAAAACGTTTCAAATACAAAAGTCGCAATTTCAGAATGTGTGGCAAGTTCAAAAAGTTCTCTCCTGTCGGCAGAAGAGCTGCTTTCCGCTGTGGGCGGGGAGCTGCTTTGCGCCGGCGCGGGCGAATTCTGTTTTTCTTCGGTGCAGACTGATTCCAGGAAGGTTGTTGACGGCTCCTTGTTCGTGCCGCTCATCGGCGAGGTGCAGGACGGACACTCTTACATTCCCTCCGCCATACAGAACGGAGCGCGCGTGGTGCTGGTTTCCAGGAAGACTCCCGAAATCGATTCGTTCATTGAGGCGCATGGGGATGTGGCGTTCATTTTTGTCCGGAACACGCTCAAGGCCCTACAGGCTGCGGCAGGACGATATGTGGAGAAATTTCCCTCCCTGGTGAAAGTCTCCGTGACCGGCTCCAGCGGAAAAACCACGACAAAAGAGCTGCTCGCTTCAATCCTCGGGCAGAAATACAATGTAATATCGAATGTGGGAAACTTGAATTCGGAGACTGGCTTGCCCCTTTCCGTGTTCAACATCCGCCCGGAGCACACCCTGGGGCTTTTTGAGATGGGCATGAACAGGGAGGACGAAATCGGCGAGATTGCAGGCGTGTTCAAGCCGAACTATGCGGTCATTACGAACATCGGAACGGCCCACATAGGAATCTTGAAGAGCCGCGAGAACATTGCCCGGGAAAAAAAGAAGATTTTTTCCTTCGTGGACGAGAAGGGCGTATGCGTCATTCCCAAACATGATGATTTTGCCTCGTTCCTTTGCGAGGGCGTTAAGGGAAAGGTCGTCTTCTACGGTCCCGATGTGGATTGTCGCATTTCTTTCTTGGGCGACGACGGCCTTTTGGGAACGCGCTTTTCTGTGTGCGGACTTCCAGTGCGCCTTGCGCTTCCTGGACGGTACAACTATTCCAACGCCCTGGGTGCAATCGCGCTTTCCCTTGAGCTGGGGCTTTCCCCGGAGGAAATCAAGAAAGGAATCGAGAGCCTTCCTGCATTGAGCGGGCGGAGTGAAATTGTCCGTGAGAAGAATTTCACGATTTTGAAGGACTGCTACAACGCAAACCCCGATTCCATGGAAAAGGCTTTGGAGCTTTCCGCATCCGTGGATTTTGGCGGAAAAAAGATACTTGTGCTTGGCGACATGCTGGAGCTTGGGGAAGAGTCAAAATCTGCGCACGAAAAGGCAGGGGAGCTTTCCGCCTCGTGCCGCGCCGATTGCGTCATATTCATCGGGAACGAGATGAAGCATGGCTTTGAGCGGGCAAAGGAAGTGTCTGGCAAGAATGCTCAGCTTTTATATATAGAAGGAAACGGACAGGATGCGATGAAAAAGGCGTGCGAGGCAATCCGTTCCGCTTCGTCGGCCGGTGGGGACAATTTCCTTCTCCTTAAGGGAAGCCGCGGGATGGGCTTGGAGAGAATCTGTGAAGAACTTTAAGTTTTTTACCGACAAGCCGCTCGCGCGTTACCGCATGGCAGATTCGGCAATCATAATTCTCACGATTCTCTTGTGGGGAATAGGCATGTTCACGCTCTATTTCGCCGTGAGCGGAGACGCAATCTCAAAAGGCTGGCTCTCCTCCGAGGCCCTTGCCCCGGTGAAAAAGCAGTTTTTCAGCTCGGTGGTGGGATTTGTGGTCATGTTCCTGCTTTCCATACTGAGGTTCGAGCTGGTGAAAAAATACGTTCCGTTCATCGTGCTTCTTTCCGTGGCGTTGTGCTTCTGCACGTTCATCCCCCACGTCGGGATGAAGCTCAACGGTGCGCGGCGTTGGATTCGCATTCCGTTCATCGGCTCCTTCCAGCCCACGGAGGCGGTGAAGTTTTCGGTGGTGCTATATCTGGCGCGGTATTTTGACCATCAGTACGAGCTTCCGGCCAGGGACAGAAAACTTGTCCCCGCAATTTTCATCTTGTTTGTCCTGACGGGCGTTGTCCTCATGCAGAAGGATTTTTCGTCCGCTGCGTTCGTGTTCATGCTGGGCGCGTGCATTTTCATCATTTCGGGGGCAAAGTTCGGCTGGATAATCCCCACCGGGTTCATTGCCGTGCTTCTTGGAGTCCTGTTCGTGTCCCTGAACAGCTACCGGCTCAACAGGCTCATCGCCTTCATGCACCCTGAGGATGCCGAGGCGAACTACCAGATTATCGCGGCAAAACGCGCCATCACCAACGGCGGATTTTTCGGGCAGGGCTTCGGCTCGGGGTTGAGCAAGACGTTCCGTGTCCCGGAAGTGCAGTCGGACTGCATCTTTGCGGCATGGGGCGAGGCCATGGGCTTTTTGGGGGTCCTGATTTATTTTTTCGTGCTGTTCCTGTTCGCGTGGCGGTGCTTCCGGCTTTCAGGGCGCACTGTTGACCGGTTCGCGTCGTTTTTTGTGTTCGGCTATGCAATATGTATTGTGAGCCAATCTGTCATGAACATTGCGGTTGTTTCGGGAGCCATTCCGACTACAGGAATCCCGCTTCCGTTCTTTTCTTCAGGCGGTTCTTCCATCGTGGTCACGCTGGCCATGTGCGGCTTGATTTTGAATGCGTCCAGGTTCACGGACGTTGAGGATGCAGACAGTTTTTAGAGGTTCCTTTTAGTTTGGGAGGTAAGTATGAGCGATATTGTATTCCACGGATTCGACAATTTTGATTCCGTCCAGGGGGACGAGGTGAAACGCGTTGACACGCCGAAAAGCGACAAGCGGATTGCGCTGGTCAAGATAATCATTTCCATACTCGCGATTATTTTTCTCATCGAGATTTTTGTCTACCTGTTCCTCAAGCCGTCCATGGGAAACGTGGAAATCGTGTGGGACGGCGTGGTTTCATACGAGGAATCGTCGCTCACGAATTTCATCGAGCCTGTGAAGAACAGGAATCTCTTGAGCTTCAAGCCGTCGGAGGCGAAAGCGCTCCTTTCCACCGTCCCAGGAATAGAGGATGTTCAGATTGAAAAGCGTTTCCCGAAAACCGTTCTCATCAGGGTAAAGGAGCGCACTCCCGTGGCAATGACGTTCGTTACGCTGGAGGGGCGCACTGTTCCCGTCATGATTGACCGTAACGGGGTCCTTTTCATGAACGAGAGCCTAAAATACTCCGCATCTACTTCAATTCCTTTAATTTCAGGAATTCCTGTCGAAAATATACCAGAGGGGATGAGAATTCCAACAAAATATCGCGATTTGATGGGGCAGATTGCATACATTCAATCGCTTTCTCAGCCTTATTTCTCCGCCATTTCGGAAATTCATGTCGTTCCAAAAAATTCCGGGAACTACGAGCTTGTGTTGTATCCTGTCCATTCTCGGACAAAAGTGCTGACCGGCCGCCAGCTTTCGGAAGATGACCTTCAGTACATGATGGTCGCGTTGGATGCTGTGAACACGCTTGAGCCTGACGTTGAGGTTATTGATTTGCGTTACGGTTCGATTGCATACCGTGTGCGGGGCAGCTCAGGAGAATCTGTTGAACGATAACTTGATAATTGGACTTGATATAGGAACCTCATTTGTTCGGGCTGCCATCGGTGAGGTGTATTCCGACGGCTCCGTGGGAATACGTGGGGTGGCAACTCGCCCTTCATCCACGTTCATGCGTCTTGGCGTGATAACGAATCCGCAGGGGGCGGTGGAGTGCATCAAGGACGTTATTCATGATGTGCAGGTTGAGGCGAACTGCATTGTGAAGAACTGCGTGACGGCTTTGGGCGGCGAGCAGATAAAAGGTCGGGATGAAACTGGCTCCATCGGCATTCCCCCGCTCAACGACAAAACGAACAGAACTGTGACCGAGGACGACATTGTTAAGGTGCTTGAGGCGGCAAAACAGATTCCTGTCTCGCCCGACAGAAAGCTGATTAGTGAGATTCCGAAAGAATTCATCATCGACAAAATCCGGGGCTTCACGCATGAGACTGCTTTGAACACGATTGCGGCGCGCCTTGAAGTGGAAGTGTATCTAATCACTGCTTCTAGCACCCAGTACGAGAACTTGCGCCAGTGCATCGAACGCTCTGACCTTGCCCTCAGGGACGTTGTGCTGAAGACAATCGCCTGCACCGATTCGTGCATGTTGCTTGAGGAGCAGGGGGCCGGGTCAATTCTCATAGACATGGGCGGCGGTACCACCGATGTCCTGGTCGTGCTCAAGAATGCGCCAATCTGCGCGTTCTCAATTCCAATCGGCGGAAACCGGGTGACGAAGGACATTGTTGATATGCTCAGCTACGATTTGGGCGTTTCCGTGTCGTTCGAGACGGCTGAGGAGCTTAAAATCAAGTATGGAAGCTGCTGGGGGAACGCCATCAGCGACGACATGGAAATCGTGATTCCGGGCGTGGGGCGTAGCCGACCCAGCGTGGTCATCACCCGCTCGCGTTTCATGAGCTACATACAGCCGCGCATGGCTGAGATTTTCCGTAAGATTTTTGAGCATCTTGACAGCACTCTGGAAAACGTGGAGCTTGCGGGAAGCATAATCTTGACTGGTGGCGGGGCGAACATGAGCGGTGTTGTGGAGCTTGCGGCCCACATATTCAATTTCTGCTCCGTGCGTGTGGGGCGGCCTGTATCTTTGGGCTGGCTTGAGGAAAAATATCGAACGCCTGAGTTTGCCACGGCAATCGGGTTGGTTCTGTCGAACGGAAAAATCGTTTCCTCCGTTTCAGAGGAGACGAAACGCATTAAGAGAAAATCATCGGCCCCTAAAAGCGAGAAGGGGTTTGGTGCAAAAATCTGGGATATGTTCTTTGGATTCTCGTGATTGGTTTGTTCCGAAAACGGCTGTTTGGGTGTGCGTTTTTGGACGGCTTTTTGAAATGAAAATAATCGACTTGTTCGGAAATGCAATTTTCATGACAAGTCCAATGTTGTCTTGGATTCGAGTGGGAGGAATTATATGACTAACATGACAATTATTCAGGGAAATGAATCGGTGCAGAACGATTTGACCCCTGTTAATCCGACGGTAATCAAGGTCGTCGGCTGCGGCGGCTGCGGCGGAAATGCCGTGAATACGATGATTGACGCGAACGTTCAGGGGGTTCAGTTCATCGCCATGAACACGGACGTACAGGACTTGCAGAAGTCAAAGGCCCATGTGCGCTTGCAGCTTGGGCAGAAGTCGGCGAAAGGGCTTGGTGCGGGAGGAAAGCCTGAGGTCGGCGAGCAGGCTGCCCACGAGAACGAGAACCAAATCCGCGAGCTTTTGAGCGGTTCCGACATGGTGTTCATCACCGCCGGCATGGGTGGCGGTACGGGAACTGGCGCGGCTCCTGTCGTGGCAAAAATTGCCCGCGATATTGGCGCGCTCACTGTTGCCGTTGTGACTACTCCATTTGAATTTGAGGCAAAGCGGAGAATGCAGAATGCCGAGGCCGGCGTGAGAAAAC
Source organism: Treponema sp. (assembly GCA_017412405.1). Classification (GTDB taxonomy): domain Bacteria; phylum Spirochaetota; class Spirochaetia; order Treponematales; family Treponemataceae; genus Treponema_D. The sequence goes on along the minus strand of JAFPYB010000225.1, from coordinate 13,423 downwards.
TCCGGGAGCAGGTGGATTCTCTCATCGTCATTCCCAACGAGCAGATTTACAAGGCCCTGGAAGACGAGGATGCCATGATGGACGACGCATACAAGCTCATCAACGACGTGCTGCGACAGGGCGTGCAGGGCATTTCTGACATCATCACGCAGACTGGAATCATGAACCGTGATTTTGAGGATGTTAAGACTGTCATGGAAGGTCAGGGGGACGCCATCATGGGAATTGGCGAGGCTTCCGGCGAGAACCGCGCCATCAACGCCGCGGACAAGGCAATCAACAACAAGCTGCTTGAAAATACTCATATTGATGGGGCAAAAAACATTCTCGTCAATATCACCGGCGGAAAGGGCAAGGTGAAAATGTCCGAGCCCAGGGAGGTCATAAAGCTCATAAGCCAGCGCGCCGACCCTGACGTGTATATTCTGTGGGGGCAGACTGTGGACGAGACGCTGGACGATGAAATCCGCGTCACGGTAATTGCCACGGGCTTCAACTCCGCAAACTCCAACATGGATGGCGGCGAGAGTGCTTATCAGGCAAAGGAGCTGGAAGAAATGTCGCGCACAGACTCAAACTTTGTGAAAGAGGGCGAGTTTGAAAGAATCATTGGGGGCGGCGCCCAAAAAATTGCGCGTCCTGCCCCGGCCCAGGTTCAGGAGGCTCCTGTTGTGGAGAAAAAGCCCCACGACGAGTATTTTGGGGAGCTTTTCAGCGGGGCAATATACGAGGACAATGGGACGATTCCGCCGTCACAGCCTGCCAGAACTGCCCCAAAGCCCCAGCCTGCGTCGTCGCCGGCACAGACTCCGCTGGGTGGCGGTGAGCGTGGCATGGGAAACTTTTCCGGGCGGGCGGAGGACGAGATTCCAGCCGCACTCCGTGTTGACCTTGTGGGGCTTCCAAAGAAAATGTCCTTCGGCGGAAAGAGATAGACGGCCGTGCTTGTTGAATCGCTGCCTCGTGACTTCTACAACGACCTTGTTTCCGTTGAGCGGCTTTCCGAGAAGACTGCCGAAACATACACCTGTTCGGTGCAGCTGTTTTTGCAGTGGATTGGCGGGAAAAAGATGGAACTTTCGTCGGTGGGCACGAAGGACTTGATTTATTATCTTGTGTGGCGCACAACTGAGGGAATCGACGAACTCACGGTTGCGAAGGATATTTCTGCGCTGCGTGCCTTCGGCGCGTTTTTGGTGCGCTCGGGACTATGGTACGAGAATGTGGCGTCACTTCTTGAGCGTCCCAAGTCAACAAAGGCTCTTCCGCGGGTTTTGAGCGTGGAGCAGGTGGATTCCCTGCTCTCGTCCATTGATGTTGGAAAGCCGCTGGGAATCAGGGATCGTGCCCTGTTCGAGCTGATTTATTCATGCGGGCTTCGCATTAGCGAGGCGTGCTCGCTTTTGACCGAAAACCTCCATCTGGGCGAAAAAATAATCATCGTCCATGGAAAAGGCGACAAGGAGCGCATGGTTCCCTTCGGCAACACGGCAAAGGAATGGCTTGAGAAATACATCTGCGAGGTGCGTCCGATTCTGGCAAAAAACAGGATAGTTCCCGAAGTCTTCCTGAATTATCAGGGGAAACCGCTGTCGCGAAAGGGCGTGTGGAAAAATTTTCAGGCGTTTGAGGCGAAAGCCGGGGTGACGGCGAAGGTTCACACGCTCAGACATTCTTTTGCGACCCATCTGCTTGCGGGCGGGCTTGACCTGCGCTCTGTCCAGGAGCTTTTGGGCCATGCCGACCTTGCGACGACGCAGATTTACACGCATATAGAAAACAAGCAGCTGAAAGAGAGCCACGAGAAATTTTTTCCGGGACACGGAACTGTTTGAGCGCGGCTTTTTTTGCTGTTCGATATAATCAAAGCTAGAGAACGAATTGAGGAGAATTGTACAGATGAAAACCATGAAAGCTCTTTTGGTAATGGTCGTATTGTCGTTAGTGTTCTGCGGATGCACAAAATCGTCCAAGACGATTATCCGGCTGCAAAAACTTGAGACTGGTGTTTCTTCGCCCACCACAGAGGCGGAGTTGAAGGACGCAATCCAAAAATATCAGGACAGGATTGCGGACATTCAGCTTTCAGACACCCAGATTGGCATTTGGTACAAAATGCTTGCGGTGCGCTATCTTGACGCAAAAATGTATGGCGAGGCGCTCAAGAATTTCCAGATTGCAATCCAATACTATCCTGCAAACCAGAATCTCTACTATTATGTCGGAATCTGTGCCGGATATATGTCCCACGCTGCTTTGGACTATTCCGCCACGGGGAACAATCCCGAGCGGAACAACTACTTGAAGCTCGCCGAAAGCGCATATCTTCGTGCAATTGAGCTTGAGCCGCGCTATGCCCGCGCATTGTATGCAATCGGTGTTTTGTATGTGATGGAGATGAACGATTGCGAGAAGGCTGTTCCGTACCTTGAGACTCTTCTTACCATCGAAAAGCGCAACTTCGACGGAATGTTCGTCCTTGCCCGTGCGTACTATGTAATCGGCGAGTACGAGAAGGCTGCCGCGCTCTATGACAACATAGCGGCCAACACGAAGGACCAGTCGAGAAAGGCTGAGGCGCAGGCGAACAAGAAAATCGTGATGGATGCAGCCTATGCGCAATAACGATGAATTCGTCAAGCGTCTAATCCTGCAGAATGCCACTTTTCTCACGCTCAAAGAAAAATCGCTTTTGTTCAGGAATATTGACAATTCATCTGATATTGCTTTACTCTCAAAAGATGATATATCATCAATCATAAAACGCGATGTGCGCCGCACTTTCTGGGACGGAAAAAATGCCCTCCGTGTTTCTGAGACGGCACTCCGAATCATCGAGGCGTTCAATATCCAGTACACATGTTTTGATTTTGATGATTATCCGCCCATGCTCAGGGCTATGGCGGATTCCCCATACATGATTTTTTATCGTGGGAATCTTTCCGTGCTGAACAAGCAGTGCGTTTCCGTTGTGGGAACTCGCCGGGCAACGGCTGGGGCGCGCCGGGCGGCCGGGGCGTTTTCTCGGGATGCGGCGGCGGACGATTGGACTGTGGTGAGCGGGCTTGCCTACGGCATAGACATTGAAAGCCACAAGGGGGCGTTGTCGGCTTCCGCCGGCGGCACGGTCGCGGTTCTCCCATGCGGAATCGACACCATCGTTCCGTCGGCGCACACTAAGATTGCCGCAAAAATTGTTGAGACTGGCGGGCTTTTGATGAGCGAATACGTTCCAGGAACGCCGGCGGTGGCTTTCAGGTTCGTGCAGCGCAACCGCATCATAGCCGCCCTCAGCTCCATCACGGTTGTCATCCAGGCTCCCGTGGGAAGCGGCGCAATGATAACGGCGGCTCTTGCTCTTGACTACAACAGGAATGTGATGTTTCATAAAGAAGCATTTTCCGCCGATGCGCAAAAACTGAACCGGCTTGAAATCGACCGACTGAGGAGCGAGATTTCTGCCGGAAAAAAAATAGGGGCCAAACTTGAGAATTCTCCTGATGCGTTTGTGCGGGACGGGGCTTTTGTAATCGAGAGTTTTGCCCAATTCAAGGAATTTAGGTGAAATTTCGGGTTTATGGAGAAGTGAATGGCTGATACGAAAAAATCTGCTTTAAAATCAAAATCAACTGCAAAATCGAAGGCAAAAACATCTTCAAAATCTAAGGTAAAAGAGACGACTCTGGTAATCGTGGAGTCTCCTGCGAAAGCGACAACTATCGAGAAATATTTGGGACCGGGCTACACTGTCAAGGCATCCATGGGGCATCTCATAGACCTCCCGAAATCGCGGATGGCGGTAAAAATCGACGATGATTTCCAGCCGGAGTACATAACGGTGCGTGGACGGGCAAAGCTCTTGAAGGAACTCCAGAAGGATGCCAAGAACTCAACCCATGTCCTTCTCGCCTCCGATCCTGACCGCGAGGGGGAAGCGATTGCATGGCACTTGAACAATGTGCTCCATGAGAAGACGGCTGCCGACATCCAGCGGATTGAATTCAACGAAATCACGCCGGGGGCAATAAAGGAGGCTGTCAAGCATCCGAGACAAATCAACGAGGCTTTGGTGAATGCCCAGAAGGCGCGCCGCGTCCTTGATCGTCTTGTGGGCTACAATTTGAGCCCGCTCTTGTGGGAAAAAGTTAAGAACGGCTTGAGCGCGGGGCGCGTCCAATCTGTCGCCCTCAGGCTCATCTGCGAGCGTGAGCAGGAAGTGGAGAATTTCATTCCAGAGGAATACTGGACGCTTGAGGCCGATTTCGTCAAGGGCAAGTCCAAATTCACGGCCCAGCTTGTCCAGTACAAAGGCGAGAAGCCCGAGCTGAAGAACGAGGAGGAGGTCAAGCGCATCATCGCCGACATCCAGAATTCCGAATGTACGGTGTCCGACGTTAAGGAAAGCGAAAAGACCGTGCGCCCAAAGCCGCCGTTCACGACTAGCAAAATGCAGCAGGCGGCTGCAAACAGGCTTGGATTTAATGCGAGAAAGACAATGCAGATTGCCCAGCAGCTTTATGAGGGCATCCAGATTGGAAAGAACCGCGTGGGTCTCATCACCTATATGCGTACGGACTCTGTGCGCATTGCCCAGAGCGCGTTGGACGAGGTGCGCGACTGGATTTCAAAGAACCATCCAGACTGTCTTCCCGAAAAGCCCATTGCATATGCGGTTGGAAAGGACGCGCAGGACGCGCACGAGTGTATCAGGCCCACATATCCTAGCTACACGCCCGATTATGTGAAGGATTATCTTTCCCGCGACCAGCTCAGGCTGTACACGCTCATTTGGGAAAAATTCGTGTCGTGCCAGATGACGAACGCCAAGACAAAGACTACGAGCATTGATATCCGTGCCGGCGACGCGCTTTTCCGTGTGAGCGGAAGCAAATTCGTGGAGAAAGGTTTTTACAATGTAATAAAGCTCCTCTCGTCAAAGGAGGAGGTGACTGCTTCCGTTCCGACCGTCAAGAAGGATGAGGTTCTGGAAAAAAGCGGCGCGTTCTATCCTGAGCAGCACTTTACCCAGGGTCCTGCCCGCTACACGGACGCTTCCATTGTCCGCGTCCTTGAGGAAAAGGGAATCGGGCGGCCGTCGACATACGCGCCGATTATATCTACGCTTTTGGACCGCTATTATGTGACGCGGAGCAACCGCCAGCTCGTTCCGTCGCTTTTGGGCAAAATGATTTGCAAGATTCTTGTGGAATCCTTCCCGGACGTGATAAACGAGCATTTCACCGCCGATGTGGAGAACAAGCTTGACGAAGTGGAGCAGGACAAAATCGTTTGGAACGAGATGATTCGCGATTTTTACGGCCCCTTCAAAAAACATCTTGACGAAGTCGAAATCACCCAGGAGAGCGTGAAGGGCTTCTTGGACGAAAAAACCGACAAGGTGTGCGAAAAATGCGGAAAGCCGATGATGAAAAAGCTGGGCAGATTCGGGTTTTTCCTTGCGTGCTCCGGCTTTCCTGAGTGCCACAACACAAAGTCGGTGCCTCTCGCAAAATGCCCTGTCAAAGGCTGTGACGGCGAAATCGTGGCCAGAAAGACGAAAGGGCGCGGAAAAGAGTTCTACGGCTGCACAAACTACCCAAAATGCAGCTTCATCTCGCATTTCAAGCCTATTGACCAGACGTGTCCCAAGTGCGGTTGGTTTCTGGTGGAGAAATTCGACAAGAAAAATGGGAACTACAAGTCGTGCATCAACCCGGACTGCGATTACCTGCACTCGGCGGACGAAGAGTCTGCGGAGCTTGAAAAAGAAATCCGTTCCGAGGAATAAGGCTGAGGAAACGCCGGCTGGTTGATTGCTTTTTTGGGGTGTGCAAGCAGGCATTCCCTTTCAGGCTTTTGTTGTTCCGACTCTTTTTTGCGCCGATATTCTCATTATGGAAAAAGAGACAAATATTTGTGTTCACGACGCAATCGACGAGTTTATTGACTATCTTGGCTCTGTGAAAGGTCTTTCAAAAAACACGGTCACGTCCTATAAAAACGATTTGCTCCAGTTCATGAGCATGGAGCAAATCGGGGCGCAGGCACAAATAAAATCGGTGACTGCGGAAAACATCAGAAGCTGCATCGGTGTCCTTTCAAAACAGAAAAAAGCCGCATCCTCAATCAACCGTTTTTTGTCGGCGGTCAGGTCGCTCTTTGCGTATTGCAGGCGATACGGCTTAATCGACAAAAACGTGTGCGAAGAAGTTAAGTCTGTGAAAATCCCCAAAAGGCTTCCACGGTTCATGACTGGGGGCGAAGTTGACGAGCTGTGCGCGGCTCCTGAAAAGCGGGAAATACTGTGGGGCAAGCGCGACAAGGCCTTGTTCGAGGTGTTCTATTCCAGCGGCTGCCGTGTGAGCGAGATTGCGGGCCTGCTCGTTTCGGACATTTCAGGGGATTTTTCCAGCGCGATTGTGACAGGAAAGGGGAGCAAGGACAGAATCGTGTATTTTGAGGAAGATGCAAGGCTTGCCCTAAAGGAATATTTTGATGATAGGAAAAAACGGTTCGGCAACATTCCTGAGGAGCACGTTTTTTTGAACCAGAAGGGGACGGCTCTTTCCGTGCGTGGAATAAGCTACATACTCACGCGGTATTCTGGGGTGGAGGGGACGAACCACCATGTCTCGCCCCATGCCTTTCGCCATACGTTTGCCACTGCAATGCTCATGAACGGCGCCGACGTGCGCGTGGTGCAGGAAATGCTGGGACACTCAAGCATTTCCACTACCCAAAGGTACACCCACATCAACACGGAGACGCTCATAGCCATGTACAACAAGGCGCATCCCCACGGTTCTGACCGGCGGTGAGATGGAAAATCAGTAGCCCTGTTTGCTCTCTTCCTCAAATGTAAAGTCGTTTACGAAAAAGTCCGGGCTTACAGCCTCCATGTTCAATCGCATTTCCCAGTGCAGGTGCGGGCCTGTGGCAAGCCCGGTGGCTCCGCTAAGCCCTATGAGGTCGCCTTTTTTCACAATGTCTCCAAGCCCGCATTTAAGCTCGCTCTGGTGGTAGTACAGGCTGTAAAGTCCTGGCAGATGCTCAATGACCGTACTCCAGCCCGTAGAAATCCTGAATTCCGCCATGACAACCTTTCCGTCCCCACAGGCGCGTACTTCGCTTCCCGTGGGGATTCCGTAGTCGATTCCGTAGTGGAGGCTCGTGCTTGATTTTCCGTTGGAGTACGCGTAGATTCTCCTGTCGGCAAAGAAAGACGTGCGGCGCGTTGCAGTTGTGGGCGGCAAAAAACGGCTCAGGTTGTACACCGAGTTCATGTTTTTTGTTTCGAGGATTGCGTTCAGCTTTTGGATTTGCCGCCACCGCTCGTCGGAATCATTTGTCTTGATTGCCGTGTTTTTCGCGTCCAGTGGAATTGTCTCCTTGACGAATTCTTTCTCTGTGATTTTTATGGGGAGCGAGAACTCAAATTCTTCCTTTCCGAAGGGCGCGTAGCTGATGAGAAGATTGTAGTCGCCCACCGCCTGGTAGGATGAGAGGGGAACGCCTGCCAAAAGCTCCTGCCTGAGCATTTTCTTTGTGGACTGATTTTTTATCGGATAAAAAACGGCATGGGAAATGTCCTTTTCGGATTTTTCGCCTGCGGAAAAAAGCTGCATTTTTCCTGTTGACTGTATCTGCCCGTTTTTTTCGGCTGCCTTGAGAATTTTCTTGTCCTTCGTCTCAAAAATCAATCGGACAAAAATCGCGTCGCCAGGCTGCGTGTTCTGGTTGAAGTACACGTACATCTGGTAGTCGTCGCCCTTCCAGCTGGTTTTTTCCGCAAAAAGAGCTGCGGCCGCAAAAAGAATCGAAAAAAGAAGAAAGTGTTTTTTCATTGCTGTGATTTCCTTATGTCGATGATTATCATTTGCGGAGTTTCCACCCCGTTGAATGTATTTCTGCTGATTTTGAACAATGCGTCAACAAAATCGCCTTTTTCAAAATCGTTGTGGATATATTCGGCTCCTCCCCAAAAAATGGCAGGCCATTTTGATTTCCCGCAGTCCAGGGTGAGCTTTAGATGCTGGCGTTTTGCGGCTTTTCCCACAATGTCGTAGTCGGCGACTTTAAGCTCCCGGCTCATGAAAAGCAGCTCCCTGTTTGAGTCTCCGTAAGGCTCGAATTTATCAGCCAAGTGTAGGATGTCCGGCGTGAGAAACTCGTGGGGAAGCTCCGCGTCAACCTCGAAGGTGTCCGCGCTTGATTCGTCCAGCGTGATTCCATGATGGAGCGTGTCCAGGTGCGCGAGGAACTGCGGCAGGTTTTTCTTCTTGAAGCTGAACCCGGCCGCGTAGTTGTGGCCTCCGTGGCTGATGAAAATGTCGTTCATCTTGTCCAGGAACACTGTCGCGTCGAATCCTCGGCAGCTTCGCATTGAGCCTATGGCGGTGTCGTCCACGAACGTGATTGCCATTGACGGAATGTCGTAGATGGAGACGAGCTTGCTTGCAAGTATGCCTGAAACGCCTCGGTTTATGCGCTCGTCAATGACGACGCAGAGTTTTCCGTCGTATTTTTCGATGGATTCCTTCGATTTTGGAAGCCCATAGTCGCAGGCTTCCTGTCCCAGCCGCTTTCGCTCATTGTTCATTTCCACGACTTTCTTGGCGAGCTTTGTGCGTTTTTCGGGATTCTTTTCCAAGAACAAGTCCAGCCCAATCTCGGGCTGCCCGAGCCGCCCGGTGGAGTTGAGCGCTGGAATGATGCTCCAGCTCAAGTCCACGCTGTTCACGCGCCGCCCCAGAAGGTCATGGAGGGACAAAAGCTCAAGAAGGCCTGCTCTAGGCGTTCCCTTGTTTATTGATTCTATTCCTTTGGTGACGAGAATGCGGTTTTCGTCTATGAGCGGCATGATGTCCGCAAGGGCTGCAAGGCTCACTAGCTGCAGGTCGCACTCTTCCGCCTTTGCGTCGTCAGGGAATTGCGCGGAAAGCTCCCGTCCCACGAACGTCACGAAAATGTTGAAAAAGCCCTTTATCTCGCTGTCGCATTCCGGGTTGTATCGCGCAAGTTTTGATTTTGTGCGCAGGTCATGGAGAGTCATCTTTGCCATTGACGGAATGCGCTTCGCCACTTCCGCGCTCAAATCGAGCATCTGAAAGTCGGCTCCTGTTCCGAACAGCCCGTCAAGAATCTGCTTTGTGCGTTTTATGTCCCAGACGAAAATCTGCTGGCCGCGCAAAAAATCAATCAGTTTTGTGTCCATGATTGATGTGCCTGGCGTGATTTTTTCCCGTAGAACTTCCTTTTCCACCAGATTCTGCACCTTCACCACATTGATGAAAACGTCTTGTCCTTCCACGGTGGGGGCAAGGAGGGCTATCTCATTCTTGTAGAGGTCGCTTTTTGCAAAACGCAGCGCGCTCACAACTTTGTATGCCACGGCGCAGCCCGATATGTCCTTGAACGGATAGCCCGAGTCGGCGCATTTTGGGTCTATGATGATTGCGGGGGAGGGGAGCGTGTCCGGTGGATTGTGGTGGTCCAGCACGATGACATCCATGCCCAAATTGGCGGCATAGGCTATTTCGTCAATGTTAGAGATGCCGCAGTCCACGGTGATGATGAGCGTCCCGTACTCCTTCGCAAAGTCGTCGATTGCGGGAATGTTCAGCCCATAGGGGTCTGTGCCAGACGGAAGACGGCAGCGAACGTCAATGCCCATCTGTGAAAGGCAGTCGTGCAGTACGACTGTGGACGTAATGCCGTCAACATCGCGGTCGCCGAAAACAAGCACTTTTTCCCCCTCTTCCTTTGCCTGGAAAATGCGGTCAACCACGTCTTCCATGTTGTTGAACAAAAAAGGATTGTGCAGGAATCGCGCGTCGTTTTCCAAGTAGAACTGAATCTGTTTTCCGTCTGAAATGCCGCGGCGCAGAAGAATTGAGGCGGTCAGCGCATTGATGTTGTATTTTTCCTGCAAAAAATGCACTTGCTCTTTTGATATGTGCTTCTTGTTCCAATTTTTCATCTGTTCGTCCTATAAAATACCGATGCCCGTCTCAAGCGTCCTCAATCGTGAATCGCATGCTTTCTCTATTAAATAATAGCCGAGTTCCTTCATTTCGATGAATGATTTTTCATCGATGATGATTTTTCGAACTTCTCTCGGTGCTAACGTGTTGATTGATTCAAGATAGGTGATTGCGGGTTTTCCCAAAGTGAATGTTGCATTGTCCTGCCGCTGTGCGCAGTCGGGGCAAACGAAACCACTTTCTTGCTCATCGAAAATGTATCTATATAATACTGAATTGTCGGTGAATTTTCCACTATGAAATGAAGATGCGCACTGGGAACAGGTGGATGTGTTTGGGCACAGACCCAATAGGGCAAGATATCGCCAAATGAAGCGCACAAGCCCCAGGCGCGACTCGTTTTCCGCGCTCAGCTCCATGCCGTCCAAAAATCCGCACGCAATGGTGAATGCCTGCTTTGGGCTTCCTGCTGCTCGCGTTTTTATCAAAATCTCGGTGACAAGGGTTGCAGCCCAGGATTTGAAGAGATTTTCCCTGAACGAGAGATGGTATTTTTTTGCATCGAAGTCCGTTATTTTTGTGGAATTTTTTGGTTCGTCCCGATACAGGTAAATTGTTCCCGCGTTCATGGGCGAAACGAGGGCGCGGAGCTTGCTTTTTGCCCCGCCATACAGTGTGGCATGGAAAATTCCGTCATCCGGCGTGAAAACAGTTGCGCTCCTGTTGTTTTCGCCCAACGAATCGACTTTTAAAATCAGCGCAGTTCTGGAAAGATTTCTCATCTCGCTACATCTCCACTATAAATCGAAGACGGTGTTTTGTCCAGTTGTTTGACAAATAGCTATCAAAATGATATATCTTCTCAATCAAAAACAAAACTTTTTCCTTTTTGTTTTGTTTTTGATGTAGTGTCCGGAAATTGGCGCAAGCCGAACGTTTTCCGAGCATTTTCCGAAGAAAATGTATTACAACTATCAGAGGTGCGTGTAAAATGAAAAAACTTGTTGTGTCATTGTGCCTGCTGCTTTCTGTGGGCGGCTCCATTTTTGCAAAAGGGAGTGACGATTCGTATTTGACGTGGGACACGTTCAAATATGTTGGAACCGAATTTTTTGGCATTCCCGCCACGGTGGAATACTGTTGCGAGAAAAACGAAAACGCAAAATCCGAGAAAACAAAGTGGAAAGGGCAGGCTGTTGCGAGAAAAATCTATTTTCGCTCCTACACTTTGGGGAGCGGGGAGGCGGGAAGCGACGAGTATATCATTCCTGCTGAATCTAAGACCGTCGTTCTTCCCTACTACACTAATGAGGAAAAGCGAGCTGCCCGTGAAGCGATAAAAAATGAGGCGGCAAAGAAGAAAGAGCAGGCGGAGCGCATGGAGCAGGACAAAAAGCTCAATCCCGGGCGTATTTCGTACAGTGTTTCCGAGAAGATTGATTTCAGCGAGTTGAAGCCGATTTTCTCGGATGAGTCGCCGAGGTTTGTTGAGGGAAAAGTCTATGACACCGAATCGCTCAACTTGTTTGTTGCCGGATATACGATAAAAAGCGATGGAAGCCGGTTTTCGTTTATGGCGAACAATGGCAGGTATATGCGTAACCGATACGAGTTCTTGCTTTTGAACAGTGGTGAAATCGGTGCTTCCGGCAATTTTGTGCGGTATCTTGGCATTGCGGAGCTTGTTGATGGTTTTGGAAACGTCAAGTATTTTGAAAAGTGGGAGCTTTTGAAGGAAAATTCCCTCGTAAAGCAGGCGATAGAAAACAATCCCCTTGATTACAGCAATATCGAAGTTCCTGAATTATAGAAAAATACATGAGGACAAAAAAAAAGCACTTGGTTTTCCAAGTGCTTTTTTTTTGCGGTTGGTTGATTACGGCAGAACAGAGTTCTGCTCCAAGTTGTCTCTAAAAATTGCGATTTTCAGAGACAACATTGCTCATTACCAGTCATCGCGCATATCATCTTCATCACGATTTTCAATGTCGTAAAGATCTGTTACAGCGCGCAAGTCATCAAGGTAGAGGTAGTAAGTACCGCGAGCGAGTACTGGATTGCAGTCAACTCTGAATCCAACAATGCGCAAGCCTGGGCGAACGCCATCGTATGCACTCTGCTGGATGATTCCGTGCTCTCCATCCGGAGTTGGCGGAACAGCAACCTGCATCTTTTTCCAACCACTGAATCCGAGGTTGCCAACGTAAAGCTCGAAGTTGTTTCCATAGTAATCCTGAACAAGAACATAAAGCTCATGGTTCATGTTGCGTCCAGCAGCCCACAAAGAAATAGTCTTTGTAACACCCTCGATTGGGATTGGGCGAGCTGATCTGATGTAGAATGAGTTTACACCGCGATGGAAGAACTCAACTTTTACACCAAGAACTTTTGTATCAACTGCATCTTCATCACCCTGAATTGGGTCTTTTGCAGCCGGAGAGCCTTCAAAAAGGCGTGAGCTAATTACACCATAATCAGGTGAAATTGTTGCGCCCCAGCTTCCCTCAATTTCAAATCGGTCAACAGAAACCTCTCTCAAGGCCTGTCGTGCAGAATCATTTCCAATTACTGTTGGATCAGCAGAAGCAAGGCTCTCCTGTGCAAACAACATAGCTGTAAATGACAATGCAAAAACAGCAGTAAGTACTTTCTTCATTATTGTTCTCCTTTTGCATCACCGAAATCGATGTCTTTGAGCTCATATCCGTCGAAGATATTGCTCAAAGTATTTGTTGTGTATTTGAGCTGATCGAAGAAGATGTTGAAGTCATCAACATATTCATCAGGATCTGTGCGAACTCTGAAACCTACAAAAGACATTGTCTTTGGACCGCTGCGAAGTCTAGAGTGCTGTCTGATGTGTGTTGGGATGGAAACGATGAGGTTCTTCCATCCGTTGAATGCGAGGTTGCCAGCAGGAAGCGTGTAAACGCGGCCGTCAGCATCGCGAACGAGCAAGTCGATGTAGTAGAGGTAGTTTGCACCCCATACCCACACATCAATCTGTGTTACAGTGCCGATGAACGGAATCTCGTATGGTTTTCCGTCTTTCTCTGGGTATACTTCGAACCAGTTCTCACCCTTGCGAAGATAGCTTGTCTTTACACCAAGAACTTTGAGTGGGTTCTCGCCATTCTTCAAAAGTTCCTTGAGTGAATTCGGAGCTCCCTCAAAGTAAGACAACTTCGGGAAACCGTTCTCTGAATCAATGAAACGACTTGTCTGTACATTCCATGTCCATTCATTGCTACCTGTGTTATCGAAATCATCGATAACAAATGTCTCTACGGCTCTGTTGCTAGGCTGTGCTACTGCTGGAATGCAGAACGCAACCAAAAGAGCTAGACTTGTAAAGACTACTGCGCCCTTTTTCATTCAAAACTCCTTCATTTGTATCTTCACCTTGTACAAAGACACATATTAATATCATCATCATACAT
>JAFPYB010000224.1 GCA_017412405.1 Treponema sp. | reverse complement strand
ATGCAGACAGAAAGAAATCTTGAAAAACTGAAACTGATAGAAAAACAAATTCAGGAAGTTGAGAATCTTCTTGATTTGTTGCAGTTGCAAGGAAATTGGTGGAATTGATGTATACATTATTGAAAAATGGAACATCATATGAAAAAAGAACGTCACCTACAATTTCTCAACTTGTAGATGACGCTCTGGCTGTTGCTTCATGAAAAATATGGAATCAGAAGCTCCATGCTATTGACAAATATCATAGGAGCCCGAAAATGACAAGCTTTTTTATATTATTTCAAGAAACTAAATTCCATGCGCCCAAGCGGGCAACCCGCGAGTTTTGCGCACCGAGTTTGCGCGACAAATTCGCAGAGTATGTTGCGAGTTTCGCAAAGCAAAATCTCGTAGAAGTTCGCCGTAGGCGAATCTTCCATAGACATCTCGACTTCACTTTGTTCCGCTCGATGTGACAGCGCGATTCCGACCAAGCCCCAGCGGGCAATCCGACATGGGGTCTTGGGGTGTCCCCAAGCCGTGCTGGGAAAGATGGGGTTCGATGTCCCTAGCGGCATAGACCGCCCGAATCCTCTCGGCACACTTGCATCGCGTGATTTTCCCCTTCGCATATTCATCCTTTATTTTTTTCATGGTAGCCCGCATACGTCTTCTCGTCTTTTTCAGAAGAAAAATTCGTCCGTTCGTTATCCTCCAGCCGAGAAACGGTATCCCCTGCGACGTACGCCCGAAAACGGCAGGCTTCAATGACAGCCCCAGCTCCGCACGGCAGAATTCAGTTATCACAGCCAGTTGCGCCCTCAATACATTCACGCTGTCGGAAAAAAGAATCATGTCGTCCATGTATCGGACATATCCAATCGGATGCAGCTTTTCCAGAACAAGGTGGTCAAGCGGCGACAGGTACAGATTCGCAAAAAACTGGCTGGTGAGGTTTCCGATGGGAAGCCCCCGACCGCCGCCCTGAGCCGACGAATAGCTGTCGATGACCGAGAACAGGAGCGAAAGGCATCTCCCGTCTTTTATGATTCTTGAAAGCTGTTTTTTCAAAACACCGTGGTCAATGCTGTCAAAATATTTCCGCACGTCGAGCTTCAAGAAAAAAGATGATGTTTTCGCCTTCCTGAAGGCATACATGGCAGCCGCATGGGTCCCCTTCCTCTTTCTGCACGCGTAGGTGTGGAAAACCATCTGCCGCTCAAAAACATCCTCAAGCACGTTGATTATTGCATGATGAATCACCCTGTCCGCGAATGGAACGACACTGATGATTCTTTCTTTGGGGTCTGAGATTTTGAACTGCACATAGCCCGAAAATTCCGGTTTCTCGCACAGAACACGTTTTTGGAGTTCCATGAGTTTTTCGTTCAAATTGCGCGAAAAATTTTTCACCGCCTTCTTGGAAGTCTTTCCCTTGCGGGCTTTGAGCCATGCAAGCCTGAAATTCTCATGGCTCGTTATCTTGTCAAAAAGGGACTTCGCTCTCTTCATGCCGCTCTTTCATAATCTTCTGGTATTCATCGAACAAATCCTGTGCATATTCCTTGAGCATGATGTTGTTCGCATGGGGGAATTCCTTTATTTCGTCCACCGTGATTTTCGGGTTCTGCACCATCTGCGCCAAATGCTCGTCCTTGCAGACCATGTATGCGCCCACAAGCTTTTTTTCTTTTGCGAGACTGGAACGGAAAACCTTGAGCTTGTCAAAAACAAGTTTTTCATCGTCGGTCTTGAGCGTTGCCCGCCAATCAACACGCTTCGACGATTTTGCCGCCATCTCGCCATTGTTCTTGTACTCCACGAGAATCTGGATTCCGCAGTTCGCACCGCTGGAGACAAGGTTCTCCACGGTTCGCACTATGACATGGCTCTTCAGGAACGCATTCAGCTCCTCGCACTGGTTTTGGTCTCCGCCCGCGGAAATGAAGAAAGACTGGAACTGTGACATGATTTCCCCTAAAAAAGTCTTTGCCCAGCGTTCGCGTTTACGGTCTGCCCGATAGCTACCAGCAGGACAAAGACTTCCCGCAGGGGCGGGCAAAGCCATGCCGTCTGCGGGATATGCTCGCACATCAAAAAGACGTGCAGGGAAATGTCGGTTCTGAAAGAATACGGCGGATTACGAAGCCTGGCTCCTGCCGCCTTTTTCCTTTAGAGCTGAAACGGACAACACGGAAACCGTTGTTGTTGTTGCGGTTATACGGGTTGTTGTTGTTCCGGTTGGATACGGCACAGTTGGACGCATTGTTGTTCCACGAGCCGCCGCGTAGGACGCGGTTCGAGCCGGACGATGCGCCGGCCGCAGGGGTGTCCGCCGCAACCGTTCCGTGCCAGTCCCAACACCACTCCCACACGTTGCCGCTCATGTCATAGAGCTTGAAAGAAGAAGATATCGGGTCCTTGCCTTTTACCTCGTGCGTCTTGCTTGAATTTTCACTGTACCACGCAACATTGTCCACAGTGTCGCTTCCGGCATAGGTGGTCTGCGTTCCTGTTGCTCCGTCCTTTCCGCCTCGTGCAAGATATTCCCATTCTGCTTCCGTAGGAAGGCGGTAGCCGTTCGCCGTCATGTCCTGCACGGCGGCATTCCATGTGGCATCTGATGAGGTCGGCACTGCCCCCCACTCGGCAGGGTCTGTTTTTCCGCCTATGGTGTAGCACGGAGTAAGCCCCTCGGCAAGACTCCGCTTGTTGCAGTACACGAGCGCGTCATACCAACTCACATAGTATGCGGGGTAGTTCGTGCCTTTGCCTTTTGTGTCGCTCGGGGAATTAGATCCACTGTAGGTGCAGTACGTTTCGTACTCGCCCTGCGTTACCTCGTGGTCGCACACCAAAAGGCTCGCAATCTCAACCGTGCGCCCTGATATGAACACGTTTGACCCAGTGACTTCGCCGACTGTGCTTCCTTCCGCAAGCACAAAGCCTGTTGAGTCCCACCACCGCGCGTAGACTGTCGTATCGGCAGTTACGAAAGCCGAGAAGTCATATTTTGCAGTGAAGGTACTGTCCGCATACCAGTCAAGGAACGCGAATCCGCTCTTCGTCGGGGCTGTCGGTTTTGTCGCTTTTCCACCGCTCGCCACCGTCTGGCTTGTAACCGTGCTTCCGCCGTTCGTCTCGAACGTGACCGTGTACGTCGGAACGCTCGCGTCAATCCACTTGGCGTAGAGCGTGGTGTCTTTCGTTATTTTTGTGGAGAAACTGAACACGCTCGTGAGCGCGCTGTCATCATACCACCCGCCGAACGTGTACCCGCTTTTTGTTGGTGCCGCCGGCTCCGTCGCGGTCTTTCCGCTCTCCACGGTCTGGCTGTCAACCGCACTCCCGCCGTCCGTCTCGAACGTCACCGTGTAGGTGGTTGTTCCTGTTGGGGTTGTTGTTCCCATGTAGCTCGTGCCGCCCGAGCAAGCGGCAAGAAGAATCGAAACCGAGAGGAAAAGGGCTATACTAAAATACCCCTTCCCATACATTTGAATTGTTTCATAGGATTTGCTCCTTAGAAAAGAGATATGCTCCCAGCTAACTAGGATTGTGTTCATTATACCACACTTTTCGACATATGGTACATACTCCGCGCGGATTTTAAATAAAAATGTTTGGTGGTTTCGATGAAGCCCGACGAGCTTTCATTCGAGGACTTGCATTTCTGGTATGACCCGCTCATTCAGTCTTTGGTTGAGATGCAGAAGATTCGGATGAAGCGGAAGAAGTAGGCGAGGCATGGGCGGTGAGGGAAGCCGCCTGTATGTCTCTGACAAAAGGGACAATGACAAAAAGAAGCCCGATGATGACAAGCAGCGTTGCGAGGATTTTGTTCTGCTGCCAGACGAACGGCGTGGCAAGAAAACAGGCCGCCGCAAGCACTGTCTTGAAAAAATGCGGCTCTGTTTTTTTGTTCTGCTCGGAATCGGAAGCGTCAATGATGACGGTTTCGCGAGCTTTTGACGGAAACAACCAGTTGAGAAACAGGAGCGTTTCAAAGAGTTTTGACATGACAGCCTCCTTTTTCATTTTACAGTAGGAAGTTTTAATTGGCAACACACTATCAGATTTCAAGTGAATTTTCTCTTGTAGACAAAGCCTCGAAAGTCCTTGACAGAATTGGCTTTTCTAGCGGTGTGCTGAACAAAACGCTTGGCGCAAGCCTTCTGAAAGCACAAGCGCATCTTGCCGCCGTGGGGCAGGCCGCCATAAAAGCGGGGGCTGCTTTTGCAGGGGTTGCTTCTGTTGCCATAACGAAAAACGTTTCCGATTCAATGAAAAAATACACGGAGTTTGAGAGCGTCCTGACCGCAGCGGGGGCTAAGTTCGGGGACATGGATGTGACGAGCGAAACTTTTGCGGATGACTTGGACGCTCTGAGCAAAGCGGCGCAGCGTGTTGTTGCGTCTGCCGAAACACAACCACCATTTTCCAGTCAGTCCTCCCACCTGCCGGTCTTTATCTCCTCCACAATCCGCCGCCAGCTCTCGTAACGCTCCTCGCAGATGTTTCCTGCGTGGACTGCCTCAAGGATTTTGCACCCCGCCTCGTTCTCGTGGCTGCAGCTCATCCCGAATTTGCATTTTCCCACGAGCGGGCGCATTTCCCGAAAATACAGAGCCAAATCCTCGTGGGGAATTCCGTCAAGAACGAATCGGCGCACACCGGGAGTGTCTATAATCGATGCGTAGCTGTTCTTCATTCCGCCGACGATGGATTCATTCAAGTGGATGTGCATGAGCGTTCCCTTCGTCGTGGTGTGGGAGCCTTTCCCGTATTTTTTTGAGAGGCTTCCCGTCTTGAGGACGCACGAATTGTCAAGCACATTCACGAGCGACGATTTTCCCACGCCGCTCTGCCCCACGAACGCGCTCAATTTTCCGGTCAGAATCTCGGCAAGCTCCGTAAGCCCCTCGCCGCTCTTCGCCGAAATGCGAAGGACGCGGTAGCCAAGCTCCTCCCAAATGGAAAGCCGTTCCTGAAAATCAATATCCTGTGCGGCAGGCAAATCATACTTGTTCACCAAGATGATTGGATTCAAGCCCTCGTATTCCGCCTGGGCAAGCTCCCGGTCTATGAAGCGCGCGCGGAACGGCGGTTCGTCCGGTGTTGTCACCAGAATGATGTTGTCGATGTTCGCCGCAAGGAGCTGTGGTGCCCTGCCCTTCACGTTCCAGCGGAAAAAACCGTTCCGTCGCGGAACGAGAGCGGAAATCTGCCCCCTGTCCTCCGCCATGCTGTCAAGCTCCAGCTGAACTTTGTCACCCGGGGCCAGAGGATTGTAGAAACGAGTCTCGACTTTGAGCCGTTTTGATTTCAATGTGCATTGAATCAATTTTGTCTTTTGAGAGATTTCGGAGGTGTCGTCGTCCGAGCAAAAATCAAGTTCAACGTCAAAAACGTTGTTGCTTCCACTGATTACCGTACCGATACGATTTTCATTGTTCGAATTGTCATCGTCCATTCTTATATTCTAAACTTTATTTCCGAATTTTCCAGTCACAATTTCATCAATTGCGTTTTCTTCCTCAAGATTGTATTCCCTCTGCCACGCCTGCTTGCGCCGTTCCTTCAAATTTTCCAGCGCCTTGCATTTTTTCATGGCTTCCCGCATTATTTCGCGCTTCTCGTCCGCAATCGCGCTCACCTGCGCCAAATCAACAAGGTTTTTCTCCTTTTTTTGGTCAAGAAACGTCAAATACACGTTCGCGTTGTACAAATCAGTCAAGCTGAACATCTTGTCAGCCGCCTTCACAGTCTCAACGCGGGATTTCGCAATCTGCTCAAGATTTTTTTGGATGCGACTCTCCTCGGAAACAGCTTTTCCCAGTTCCACCTGAGCCTGTTTCTTCTGGAATTCCCGCAAATCCAATATTTTTTGAAGAGAAAACGTGAATGACCTCATCAGCCGTTACCTACCGTGATTCCAGGAATTTTTTGAATATTCATCATGTTGATTTCACTCTGCCTGTCCGAATAAATCTCGGAAGCCTTTGAATTCTCCTCGAACACGGCGTTCGCCCTGTTTTCCTGAATGATTTCGGAAACAGATTTCCGCACATTCACAGGACTTTCAGAATATTCCTCCTCAGGAATTTCGATTTCCGCCAACGCCGACAATTTTTGCAGCGTGTCCTCAATCGTGCAACGCTCCTCTTCTTCCTGCCTCAGGAATTCCTCGATTGCGTTGTGCTTCTCGATTGCAAGGTCAATTTCCTCGTTCGCGCCCTTCTGGTACACGCCGGCCATTATCATCTCGCGGTTGTCCTCGTAAATCGCAATGAGGCGCGAAATCTTTATCATCGCAAGAAGCGTCTGTTTTCCGCTCACGCGCCGGCTCAAACGGCTGATGCTCTGCAATACGTCGATTGCCGGATAGTGCTTCTGCTGGGCCAAGGTTCGGCTCAACACGATGTGTCCGTCCAACGTTCCGCGAACTTTGTCCGTAATCGGCTCGTTCATGTCGTCGCCATCCACGAGGACGTTGTAGAACGCTGTGATTGACCCCTTGTCGTTCGTTCCCGTGCGCTCAAGGAGCTTCGGAATCATCTCGAACACGCTCGGCGGATATCCCCGCTGGGCAGGAGGCTCACCGGTGGCAAGACCAATCTCGCGCTGGGCATGGGCAAAACGCGTCATGTTGTCCATCATGAGCATTACGTCCTTTCCCTGGTCGCGGAAATACTCCGCAATGGCAGTTGCCGTGTATGCAGCCCGCAATCGGCAGATGGAGCTTGTGTCGCTTGTGGCCACCACGACGACAGAACGCCTCATTCCCTCAGGTCCCAAATCGCGGTTTATGAAGTCGGGCACTTCCCGTCCACGCTCACCGATAAGCCCGATTACATTTATGTCCGCGTTCGTGTTCCGAGCAATTGTGGAAAGAAGCGTGGACTTTCCAACGCCAGAACCCGCAAAGATTCCAAGACGCTGCCCCTTAGCGCAGGCAAGAAGCGAGTCTATGCAGCGGATTCCGGTCACGATGCGCTTGTTGTTCGGCATTCGTGAAAGGGGAGCCGGCGGAGATGCAATTGCTGGATAAAATGCGCTAGGCTCAATGGGTCCCTTTCCGTCCATCGGAACGCCAGTCGCGTCAACAACGCGCCCCAAAAGGCTAGGCCCCACGGGGACGCTGAGAACATGACCGCTCGCCACAATCTCGCACCCCTTTGAGATTCCCTTCGTGTCGGAATACGCCATGAGCTTGACGGTGTTCCCCTCGAACCCCATCACCTCGGCAAGCACCTCGTTGTCTTCGCTTATTTTTATTGTACAGATTTCACCAATGACTGAACGAGGCCCGTTCGCCTCAATCGTAAAGCCCTT
>JAFPYB010000223.1 GCA_017412405.1 Treponema sp. | reverse complement strand
TACAGAAGCGGCATGGCGGAAGTCGTGAAAACGGCGTTGTTGTATTCGCCTGAACTTTTTGAGAAGCTGGAGCAGTTTCCCGCCATATTGACGGACAGAAAAAATCCTCTTGTGGACGAAGCAATCAGAATATGCGTGAATGCCAAGGCCCGTGTCGTGGAGGAGGATTTGACCGAGAAGAACATCAGAATGCAGCTGAACTTGGGCCACACCTTCGGTCATGCCCTGGAGAGTGTGTCCGGCTTGGGAGTCGTGACCCACGGTGACGGCGTTGCATGGGGCATGGCCCGGGCTGCGGAGCTTTCCCGCAATGTCGGCTTGTGTTCCGCGGAATATGTGGCGCGGGTCAAAAAATGCCTTTCTTCCTTTGGGTGGGAGACAGGAGCCGTTCATCCTGCATTGCAGGAAAAATACGGCAATGCGGAAAAAATCGCCGACACGCTCATTTCCGCCATGAAAAAGGACAAGAAGAATTCTTCGGACAAAATCCGCTTCGTCCTGCAGAAAGACGTTGGAAACACGGTCATCACGGAAGTGGATGAGTCAATCGTCCGCTCCGTGCTGAAATCTTGAGCGGCGGTTAGTGTGCTTTGGGCGCACTAACCGTTTTTTTGCCTGCGCCAGATTCCGGCTAGTTGAACAGCGCCGGGAAGAGCGTTTTTGGGATTGCAAGCCAAATGTCGGGGAACACCACCATCAGAAGAAGAATGATGAGCGATGAAATCAAGTAGGGCAGTGTGCCTTTGAAAGCGTCCTCGATTTTCATCTTGTTGATTGATGCGGACAACAGCAGGCACAGTCCGTAGGGCGGGGTGACAAGCCCGAGGGCGAGCGTTACCACGATGATAAGTCCCAGCATGATTGGGTTCACGCCGAGGCTTAGTGCTGTGGGAAGAATTACAGGCACGAACAGAATCATTGCGGGCACTGCGTCCATGAACGTTCCCACGAACAGGAAGAATGCCACCGTTATGAGCGTGAACACGATTTTTCCTGCCGCAAGATCCATGAAAAAGTTCTGGATTGCCACGTTGAGCTGGTAGTAGCTCAAAAGCTCCCCAAGCGCACAAGCCGAGGCCAGGGCAAAGAGCGAGAGCGATGAGAGCTTCATTGTGTCAACGAGGATGCGGGGAATGTCCTTGAATGAAATCGACTTGTAGTAGAAAATGCTGATGGCGAACGCATACAAGCTTGCGAACGCGCTTGATTCCGTGGGCGTGAAAAGCCCAGAGCATATTCCGCCGATGAGCAGGATTGGGGTGAACAGAGCCGGAAGCGACTCCTTTGTGAGCGAGACCATTTCTTTTGCGCTCACTTTCTGGCCTGTGGGAAAACGGTTCCGCTGCCACCAGACAATGGACATCATGGCAAGCCCCAGGAGGATTCCAGGAACAAGACCGGTCATAAAAAGCGCGCCCGTGCTCACGTTCGCGATTCCCGAGTAGACAACCATGATGATGCTGGGCGGGATTATTGAGCCTAGCGTTGATGAGGCGGCAGTTACGCCAACGCTCGTTCCGTCGTCGTAGCCCTCTTTTTTCATGGCGGGGATGAATACTGAGC
>JAFPYB010000222.1 GCA_017412405.1 Treponema sp. | reverse complement strand
TTCACGAACAGAACGGAAGATGTTTTCTGCGCCCGCATTTTCTGCTCGAAAATCTCAAGGAAATTGTGGCCAACCAATTTTTGGCTGAAGCAGAGAAGGGGAGCCCTGAAAATTCGCTCGTTCTTTCGATGGCTGTAGATTTTTATCCACTCGTCCATTGGCGCAGTGTCAGGATTCCAGATGAACACAATGTCCTTGTCGTCGGGGAGTGATGTGGTGAATTTTTCTATTTTCTTTCCGAACACGGCATATTCGCATTTTGTCGAAAGCGAGTGCACATGGATGTCGTCTGAGATTATCCTGATTGGCGACAGACCAGCAAGATTCGGCCAAAAGAGCGTGATTTGGATTTCATCGGTTTTTTTGATGTCGCCGTATTGCAGAAGGATGATTTTTTCCGCAAGCAGGAATTCAGGCCGGCCCCAGTTTATTCGTGGAGCCTGGAAATGGAAATGAATCCCGTGCAAATCGATGCGGGTGAAAATATCGGTTTGGGCATATTCAAAAATCGTGTCGAATGCCTTTTTGAGCCGGCTTGGGTCTCCGTAGAGCAGAGGGACTTCTTCGGAAATGCTGTCCGTGACGGAAACTGGCAGAATCGTCCTGATGTCGAACAAGGACTTTTCCATTGGCAAATCGTTGATTTGGGAGCGGGTGAGTTCCACGAGCGTTTGGGTTTTTTGCAGCTGCGCATCAATCTGGGAGCGCAAAAATATGAGCTGCTCGCCGAGAATGTCCGGGTCAATGAGGCCGTCGTTAACATTGTCCTCGATTTGGGACACTTTCTGGCTCAAATCTTTGAGCGGCGTGCATAATTCGCTGCCCACGTTCGCAAAAAATTCATTTTTTTCAAACTCGGCTTTTTCCGCCCGATTTTTTGCGTGGGAAATTTCTTCAAACAGCAGGATATTTTCCAGTGCGCGGCTCACGATTGAACGAATTTCTTCATATATAATGCCGTCGTAGAACGTGCCGTTTTCGCGGGAAAAATCGCAGATGAGAAAACCCAGTGGCTTTGTCTTTGTGAACAGCGGCTGCACGATGAACACGCCCCGGGAAAAATCCGTCTTCAAAGAATCGGGGAAAAGCAGTTGTGACGAAAAAAGATACGATGACAGTTTTGACACGTGGGAATCGGAAAATTCGTCGAATCCACCAACGTACTTTGACAATTCGTCGTTTTCGTACAGCACAAGACCGCATTTTTTGATTCCGAGGCGGGGCAGGAATTCTTTGAGCTTGTAGACCAACGCCGCGCTTGAATGTACGGAAAGCAGCTCCGTCTTGAGATTGTTCACGACAAGATTCTGTTTTGAGATGTCGTATATTTTTTCCGACAGCATTTTGTTCTGGATTTTGGAAATGTGCAGATTCGCCGAATACAAAAAATCTTCCAAATATTCCGCCGGAAAACAGCCCGATGTTTTTATGATATGAACGATTTTGAAAATATCAGTGATTTCGTTTTCGTGCTTAAAATACTCGGTCAAAAATCGCTCGAATGCTTTGTTGAATTGTACCTTGTCGTTTTCAAAAAGTGCACTCAAAAAAGCTTCAATTGATTTTGAGAACGGTTCGTCATCTTTTTTGCAGATGATGGCTTGAATCTCTTTTGCCAGCGCTTTTTGATTGCGGATTTTTATTTTTGATTCCTGCTCTCCCGTCAAGTCGTGCATTGTGTTGCAGCCGCAGCTTTCGCGGAAAATGGGGAACACTGGAAAAACGTCGTCGCCTGGGGCAACGCCCGTGTCCAAGAGAGTTTCTATTTTTTCGTATGATTTTGTGCCGATTGCGCTATACGGAATGTGTAGGGTTGAAAGCGGCGGAACGGCGGCGCGGCTTTCGTCCGAGTCGTTGAATCCGCCGAACAAACATTCTTCTGGGATTTTGAACCCCTTTTTCTTGAAATAGTCCATGACGGAAATTGCCATCAAGTCGCTGGCGGCGATGAGCGCGTCAAAATCTTTTCCGGGGACAAGCCCGCGCAGCTCGTACAGCTCGTGGGCGGCTTTTTCGGCCTCGTGCCAGTCGCAGGGCGTGGTGATGAGCCGCTCGTATTCGGCGGAGTAGAGATTTTCTTCGCGGAGAACGTCCATGTAGGCGCGGAACCGCTCCTGCGCCGACGAGTGATATTCTGGGGCGCGCACGAATGCGATTCGCTTTGCGCCGTGCTCGTGGATAAAGTGCCGCACCAGGGATTTCATTCCCGAGTAGACATCGAAGCCGACAAAGCTGTGCCCCTCGATTTTTTGCCCTATGGTGACGAACGGCAGTGTGGAAAAAGTCTTGAAATGCTCGGACGCTTCAAGATTTCCCACCGATGATGCCCAAAGAATCAATCCGTCCACATTTTTTGGATTTGCAAGAGAATAAATGTTGTTTTGAAGATACGAAGCGTTTTTTCCACCAGGAAACACAAACAGGGCATATGGCTTTTTGGCTGCATTTTCTGCAACAGTTAGCCATAATTTTGAAGCAGAACCAGAGCTGATTGTTTCTAGAATGAATCCAATTCGCTTGTTTTGTTGGGAACCACTCACGGTTTTCATCTTATCGAAAAGCCGTTATTTTTACAAGATATTTCTTTTTTGTACAAAAAGATGTTTTCTGGGGGCAGCTGGGCGGGATTCATCCGGCGGGCAATTGTTTTTGTCTTGGGACGCGGCTGCCTGCGGGGGATTTGTTCTGGGGCTTGGAACGGATTGCTCTCTCGGGCGGTGTCGCGTGGCTCCCCGCAAGAATCAAAAAATATGCTATACTTTTGTGCATGAAACAAAGCCCATTCGATACCATTGACCCCAAAATGCTCGCCCGCATACAGGCACTTCGCCTCATGGACGACGATTTTATGAGCATCGTCTTTGACGGCGACACCGAGCTGACCCAATTCCTGCTGAAAATCCTGCTTTCCCGGGATGACCTGCGAGTGAAGAGCGTGATGACGCAGAAAGAGAAGCGAAACCTCTTCGGCCGCTCCGTTCGGCTTGACATCGTGGCGGAAGACACGGCGGGCAAAATCTACAACATAGAGGTCCAGCGGGCTGACGAGGGGGCATTGCCCAGGCGGGTGCGCTACAACCTCGCCCTGCTCGACAGCCACACGCTCAAAAAGGGCGAGGATTTTTCAGCCCTGCCCGAAACATACATCATTTTCATCACGGAAAACGACTACTACGGTCTGGGAAAGCCGCTCTACAAAATCAAGAAGGTCGTTGAGGACACTGATTTGCCTTTTGACGACGGCTGCACTATAATGTATGTGAACGGAGCCTACCGCGCAGACGACGCAATCGGGCATTTGATGAGCGATTTTTCCGCGACGGATGCCGGAAAAATGTATTATGAAGAAATCGCAAGGCGGGTAAGCTTTCACAAGCAGGAAGAAGGAGGCAGGCGAACTATGTGCAGGATTTTTGAAGAATACGGAAACGAACGAGCCGCAGAAGCACGGGCGGAACGCAACATTGAAATTGTGGAGAACCTTCTGCGCAAGAACAAGCTGACTTTTGAGGAAATTGCTGACGCTGCCGGTGTCCCGCTTGCGACTGTGGAACAAATCGCACAGAAGCTTTCTGCTCCTGCTATGGCATAAAACTATGCAGCAGCACCCCGGCGGGCAACTAGTCCTGAGCTTGGGGCGTTCTGCCCGCTTGGGCGTGGTCTGGGTCTGGGGCTTGGAATGTGTTGCTCTCTCGGGCTAGGGTGCGACAACTCCATGCTCCATGAGCCACGGAAGCAGCTTTTCATCGTTCCAGTGATGATTCATCATGATTTTTGAATTCTCCATCATGCCGAATCCGTGGCCGCCCTCCGCGTAGCTTACGAACACGTGGTCAACGCCGCGTTCCGATAGTGTCTTGTCCAAGCGAACTGAATTTTCGTATATGACAACAGGATCGTCCTCACATGCCAGGAGAAATACGGGCGGCATATCCGCCGGGACGTTCTGTGGATTTTCCATTGAGAACTCGTCCTTTAGGCTCTGGGTATACTTGCGGTGTCCCAGGAGACTTCGGCGGGACCAGCGGTGTGCAATGTCGTCCTGCATGGAGACGACGGGATAAATCGGCATGACAAAATCAGGGCGCAGGCTTTCCTTTGTGGACACGCCCACGGCTTCAAGCTGGTTTTTTGCGCTGAATTCGCCCGCCATTGTGACAAGATGCCCGCCGGCGGAGAAACCGATTGCGCCAACGCGCTTCGGGTCTATTCCATATTCTGCCGAATGTTCGCGGACGTGGGCGATTGCCATTTGGATGTCCTGCAATTGCTCTGGAAAATGGTGGCAGTTGTAGGCGACGCGGTATTGCAGGACGAACGCGTTCACGCCCAGGGAGCGGAACCACCGTGCGCTTGAGAAGCCTTCGTTTTTCAGCCCCAAATGATGATAACTTCCGCCTGGGCAGATGATGACGCACGGTTTTTTTTCTGCGGTGGGTTGTGCTGTGCTTGGGAAAAAATAAAGAATCGTGTCGCGGATTTGTGTTTCCATTCCCTTCACATTTTTCCATAGATACACTTTTTTTTCGTATTCCTTGGAGAACGGGCGCATGAACGAGAAAAGAACCATGAGGAAAAGAACTGCCTTTTTCATGGCGTGCATTTTACTGATTGTTTTTGAGGAAATCCACCCCTTGATTTGATTTTGACAATTTGCTCATAGTGCTAGTATAATATGTTTAGTAGTCCAAATGTCGAGTTTTGAAAAACGGCTGTCATTTTCGACTGGAGCGTAAGCGAAATGACTAATTTCGTTAATAAAAATTCGAAACCAAGGCTATGGAACTATTCCATTTCAATTATTTAGGAGATTTATATGACAGTAAACAAAACACAGGATGGTTCTTCATGTACTTTGTCTGTTGAGGGAAGACTTGATACAATGACGGCTCCGCAGTTGGAGACAGAAATCTCAAAATTGACTGATGTTGAGTCGCTTACCGTCGATTTTTCAAAACTTGAGTACATTTCATCAGCTGGATTGCGCGTTCTTCTTGCGGCCCACAAAAATTTCGTCAAGAAGGGCGGCATGACAATCAGGAACGTGAATGAGACAATCAACGATATTTTTGAAGTGACTGGTTTCAAGGATATTCTTAACATAGCATAAATTTTTGGCTGCCTGGAACGTGGGATTTGAAACTGTGCGTTTCAGGAGATGGCTATTTTTGTACCCAAAGGAATTGTATATGAAATCAGATATTTGCACTCTTTCTCAGGATACGGCCTCGCTTGAGGCGATTTTGAACGAAGTCGAGAAAGCCGCATCGTACAATAATCTCGATAAAAAGCAGTCTCTCAGGCTCAGGCTTCTTGCCGAGGAGCTGGTCGGCATGGTTCCGGCTCTCCTTGAGTTTGGAAGCGGTGAGTTTTGGGTTGAGTCGGAGGAAAAGAACTTTTCGCTCCACACCCGCATTATGCCCAACACGTCCATGACTGTCGAAAAGCGCGAGAAGGTGCTTGCCGTATCCACATCGGGAAAAAATGCCGCTGCTGTGGGAGTCATGAACAAAATCAGGCTGGCTGCCGAATTCATGATGATTGATTATGCCCAGGTTGCTCCTTCAATCTCTCCTGAGTTTGAATTCTATGCAATGGGAGCAACGACGGCTCCTGTTCTGCCCATTTCCGCATGGTCTTTGAGCGAGTACAAGGCCAAGACTGAGCAGCGCAAAGGTGGGGCGTGGGACGAGCTTGAGAAATCAATCATAGCAAATATTGCTGACGATGTGGTTGTAGGCGTGCAGGGAAAGCAGGTCGAAATCATCGTAAAAAAGCAGATGTAGCTCACGATGCGTGGTATATTCCATTCTTTTAATTTGACGGGTGGGGCAAAGTAATTTATAATTTTAAAATCAACAAGGTGGGAGAATTCATGGCTAAGGCTAAGAGCGAGATTTTAAAATGGCAGGGTACAGTGGGAATTGAACAGGCTCATGCTGTATCAAAAGCATTGTTGGAAGCCATAAACACGCATGATGATGTCCGCCTTGATATTTCTGAAGTTGAAGATATTGATATTACTGGAATCCAAATCATTATTTCCGCAAGAAAAGAAGCAGATTTGCAGAAAAAGAAATTTTTCATCACTGGAAAAATACCGCCTGTAATCGAAGAATTTATTGTTGCCAGTAGCATTTCTCTAAAAGATTATGCAGAAACGGAGGCTGTGAATGCTTGAACAGTTGAATTCCGTTTTTTTTGATGAAGTAAACGAGCTGCTTGATAATTTGGAAGAGCAGCTTTTGGCTCTCAGCTCAAATCCGGGCGACGGAGAGACGATTGCCGCCGTGTTCCGCGCCATGCACACAATCAAAGGCTCGTCCGCCATGTTCGGCTTCAACGAGATTTCTTCGTTCACCCACGAGGCTGAAAGCGCGATGGATCAGGTGCGCAACGGAATTATTCCCGTTACGCCGGAGCTTATTGACCTCATGCTCAAGGCGCGCGACCATATCCGCAATCTGCTTGATGCCGGTGCGGAAGTCGCCCCAGAGGTCCATCAGTCCAGCGAGAGCCTCATTCTTGAATTCAAGCTGTATGTTCAGAAAAACGGTGGAAGCACGCTTGATGCCGCCACCATCAAGAAAGTCGAGCAGCAGAAAATAGAAAAAATCCAGACACCCCAGGAGTCATACCGAATCAAGTTCCGGCCGTCAAAGGACATAATGAAGAACGGAACGCGCCCGGAGCTTTTGGTCAAGGAGCTTACGGAATTGGGCATGGCAACTGTCGTTCCGTTCTATCAGGAGCTTCCGCCGCTTTCTTCAATGGACAGCGAGCTGTGCTATTTTTCATGGGATGTTATTCTCACCACGTCAAAGTCAAAGAACGACATTGAGGATGTCTTCATTTTTCTTGATTCGGACTCCAAGTTTGAAATCCAGAAGATTGACTTGCTTCCGGGCGAGAACAACAAAATCGGCGAGATTCTTGTTGACCGCCGCGATGTTTCACAGGAAGACGTTGACAAAATCATAAGCGACAAAAAGCAGCTGGGCGCAATCCTCATAGACAAGAGCCTCATTTCCGAGGATCAGGTTAAGTCCGCGCTGGCCGAGCAGCAGCACTTGAAGCAGCTCAACTCAAACGGGCAGCCGGCCTCTTCCCAGAGCGCGGCCGCAAACCAGACGCTCAGAATCAGCTCGGCAAAGCTTGACCAGCTCGTTGACCTTGTGGGAGAGCTTGTTACGTTCAATGCGCGGCTTGACCAGGAAGCCATAAAGACGGAAAACATCACGTTCAAGAATTTGAGCGAGCAGTGCGACCGCATAGCCGCCATGATGCGCGACATTTCCATGGGGCTTCGCATGGTTCCGGTCAGCACATTGTTCACAAAATACAAGCGCACGGTGCACGATCTTTCAACCCAGCTTGGAAAGAGCATTGACCTTGAAATCGTGGGCGGAGAGACTGAGCTTGACAAGACTGTAATCGAAAAGCTCAACGACCCCATGCTCCATCTGGTGCGCAACTCGGTTGACCACGGCGTTGAGATGCCCGATGAGCGGGAAAAGGCCGGCAAGGCCAGGACAGGCGTTGTCACGCTTTCGGCAAAACACGCGGGCGCATTCATTCTCATAACCATTTCCGACGATGGAAAGGGAATGGACAGGGACGTAATCCGCAAGAAGGGTATAGAAAAGGGACTCATTACGGAGGAGAGCAACCTGAGTGACGGCGAAATCTACAATTTGCTCTTCCAGCCTGGCTTCTCCACGGCAAAGCAGGTTACGTCCATTTCCGGGCGCGGCGTTGGTCTTGATGTTGTAAAGAAGGATATTGCCACGCTGGGCGGCACGGTTTCAATCGAGACGGAAAAAGGAATCGGGTCAAGCTTCATTCTCAAAATTCCGCTCACCATGGCAATCATCGACGGAATGCTTGTCACGATTGGCAGCGTCAAGTACATTGTGCCTCTGAATTCAATCAGTGAATGTATCACATACATGATGAAGGACGAGGAAAAAGACGGGCTTTTCATCACGATGAAAAATCACGGCAAGGACTTGAAGTGCATCAATTTGCGCAAATTCTTCAAACTTGAGAATGCCTCCCAGTCAAAGCAGGAGATTGTTTCTGTGTTCGGAAGCGAGGGGGAGATTTCTGGGATTGTTGTTGACAAGATTTTGGGCAGCCAGCAGACGGTCATCAAGCCGCTCGGCTCACTGTATGCCAATTGCACTGGAATCAACAGCTCCACTATTTTGGGCGACGGTTCGGTTGCATTGATTCTTGACGTTCTTCAGCTCACGGCTCTCATCCGTGAGTCAGAAAAAGATTTGTGAGGGGTACGATGAGTAAAACTGTCGAAATTACATCAAAGACGATGCTTACCGACGAGCAGTTTCACAAAATCGCGGATTTTATTCAAACGAACGTTGGGATAAAAATGCCCGACCAGAAAAAGATTATGGTTCAATCGCGGTTGTATTCGCGGCTCAAAGAACTAAAAATCGACAATTTCGATGAGTACATCGATTACGCGTTCCAAAAAAATGCGCAGGGCGACGAGGAAATCGCGCTCATGATAAATGTCATCACGACGAATTTGACGAGCTTTTTCCGCGAGAATCAGCATTTTGAATATATGACGGCTTCTGCTCTTCCAGAGATTGCAAAGGAGTTCGACAAGCTGGAGGTGTGGTCTGCGGCGTGTTCTTCGGGCGAGGAGCCGTACACGCTTTCGATTGTCATTCAGGAATTCATGCGCACACATTCGGGCGCGTTCAAGGATTTTTCCGTGCTTGCCTCGGACATTTCGTCCCGTATGCTGGACAAGGCCGTGAATGCGGTGTACCCAATGGACGAAGTTGAAAGTCTTTCGTTCGATTTGAAGAAACGGTATTTTTTGAGGAGCAAGGATCAGTCGAATCCGCTTGTAAGGCTCAAAAAGACGACACGCGAAAAAGTTGTTTTCCAGCGGTTGAATTTTATGGATGATGATTATCCAATTTCAACGATGAAAAACATCATTTTTTGCCGTAACGCGTTGATTTATTTTGATAAACCGACGCAGGAAGCTGTCATTCGCAAGCTCATAAAACATCTTGTCCCCGGCGGATATTTGTTTTTGGGTCATTCGGAGACAATATTTGGAATGGATTTGCCGCTCAAAACGGTGGGTCCAACAATCTTCAAGAAGGTTCAGTAGCGATGCCAATAAAAGTATTGATTATTGATGATTCGGCGTTGGTCCGACAAACGATTTCAGAGATTCTCGATTCAACAGATGATATAAAAGTCATTGCAACTGCTCCGGATCCAATCATCGGCGTAAGAAAAATCCACGACGAGCGTCCCGATGTCATCATCCTTGATATTGAGATGGCGCGCATGGACGGACTCACGTTCCTGCGCAAGATGAACGAAACGATTGACCCTATCCCGTGCATAATCTGTTCCACGCTGGTGGACAAAGGCTCTCCCGAGGCTCTCAAGGCCATCGAGTACGGGGCTGCGGAAATCATCTTGAAGCCGTCCGTGGGAACGAAAAAATTCTTTGAGGAATCAAAAATCAAGCTGGTGGATGCGGTAAAGTCCGCAAATTTGTGTCAGGGCAAAATAAAGCAGCTCATTCCGTCTCAGGCAAAGGCGCACACCAATTTCGGCTCTGTTTCCCAGTCGGCGCCGCGGGCAGTGCCCCAGAAGGTTCAGCCGGTTTCGCAGGTGGAAGAGGTGGAAGTGCTTGAGGAGGTGAAGGCTCCTGTTTCTCCGGCGGGAATGACAATCCAGCCCAAGTTGAGCGCGGACGTTATCCTTGAAAAGCCCAATCCGGCCCTCAGCCCAATTGACACCACCGAGCCTGTGGTCATCGTGGGCGCGAGTACGGGCGGAACCGAGGCCCTCAAGGACTTTCTCACAATGCTTCCCGAGGATTCCCCGGGCATTGTCATTGTTCAGCATATGCCTGAGCATTTCACCGCGTCTTTTGCCCAGCGGCTTGATTCGCTGTGCCGGATTGCGGTGCGCGAGGCGGAGGACGGCGACCTTGTTCAAAAGGGGCAGGCTCTCATTGCGCCCGGAAACCACCATATGCTTTTGAAACGGCAGGGCTTGTCGTATTATGTTGAAATCAAGGACGGGCCGCTTGTTTCCAGGCACAGACCGTCGGTTGATGTTTTGTTCCGTTCCGCCGCAAAATATGCGGGCAAGAACGCAATCGGAATCATCATGACGGGCATGGGCGACGACGGGGCCAAGAGCATGAAGGAAATGCACGATTCCGGTGCATTCAACATTGCCCAGGACGAGGCAACGTGCATTGTGTACGGAATGCCTGCCGAAGCTGTCAAGGCGGGGGCGGTTGACAAGATTGTTCCGTTGCAGGATATTGCACAGACAATGCTCAATTATGCGAAGTTTAAAATCAAATAACAAATATAAAGGAGGCTAAATTATGGCTAAAAAAATTCTTGCAGTGGATGATTCAAAATCAATCAGAGCGAGTATTACATTCATTCTTGGACAGGAAGGGTATGAAATCGTAGAGGCGGAGGATGGCGTTCAGGCTTTGGAAAAGGCAAAGGCGGATAAATTCAATCTTGTCATCACCGACATCAACATGCCGAACATGGACGGCATTGAGCTTACAAAAAAGCTCAGGCAGACGGACGGATACAAATTCACGCCGATTATTGCTCTCACCACCGAAAACCAGCAGTCCAAGATGGACGAAGGAAAAGCGGCGGGTGCGACTGGCTGGATTGTGAAACCGTTCACGTCCGAAAAGCTGCTTGCCGTCGTGAAAAAGATTATTGGATAATTCCGTACCTGCGGAAAAATTGAACATAATTGGAGGCTATATGAAAAGCATTCGCACGGCGATGTCCGTTTTCGTGACAGCAATCATTTTGATAACTGCTTGTACGCTTACAACGATTGCAATCAATTTGTCGAGAAAGGCTATTGATGAGGAACTGCTCGACACAATGGAAATTCTTGCGGAAAATGTGGCGAACTATGCGGATTTGTCGCTGGAATCTGATTTGATTGCTCTCAGGGCAATCGCTGAGTTCCCGATTTTGCGGAGTAATGTCAGCATTGCGGAAAAGGCAGTGTCCATTGCCGATGAAATATCGAAAGTGGGAAAAGCGGCAAAATATTTCATCGTTGCGGATATGGACGGTCATGCCCATACATCTGACGATATTGTGCGTGAAGTGCAGGAGCGCGAATACTTTCAGCGGGCGCGGGAAGGCGAGTCCGTCATCTCAGGCCCAATCATCAGCGCCCGCGGCGAGCCTTCAATCTACGCCTCCGTTCCAATTTACGACTCGGACAAGAACATCATCGGTGTGCTTGCAGCAAACGTTGACATCGCAATCCTCAAGAACTTTGCGGGCAAGCTCACCATCGGGCAGAATGGGCGTGCATTCGTTGTTAGCCGCGAGACTGGCGTGAACATCTATGCGGCCGATCCCGAGAACATAAACCTCACATTCGAGGAAATCTCAAAGACGACGAAACCTGGCTATGTGGAGCTTGCCCGTGTGGCGAAGGACATGATGAAGCTCAAATCCAACGACAAGGCGAAGAGCGAAATCATCAAGGTTGACAACGAAAAATTCTACGTCACATACGCGCCGATTCAGGTGGCGAATTGGTCGATTGCGCTCCGTGTTCCGGCTGCCGATTTCTACGAGTCCATTCACCATATGACGATTCTGCTCATCATTATTTCGGTTGTCATCGTCATCGCCGCTATCATCATTGGATTCTTGTACGCGAATTCTGTTTCCAGACCAATCAAGGTCATTTACGATGCGATGAGCGGAATTTCCAAAGGCGACTTGGTTCTTGAGAATGTTGACCGCAACGAGACGGCGAAAATTGCGCAGCGCAAGGACGAGCTTGGAAGCATGACGCTTGCCCTTCGGGAAATGCTCCGCTCACTCACCGACACAATCAACAACGTGCGCGAGTCTGCAATGCAGGTGCGCTCTGGAAGCGAGCAGCTGTCAATGTCCAGCCAGGCCGTTTCGTCTGGTGCGAGCGAGCAGGCGGCTTCCACTGAGGAGATGAGCGCGACGATGGAGGAGATGACGAGCAACATTCGCCATACTGCCGACAACGCCGCCAAGACGAGCGAGATTGCTAACATGGCTTCTGCAAAGGCGGAGGCTGGCGGTCTTGCTGTCCAGGATTCAGTGAAGGCTGTTGAGACAATCGCTGAAAAAATCAGCGTTATAGAAGATATTGCAAGCCAGACGAACATGCTTGCGCTCAATGCGGCTATTGAGGCTGCGCGGGCGGGCGAGGCCGGAAAGGGATTCGCCGTTGTTGCGAGCGAGGTGCGAAAACTTGCCGAGCGGTCTCAGGCCGCGGCGGGCGAAATCAGCGACATTTCCGCAAAAACGTGCGAGACTGCCGAAAAAGCCGGTGCGCTCATCAATGACGTTGTTCCGAGCATTGAGCAGACTTCCCAGCTCGTTGAGGAGATTGCCACGGCGAGCCGCGAGCAGGACAATGGCGCACAGCAGGTCAGCTCTGCAATCATTCAGATGGACAGTGTTGTTCAGCAGAATGCGAGCGCGGCGGAAGAAATGGCGGCAATGGCGGAGGAGCTGAGTGCGGAGGCGCAGCGGCTCGTGAAGGTTGTGAGTTTCTTCAAGACATCAAGTTCGGCAAACACCGAATTCAAGATGGAAGATGCTTCGGCTGGTTCCGCATCCGTGGCAAAATCCGCTGCAGCAGAGCAGTCATCTTCGCCCGAGCCTGTGGCGGAGAAAAAATCGTCAAAGCCGGTTCAGAAAAAGATAAACAAGATTGAAGAAAAGCCCAAACCGGTTGCTCAGGCAGCACAGTCTTCAAGCGAGGCTCCAAAGGCTTCTTCGAGCGTGCAGAGCGGAACGGTTGTTCGGCGCACGGCGGCAGACTTAATCAGCGATGCCGATTTTGAGGAATTCTGACAAATTGCTTAGGTTTATAAGGAGTTGTGAATGGAAAACTATCTGACTTTTACAGTAAAAGACAATTCTTATGCTATAAATGTGTCTTCTGTTCTTGAGGTGCTGAACCTTTCGACTCCTACTTCCATTCCGTGCGCTTTGCCGTACATTGAGGGGCTTATCTATTCCCGCGACCAGGGAATAACTGTGCTCAATCTGCGCAAGCGGTTCAATCTGGAAGCGCATGAGGCCGACAAGCGCACGAAGATAATCGTCGTGGAAATGCACATTGTTTCGGACGACAATACGGATTCCATCGTTTTGTACGGATTGGTTGCCGATTCCGTGCAGGACGTAATCCAAATATACGAGGAAGAAAAAATCGAGGATGCACAATGTTCCATTCCAAAAGAATTCATAAAATCGATTTTGCGCTATGATGACAAGCCGCTGTTCATTCTTGATTTTGAGAAGCTCTTTGAGGAATATCAGGAGTGGATGTAGCGGCTGGGTGGATTACGGAACAAAGTATTCTTCCAGCTTGCGAAGTTTTTCTTCGTCCAGTTTGATGAATAGATTTTTCTCGTTCGTGGGCAAGACCAGGCCTTTGGGACCGTTCTTTGCCCGCCGCAAGTGTTTTACCTGCGTGTAGTACAAATCGGCTTGGGCATTTTTGCGGGCCTTGGAGTAGTAGACGGCAAGGTTTCCGGCGTAAAGCAAAATCTCAAGAGGCACTGTCTTTCCGGGGCGGTTCTTGATGAACACATAGCCGCCGTGGTAGTCGCGGGCATGGAGCCACATATCGCTGCCCTTGACGGTGTGCCGCAAAAGCTCGTCGTTTTCAGTGGCATCGCGCCCCACGATTATTGTCCAGCCGTCAACAAAATATGCAAGTCCCGGATGATTTTTCTCCTTCTGCTGCGGGGGGGTTT
>JAFPYB010000221.1 GCA_017412405.1 Treponema sp. | reverse complement strand
GTACAAGCTCGCTTTCTCCATAGACGACACGGATCTGCTCACGCGCGTATGCCTCTCGTCCATATCCTTCAAGCTGAACGCACAGAGCACGGGCTACGACGAGTCGCACCTTGACAAGACGTACCTTGCCGCCACCGCCGACGAGCTGCTTGAGAAGGCCCAGATGTTCGCGGAATTCCCGGGGAACTCCAACGGGACTGTTCTTTCTGCGGTGTGCAGGATTTACGCCGTGCGCCTTGCCCTTTCCCAGGAAAAGACGGCATACCCGGAATATCTTTCCACGCTCACGAGCCTTGAAAAACCTCTGGCAAAGGAAGCGAACCACCTTGCCCAGCTCTACCGCACCAAGGGCGACGTGTACATGAGAAGCAGCAACTACGGCTCGGCTCGGGACTACTACCAGAAGGCGGCCGACGTGCACACCAAGAACAAGGTTCTCGGGGAAATAGGCATGGACTGGTACAACGTGGCGCGGAGCTGTTCCCTCGGGGACAAGAAGAAGGACGCTATTTCGGCGATAGAGCAGGCGATAAAGTACGACCGCGACGCGGAGAACACGTCGGGGCTTGGCTCGGACTACCTTGCCTACGCAAAAATCCTGATGAAGGGGAATCCATCCTCGGACGAGAAGAAGAAGGCCCGCGTGTTCGCGGATTGGGCTGCATCAATCTACGAGGCGGGAGACTTCATCTCGGAAGCCGAAAAAGCAAGGGCGTTTTTGGAATCGATTTCTGCCAACTAGCGGGGCAAAGAAAAAATCAGCATACACAAAATTCGTTTTTTGGAGATATTTGACTTTCTGGGAATTTTTTAAGGTTTGATTAAGGAAAAAATAAGAAAATTTTAATAAAACAGAATTTTTTTGATTCTCTCTGTCCGATAAAAAAAATATGAAAGTAGTTTTTGTAAGCCGTGAGCATGATGCCGTGCGCCTCATTTCGCGGGGAATCAAAAAAAGCCGTGACGAGCACCTGTTTTTTTCGTCCGTGCGGGAGTTGTTGAAAAATTTTTATTTGTGCAGACATGACACCGATATGTTCATTTTCGATTACAGTCAGTTTCATGTCTGCAAAATCCTTTTTTTCGGCCAGCTTCGCACAAACGAGCGGAAAATCCCGCTCATCTTCTACAACGACCCTTTTTCCCATGGTCCGCACCGTGTCCTGTATTGGGTATACCGAAACGAACGCTTCTTCGGAATGAACGCGTTCCACCACCTGATTCCTTTTTTTTCATCGCTCAATGCCTGCCTCGAACAACACAAAATCCAGCCCGCCGGCCCAGCTTGGCGTAAGGACAAAACGCGCGGCTGCGACGGGAATGAGCCGACGGAGGCTGCAGGGCAGAAGACGGCAGAAAAAAAAATCGATATGCCGCCAGCCCTGTCAAAAATATTTTCCTACTTCAAGCAGAACTGCGGGCGGGAAATATCGCTGGCGGAACTTTTGCGCCTGGACGACGATTTTGCCAGCGAGAACACTGTCTATTCGTACATTTCGCGTTTGAGGAAAATTATCAGGCACGAGAACCAGTTCAAAATCATGCGGACGGGAAAAAGCCGCTACAAGCTCTGCGAGCTTGGCGTGTAACAAGACGCGACTTTAGTTGTTGTTCTCAATCATGAAAAAGAAAAGACTTGTTGTTTCATTGTTGCTGCTGTGTGTCTCCGTGGCTGCCTGCTGGGCGGCAAAAAAGCAGCCCCTTTCATCTGCTTCGCCTGTTGCCGTCCTGAGTGTGACAGGCAACAAGGCCGTTCCCTGGTTCGACGGGAACGAGAAGTCCGCCAGCGAGGGCGCACTAACTGGAAAAATCAACGAGAAAATGAACAAACTCAGCACCGAGCGGGCGACTGCAGTTTCTCGGCTGGACTATGCCCTCGAAGGCGTAAGGTTCCGCGTGGAGGAGAAGGGCGCGCAGATGGTGGAAAAGGAGCGCGTGCTTGGCTCTTCGTCCTACAAGAACAATCCCGGGGGAACGCCAAAATATCTTTCCGCCAAGGCTGTGGCCACAGGCTACAAGAGCGTGTTCGACATGGGAAGGAAGAACGTTCGCGCAGTGCTCTCGGAGCTTGGCGCACAGAGCGCCATGTTTCTTGACTTTGAGTTTTGGAAGGTTCGGAAGAACTCAAAGGAGCTTGCGGCTCTCGTCATATTGAGGGCGCGCGTGGTAAACGCCGACGGAAAAGAAATCGTGTCAAAGCGGTATTCCGTGGAGTCGGAGAGCAGAATCCTGCTTTCGGGCAACTCGTACAACACGGAGCAGCTCTTGTCGCTCCTTGAATTCACCGTGGACGATGCGCTTGACAAGTTCTTTGACAGTGCCTTTGGGTGACGCAGGCTCGTCAGTCGTGCTTGTAGGGACGCTTGTTGAACAAATATGTGAACCGCGCCCCCGCATAACGTCCCACAAATCGGCTCATGAAGGCGGTGCATTTCCATTTCAGCGACCACAGGACAATGTTGTGCTGGCCGCTTTGGGCTTTCTTCAGGCAGTGCTCCACCACTTTCACTGGGTCTTTTCCGTGCAGGACTTCCTTTCTTGCGCCGTTGGACGCCACATTCGCAAAATCCGTGCTCACGCTTCCCGGGCAGAGGGCTGTCACCTTGATTCCTTTCTCTTTAAGCTCCGCGGCGAGCGCCACCGTGAACGAAAGGACGTATGACTTTGTGGCGGCATAGACGGCAAAGTTCCCCAGCGGAAGAAAAGCGGCAAGGGACGCCACGTTTATGATTTTAGACCCCCGGGCCATGTATGGGATTGAAACGCCGCACAGCCCCGTGAGCGAAGTGCAGTTCACGTCAATCATGGAAAGCTCTTTTTCAAGGGGCGTTTCGGTGAAAGGCCCGTAAGTGCCGAAGCCCGCATTGTTCACGAGCATTTCTATATCGTACTCCCGCGCCGCCCTCTCGCGCATGAGCAAATCCTTGAACCGCTCCACGCCGCCGCTTCCCGAGATGTCCATTGATATTGTCTTGATTTCGGGAAGACGGGAGTTTTCCCGGGCAATGTCCTGAGAAAGAATGCGCTTTTTTGCGTCCTCAAGCTTCTCGTGGTTCCGCGCGACTAGCCAGAACTCCCTTTCCTCGCTTGTAATGTTCCCGTTGAAAATCTGCCTTGCGAATTCGAAACCGATGCCTGAATTTGCGCCCGTGATTATGGTGATGTGCCGCATGGCGTTCATTGTACTTTGTTGCGGGGCGAAGTTCAAGTTTTCCTGTCTTGGGTCGGCTCTCTCTGGCCGTGGCGCGGTTCAGGCACGCCCAAGCGAGACGAGCCACACCGGGTTTTCCGCGCTCATCCCATGGTACCGCCCCAGCGTGCGCGTTGCGGCGGAGGAAATCTGGGTGGCATAAATCTCCAAACCGTCTTTCCGCGAAATCTCCTGGCAGGCCGATAGCGTTTCCAGCGTGACGGCGGCGACAAGAATACGCGCCTTGCCATTCTTCTTTAGCGCGGAGCCAACAATGGAAAAAAGCTCCCCGCCGCTTCCGCCCACGAACACGGCATCAGGCGCGGGAAGAGACTCCAGCGCGGCAGGGGCTTTTCCTTCGACAATCTTCATGTTGAGCGCGTTGAATTTTTTCTTGTTCGCTTTCAGCGTCTTGACCGCAGATTTTTTCTCCTCCACGGAGAACAGGGCGCATTTGCTGTTTCGCGCAATGTCAATGCTAACCGCGCCTGTTCCTGCGCCCACATCCCAGACAGTCTCGCCGTCTTTGGGCGAGAGAATGGAGAGAATCGCGCTTCTCGTTATGCGCTTCGTCATGGGAACGCCATCGGTGCGCTCAAAGTCGCCGTCGGGGATGGAGACGGCTGTGCGGGGGAGAAAATCACTGTTTTCCACAAGCATTGCGCACAGGCGGGAATGGGGAACATCAAGAAAACCTGGCGGGATGTCGGTTTCGCAAATTGTCCCTGACGAAAGCTCCAGATGAAAAATCGACTCGTCCTCATGGCCCATGTTGAACGCCACTGTTATGCTCCCGGTGAAACTGTTTTCCATCAGGGATTTTATGATTTCATTTTCAGTCGTCTTTCCGCCCAAAAGGAAGAATGTCTCCCGCGCTCCCATGATTTCGGGGAGGAAAAGGCTGCTTTCTGCGTGGAGCGAAACGATGTTCCAGTGCTGGTGGGGCTTTTTGATTCTCGACGAAAAATACTGGCAGGTGGAAATGCCCGGAATCAGCTCAAAATCGATTTTTTTCTCCGAGAGCCGCTGGGAGAGGGCGGAGGCCCCTGAGAAAAAGCCCGTGTCACCTGAAAAAAGGACGCAGCATGATTTTTTCTCTGCTGATTTTTCATCGTGTCGGCTGCAGAAGTCCGAGATGAGGGAGACGATTTTTTCCGTGTCGTATGTTTCCGCTTTTTCTGCTTGTGCAATCGAGTTGACGCTTTCAATCATGCGGCGCGCCCCTATGACGAGTTTTGCGCCGGCAATTTTCTCCCGCGCCCGGGCTGTGAGCGTGTCGGCGTTTCCCATTCCGATTCCGACCAAAAATATGCTGCAGCTTTGTTCAGAGTCTTTCATGCAGAATATACTAAAAAAAAAACATTGGTTTGAGAACTGTGCACTGTTTCTGCATCACGTCTGTATTTTTAGGAGAGAGTTGATTAAGTCCAATGCTATTTTTCTATATGCGTGTGGGAGTTGCTTGAATTTAAGTGTCAGCTCGGTGATATCTTCCTGAGAGGTTGACGGTTGAGGCTGTCCGATTGTAAATGTTGTACCTGTCACGAGATATTCAACCGAAACGTTGAGTACACGGGCAATTTTTACGGCGTTTGTCACTGAAGGATCGTTTGCGCTTTTTGTGAGATAATTGTCGAGCGTTTTCCTATTGATTCCTGTCTTTGCTGCCAGTTCTTTTACTTTAATATCCTGATATTCCAGTTCATTCTTCAAATTTTCCCGAAATCCCATCAGAAAAAAATTACTTAAAAAAAAGAATGTTGTGTTCGTATTTACTTGATTTCAAGAATTTGGTATTATTTTTCTTAAATTTAAGAAAAATTCTTAATTATAGGAAAATTTTGATGAAGAAACTTGCTGTGGTCGGTGCGAATGATTTCCAGAATCAGCTGATTATAAA
Organism: Treponema sp.; assembly: GCA_017412405.1. Classification (GTDB taxonomy): domain Bacteria; phylum Spirochaetota; class Spirochaetia; order Treponematales; family Treponemataceae; genus Treponema_D. Next base: position 14,543 of record JAFPYB010000221.1, on the reverse strand, counting down.
GGCAAAAGAGCTTGGGTATGAAACTTTTGTTTTTGCATGGGAAGACGGTGCTGTAGGAAAGGATAATGCTGATTATTTTTTTCCAATTAGTATAGTTGAGAAAGAGCTGATTTTGGAAAAATGCCGTGAAATCGGTATAGACGGTATTTGTTCCATAGCTTCGGATCTAGCGGTTGTTACTGTCGATTATGTCGCCGAGAAGCTCGGATTGAACGCAAACTCAATAGAATGCTCCGAAATATCAACGAATAAATTCAAAATGCGTACCGCTTTTAGGAAAAACAATGATCCAATTCCCCGATATACTGTCGTGTCCGAGATGGAGTCGTATGATGCTGCCATTTCCGAACTTTCATTCCCGCTCATTGTAAAGCCGACTGATAGAAGCGGAAGTCGTGGTGTTACGAAAATTTCTTCGGTGGCTGAATTGCCCGGTGCTGTTGCCGTTGCTTGCGAGAAATCGTTCGAACACAAGGCGATGGTGGAAGAATTCGTTGAAGGAAAGGAATATAGCGTAGAATGTGTGTCATTTCACGGAAAACATACGTTGCTTGCCGTCACTGAGAAAATAACGACTGGTGCTCCTCATTTTATCGAGACTGGACATAACCAGCCCGCGCACATTTCTGGGCAGCTTCGTGAAAAAATAAGGACGGTTGTTTTCCATGCGCTTGGAAGCTTGAAAATCAAGGAAGGTGCGTCGCATTCCGAGATAAAAATCGATGATGCGGGAGAGATAAAAATTATCGAAATCGGCTCTCGGATGGGAGGTGGCTGTATTGGAAGTGATCTTGTGCGTATTACGACTGGGGTTGATTTTACAAAGATGGTCATTGATATCGCACTGAACAATGCACCCGATTTTAGGGTGGTTTCTGCACCTCGCGAGGCTTGTGTTCGATTTGTCCTGAAGGAGAACGACATGGTTGAGTGCGAGGAAATGCTTAAGCGCGGGATGGAGCTTGAGCGAAAGTGTTTGTGGACTCAGTTTGACAATCGTTCTGTTGTCGATTCCAGCGGTCGGTACGGCTATTATGTTATGAAGGGGGATGCGATTTGAGCGGTGTTGTTACTTCTGCGTCAAAATTGTCATTCGTCATTCCCTGCTACGGTTCTGAAAAAACGATTTCTGCTGTTGTTTCTAGCATTGTTGCTACGGTGGGGAACAAGAATCCATATGAGATAATTTGTGTGAATGACGGTTCGCCCGATGGGGTGTATTCGGTATTGGAGCGGCTTGCTGCGGAAAATGGACACGTAAAAGTAGTGAACCTTTCAAGAAATTTTGGGCAGCATAACGCGCTCATGGCTGGATATAGGGTCGTAACGGGTGATATCGTCGTTTCATTGGATGATGACGGACAGACCGATCCTAGGTTTTGCTACGAGCTTGTTAATGCACTTGGTGATGATGTGGATGTCGTGTATGCAAAATATCTGAATAAGAAGCACGGCAGGTTCAGGAATTTCGGAACGAAAATGTCAAAAATCATGAAGGTATGGCTCGCAGATTGGCCGAAGGACATAACGTCAACTAGCTATTTTGCCGCCAAGCGGTTCGTCATCGGAGAGATAGTTAAGTATCCTAATCCATACACGTTTACAACTGGTCTGGTTGCACGCACCACGAAAAAAATTGCGAACGTGGAGATTGAGCATTTCGAACGCATGACGGGAAGGTCTGGGTATACGTTCATGAAGTTGCTTGACTTGTGGCTGAATGGTTTCACGCAGTTTTCGGTGAAACCGCTTCGCATTTCGACTGTGGTTGGAGTAATTGTTGCGGTATGCGGGCTTTTGTTTTCGCTTGTAATTGTCGTGCGGAAGTTCTGCAATCCCAACATAACGCTGGGGTACAGCTCTCTGATGTGTGTCATTCTGTTTATCGGCGGTATGATTATGGTGATGTTGGGGCTGATAGGTGAATACATCGGGCGCGTATACATTTGCATGAGCAAAAGTCCACAATATGTGGTAAGAAACACAATCAATGTTGATGATGAACACTAGATGCGCGTTCGCGTTGATGTATGCGGCTTTTTTTGTTTATTCTACCTCAAGCGTATTCTCGAAGCTTGCCTCCATGCAGGATTTTCTTTCCCCATTATATTTCTTGTGTTTTTCAATGGTTATGTTTTCGATGGCTGCATATGCTTTTTTGTGGCAGATTGTCTTGAAATCAGTGCCGCTTTCGGTTGCTATGGCGAACAAGCCGATTGCGCTTATTTTTGCTATTTTGTGGTCGGTGGTGTTGTTCCATGAATCGATTGAAATAAAAACAGTGGTTGGTTCTGCCCTTGTTTTATGCGGAACGTTTATTACGAGGGCTAGGTGGTGATGACAAACCGAAGCTTGTATATTCTGCTGTTGTTGCTTGTTTGTTTTGTTTCCGCTTTCGCGCAGTTTCTTTTGAAGATTTCTTCGCAGAAGCAATATTGTTCTATTGTTTTTTCTTATCTAAATGTGTATGTGCTTTCCGCCTATGGGCTTTTTTTTTCGTGCTTGGTGGCAAACGTCTTTCTTCTGCGGTATTTGCCTGTTTCCACTGTAAGTGCATTGTCGGAATCGTTGCCATTGGTGTTTTCGTTCATAAATGGCAGGATTTTTTTTTGCGAGAAATTGACTGTACCGAAAATTGCGGGTGGAATAACAATTATTGTCGGTACGATTGTTATTGTGTTGTGATGCGAGGAGGTGAATCATGCGTACTTTTTTTCACAAATTGACTGGATGTAATCGATGTAACATCTTGTTTTTTGTTTTTTCGCTTTTGGTGGTTTTGCCTTTTTTTTATGCACTTAAGTATTCGTTACCGTCGGCGGATGATTTTTCCTATATGGCTTTAACAAAATATTCAGAACACAACAGGTTTGTTGCTTCGGTTTTGCTGGCAGTGAGCAGCTACAAGAACTGGGGCGGCGGTTGGCTCGGCACATTTTTCCAAATTTTCGTGCTGAGTTTTCATCAATTCGGCATTGGCGGACTTCATGTTCTTTTGTCTGTATGTATGATGTTTTTTCTTTGTTCATTGTATTTCTTGTGCAGGACAATTTGCGTGAATTTTTTCCGCGTGAGATATTATGTTGTTTTTTATTTTCTTGTTTTGTTGGTTGGATTCAATGCGGTTAGCCCTCGTGAAAGTCTTTATTGGGCGGTTGGTTCTACAGGCTACATAGTTCCATTTTCGTTTGCGTTCTGTGCGTTGTCCTTCCTTGTAAAATATCTGTTTTCAAGAAAAAACATTTACTATGTTCTCATGATTGTATTCGGGGTAATCGTTTGTTCTTCCACACTTCCTGCGGCGGGACTTATAAATGCAACTTATTTGTTGTATGCTGTTGGTCAAATGGCGAAAAACAAGAAAACTGAATTAAGGGCAGTGCTTCCTTTTTTGCTTGTTTTTGCGGCTGCGTTGATAATTGCCCTTGCGCCTGGAAATTTTGTCCGACATTCTTTTTTTTCAAAAGATGGAATGCATTTTTTTAATGTTTGTGGCTCAACGCTTATTGTTCTTGTTAGGCTTTTAAAAAATCTTTTGAAGAATAGCTTTCTTTTCATGGGAATGGCGTGTCTTTTCTTTTTTGTTTTGATTCGGAAACGAACGGATGAAAAAGAAAAGTCCATCGCATTCTCTCCTTTTTTTTCGGGAATTATTTTTCTTGTGCTGTGTTATGTTTTCTTGTTTCCGGTTCAATTGGGGTATGGTGGAAATAGGGCAAGTCCAGATAGAATAGAATTCATGATGTATTTCATCATAGCGATTTTTGCATATACGTTCACAATTCATTTGGCATTTTGGTGCAGAACACATTTTCATACATATATAAACTATGATTGTATTCCGTTTGTTGTCGTGTTGATGCTTTGTTTTTTTCTTGTTGAAATTCATGCGCTGGAAGTGAGGAAACACTTTTGGGTTATTGCAGTAAAAGAACTATCGGACGGTACAATGAAAGCGTTTTATGAGGAAGGGCAAAAAGCTCTTGTGATTCTTCGTTCAACCACGGACAAAAACGTTGTTATTTCTGGAAAAAAAGTCGAGTCGAAAATTCTAAATTCGATTGCGTTGCGAAATGACCCTCATGATTGGGTGAACAAGGCGGTGGCGAATTTTTACGGGAAAGAAGCGGTTGTGTATAATACAAGCGAGTTTTCTGAATAAAAATCTGTGATGAATTGAAGAAGTTTATCATTCGCATTTAACTTTTTGCCGTTTTGAATTATCATTTTTCCATGCACACATATCTTGGAAAAATCGGCGAGCTTATTTTGAAAGGCTCCAACATAAAGACTTTTGAACGCGCTCTTGTGGCGAACACGAAAATGTACTTGAAAGGCCTGAATGCGGCTGTCACCCTCAATTCTGGGCGGCTCTACATCGAATGTGACGATGAGGCGTGCGGTCGCGTGGAATGGACGCTCAGGCATCTGATTGGGATTACGGGCTGGGCAGAGGCAATCGTCACGGAAAAGAGCATGGAGGCAATCCAGAGGGAAGTGCTGAACCAGGCGAAGATTGCGAGGGACAAGGGGGCGAGGACGTTCAAGCTGGACTCCAAGCGGAGCGACAAGTCGTTCCCATACAACCATTATTCCATCTGCGCCGAGGGGGCTTCCCTCGCGTACAACGAAAAAATCCTCGATGTGGATGTGCACCATCCCGACGTGACAATCATGGTGGAGGTGCGAGAGAAGTGCTTTGTCTACTCCGATGCCGAGAAGGGCTGCCGAGGGCTTCCTGTGGGCGTGTCAGGAAAGGGGCTGCTTCTTTTGAGCGGCGGGCTTGACAGCCCTGTTGCGGGCTACCGCATGATGCGGCGCGGAATGATTGTGGATTCGTGCTATTTCCACGCCTACCCCTACACGTCGGACGAGGCGCGGGAGAAGGTGGAGACACTGGCAAAAATCATTTCCGGCTACGGTGTGCGCACGCACCTGAACATCATTCCGTTCACCGAGGTGCAGATGCAGATAAAGAAGAAGGCGCCCGAGAATTTTTCCACGCTCATGCTGCGCTTGTGCATGATGAAGTGCGCCAACATGCTCGCCGACAGGCTCGGCTCGGACTGCATAATCACGGGGGAGAGCCTGGGGCAGGTGGCGAGCCAGACGGCCCAGAACATGGAGTGCACGGAGAGTTTTTCCAGGAAGCCGCTTTTCCGCCCGCTCATCGGCATGGACAAGGAGGAAATCATCGCGGACGCAATCAAAATCGGAACGTACGAGACATCGATTCTGCCCTACGAGGACTGCTGCGTTTTGTTCTCGCCCAAGCACCCAATCCTCCATGCAGACGTGGAGGAGGCCAGACGGATTTACGAGAGCCTTGAGATTGACGCGCTCATTCAAAAGGCGTACGACGAGCGCATTTTCAAGGGGTTCGAGGTGGGAGAGCCGATTGCATGACTAAAGACGAAAAGCAGGTGATTTACAGGCTCTTGAAAGCGGCAGACGATGCCGGGTGGACTTTCTCTTCCCCGAATTTTCCTTTGGTCGAGCCTGTTTTTGCGGATGACGCTCAGGTTCGCCCTGCCGCCCCAGCGGCTCGGGAGCCGGAGCCTGCTCCTTCCGCCGGGCTTTCGGGAGGGACTGTTTCCGCGGAAAGTCCTTCTTCGGAGGGGAAGCTTTCTTCGCTGTACGAAAAGGTTGCCGCCTGTACCCGCTGCGGTCTTTCTAGGACGCGCACCAACACTGTTCCGGGCATGGGCGTGGAAAATCCCCTTGTCATGGTGGTGGGTGAGGGGCCTGGCGAGAGCGAGGACATGACGGGGCTTCCGTTCGTGGGCGCGGCGGGCCAGCTTTTGGACAAGATGCTTGCGGCAATATCCCTTTCCCGCGCCAAAAACTGCTATATTGCGAACATCGTCAAGTGCCGCCCCCCGGAGAACCGCAACCCGCTCCCGGATGAGGCCGCGGCGTGCAGGAGCTTCCTTGAGGCGCAGATTGCGATTCTAAAGCCCAAGTCGATTCTCTGCGCAGGAAGCGTGGCGGTGAAGAACCTGCTCCAGACTGGCGACGGCGTGACGCGGCTCCACGGAAAAATTCTCGAATACAGGGGGATTCCCGTGCTCGCCACATACCATCCCAGCGCGCTTCTCCACGACCCGAGCAAGAAGCGCATTGCGTGGGAGGATTTGAAAATCTTCCGCGCAAAGCTGCTTGAAATCGAACCGGGCTACAATTCATAGCGATGGCGAAATATCTCCAGATTGTCCTGAACGTTCCTCTGAACCAGTCGTTCACATACGAGAACCTCCACGAATTCCAGTCCGTCTGCGTTGTGGGAAGGCGGGCGGATCTTATGTTCGGAAACAGGCGCATGAAAGGCTACATCATCTCCGAATTCGACGAGCTTCCAGAAAACTTGGGCTTTGACCCGGCGAAAATCCGTCCCATAAAAAAAATCATCGACGACGAGCCGGTGTTCACAGACGAGATTGCGTCCCTTGCCCAGTGGGTTTCACGATATTATCTCTGCTCGCTGGGGGAGACGATTTCTGCCATGCTCCCGGGCGGTAAGCGGGAGAGCGAGGCTGGCGGAATCGCTTTCAGCGACGACATTGACGCGACGGGCGCCCACGATTTGAGCGACGAGCAGAAGGCGGCCGTGGACGCGATTGCGGGAAAATCATCTGGCGGAAGTTCCGCTTCCGAGCTTTTCCACTATCTCTACGGACCGACTGGGACCGGAAAGACGGAAGTGTTCCTGAGCGCGGCGGAACGCGTTCTTGGGAACGGGAAGGGGGTCATATACCTTGTTCCCGAAATCGCGCTCACCGCGCAGGTGGTGGAATCGGTTACGGCACGGTTCGGAAAGGCGGTGGCGGTTCTCCATTCGTCCCTCACGCCGAGCCAGCGTCTTTCCGAGTGGAATCGAATCATGAAGGGCGAGGCGCGTGTCGTGGTGGGGGCGAGGAGCGCAGTTTTCGCGCCCGTCCCCAACCTGGGGCTTGTCATAATTGACGAGGAGCACGACGGCTCATACAAGTCGGGGAGCGCGCCGCGCTACCACGCGCGGCAGGTCGCCATGCACCGCTGCCTTTCGCGCCGCATCCCCCTCGTCATGGGAAGCGCCACCCCCAGCGTGGAGGCATGGTACATGATGGAGAAGGGGCAGATTCAAAGGCACGTTCTTTCCAGAAGGCTTTCTGGGGGAGCCATGCCCCAAATCCAGGCGGTGAACCTTTCCGCGCTTAGGCAGGATTTCGGCTGCATTTCCCCGGTTCTCCGCGGGGAGATTGAAAAGACCTTGGATGAGAAGCGGCAGACAATCCTCTTCTTGAACAGGCGCGGCTTTACCCACTTTTTCCGCTGCAATTCATGCGGCTTTGAGATGAAGTGCAAGAACTGTTCGGTGAACATGACGTTCCACAAGAACGAAAAACGGCTCCGCTGCCACTACTGCGGCTGGAACACCGAGCCGCCACAGCAGTGCCCGAGCTGCGCCAGCCTTGACGTGGGCTATTCGGGCTTCGGCACGGAATTCATCGAGAACGAGGTGCGCGCCAAGTTCCCCGCAGCCCGCGTGGTGCGCGTGGACACGGACAATGTTCGGCACAAGGGCGAGCTTTCCGAGAAAATCGATGCGTTCAAGCGCGGCGAGTACGACATCATGCTGGGAACGCAGATGGTGGCAAAGGGGCTGAATTTCAAGAACTTGAAGCTTGTTGGGGTCATCCTTGCGGACACCGCGCTCCATCTCCCTGATTTCCGCGCAGAGGAGCGCACGTTCTCCCTCATCACGCAGGTGGCGGGACGTGCCGGGAGGTTTTTCCCTGATGGGAAGGTGCTTGTCCAGACTTACGACCCGAACCGTGAGCCGATTGCCTGCTCTGTTTCAGGCGATACCGAGAAATTCTACGCCGGGGAGATTGAGACGCGGAATATGCTGGACTTTCCGCCTTTCTCCCGCCTTGTGCGCCTTGTGTTCCGCTCCGGCTCGGAAAAGTCTGCGCGGGAGGCGGCGGCTGGCGCGGCGGAGATTTTGCGCGGTCTTGTGGAAAAATACTGCGGCGACGAAACGATTCTGCCCGAGATGAAGGCGCAGGCTCTCAGCACGGACATACTCGGCCCGTCGGAGTGCGCCATAGCAAAAATCAGCATGAACTACCGCCACCAGATTCTGCTCCGCTCAAGCGGCATACAGTTCCTGCAAAAGCTGTGCGGGACGCTTCTTTTCGGCTACAACGCCCCGAACGACGTGTACATTGAGTGCGACGTGGATCCGGTGTCGCTGTTGTAAAAAAAAGGAGCCAGAAGCAAGTGTCATGCTGATCCTGAATCAAGTTCAGGATGACAGTTTCAGCATCCACGCCATCTGTAGCGTTGAGATTCCGAAACCAGTTCGGAATGACACGGCTAACTGAACTTTTTGGACAGCCCCATGAAAAAGCGGAGTCGGGTTTACGGCGGCTACTGCCGTGTGTACACAAGACCGTCATCATCAATCTTTCCGCCTGAAACAGTCATGATGAAGGATTCAACGCTTGTCGCTTTCAAGGGCGCATACTCATTTGTGAACACACTCGATTCGTAGGAAAATGTTTGTGGATCATAATAAGCGGCCTCTGCTCCTGTCTTGTATTCTTGAAACCACTTGTCATACCCCGCCGAATCATACATTTCTGTTATGTTAGCGGTTATTTTTCCGTCCGAGGAAGGATTTCCCGTGTATGTTCCCTCGTGGATTGTAAAGTCACTGTAAACGGTGACCGTGAAGACTTTGGATTGCTTTGGTATTTGCACTCTCTTGTACCCGCTTTTGTGAAGCGACCACGTACCGTCCCCGTAGAATGTCATGGTGTCTTTCAGCTTCCGTTCGTCAAACTGAGGATCGCCGTCGTCATACTCAGCGACAAACACGGCGGAAACCGATTTTGAGCTTGAATCGTCGCCGCTTGAGCCAACGTATGTGGTGCCGCCGGAACACGAGACGAACGTGAAAAGAACTGCCGTGAGGATGGCTATGCTAAAATCCCCCCCCCCCCCCATACCATACTTTTGAATTGTTTCATAGGATTTTCTCCTTAGGAAAAATGTGATGTTCCTAGCTGGGAACTGTTTTAAGTCTACTTCAATTCTGGCGGCTTGTAAACATTGCCGCCTGATTCCGCCCGTCCATCACGCCATCACCACATACGTCTTCCCGAAGCCGCCGTCTTCTGGTGCGGCGTAGTGGAATTCCATCACACCCGGGTAGTTGGAAAGGTAGTCCTGGACTGCCTGCTGCAGGATTCCGTTTCCCTTCCCGTGTATGACGCTGAAATTCTTGAAGCTGTGCATCGTGCAGAGGTCCAGCTGCTTTTGCAGCGCCCTGATTGCCTCCTCCTCCCGCATCCCGAGAAGACGCAGCTCGAACTGGGGGGATGCCGAGCGCGCGCTCTCTGAAAAAATCGAGTCCTCGCCCCCTGTTTCCCCTGAAAGCTCCACCGTGTAGTCCGCCGTGTTGGCCGATGTGGGGCGCACCAGGGTAAGGTCGCGCTCCTTGAAGCTCATGCGCATGGAGCCGAGCTGGACGAGCCAAACGCCGCGCTTTTCCTCACGCACGAGCGTTCCCCGCGCGCGGCTCTTTCCCGCGAGGACTTGCGCCCCCTCGCCGAAGGAAAGAGGCGGAAGAGACGGGGCTGCCTTCTTCTTTGGCGCAAGGCTCCCTGCCTCCTCGTCCGTGTACGTGTTGGTCGCCTGGGACAGTGCCTCGCGGTTTGACAGCCGCTTTTTCGTCTTCTTGGACGACGATGACTTCGAGCCGTCCGACTGCACGATTTTCATTCCGTTTTCGAGCACGGTGACTGTGGCCGACTCTTGGAGCCGCCTGTCCAAATCTGCCTTAGCCCGCTGTATCTCCTCGTTCTCCTTCTCTATGGACTCTTCCTGCGTCTCAACGGAATAGTTCAGGTCGTCTATGAATTTCTTCACCTTGAGCGTCTTTTCGCGGGTTATTTCGCCCTCGCGAAGCTCCCGAACGAGGTTTTCAAGCGTCCTGCGCACTTCCCGCAAAAAACGGGACTCGTCGCGGCTCTCACGCTCCTTGATTTCGTTCTCCTTCTGCCTGAGGGAAAGTTCCTTCTGCTCAATGCGCAGGAGTTTTTCCGAAAGCTTGTTCTCCTCCCGCGCGAACGTCTTTTCCCGCTCCAGAAGTTCCGCGTGCTTTTGTGTGAGTCCCGTGATGAGCGTGGAAACATCGCTCTGGTGGCTCGTGATGTACGATTTCGCCTTTTCCACCGTTTTTCCCGGAAGCCCGGAGCGGTGCGCGATGTCCAGGGCGTGGCTCTCGCCCGGGATTCCCATGAGGAGCCGGTAGGTGGGGCTGAGGGTGTCGGAATCGAATTCCGCGCTGGCGTTCACGCAGAATTCGTTTGTGTAGCCGTAGTTCTTGAGGATTCCGTGGTGCGTCGTGACCAGCACGAAGGATTTTTTCTCTATGAGCGCGTCCAGTGTGGCCATTGCGATTGCGCCTCCTTCCTGCGGGTCGGTGCCGCTTCCAAGCTCGTCAAGGAGCACGAGGGATTTTTCGTCGGCGTGCTTCACGGCGGCGGCAATGTTCTTCATGTGCGCGCTGAACGTGGACAGGGACTCGTCTATGGACTGCTCGTCCCCGATGTCGGCGAAAACCGAGTCGAAGATTTTGAGCCGTGTTCCTTCTGCCGCCGGAATGGGGAAGGCCGCCTGGTTCATCATCGAAAAAAGCGCGAACGTCTTGATGGAGACGGTCTTTCCGCCGGTGTTCGGGCCTGTGATGATGAGGACGTTCTTTCCGTCAAGGAAGGCGATGTCTATGGGAACCGCCTTGTCCTGGAGGAGGGGGTGGCGAGCGTGGATGAGCGCGGGTGGCTGTGCGCCGCTTGCGTCCGCTGCCCAGATTGCGTTTTTTTCCGCCCCCCACCGCGCCGCCGCATATGTGGCATCCAGCTTTTCCATGATGGAGAGGGATTCCTTGAGCGGCTCGTAATGCTGTGCGATGCGGGCCGTAAGCTCCGTGAAAATCTTCCGCGTCTCCTGGAGCAGGTGCGCCTCCTCCTGGATAAGCTCGTTGTTCTTACGCACAACATCGTCCGGCTCTATGTACACTGTCTGCCCCGAGGACGAGACTTCGTGGACGATGCCCGAGACCGAAAGCCGCTGGTTCGCCTTGACCGCAAGGAGCTGCCTGTCTGCCCGGAAGGCTGGCACGTTCGATTCAAGGACTTGGTTCATCTTCGGGTCGCTTGTGTACCGTTTGAGCGCCGCGCCGATTTCTGATTTTATGTCCGAAATCTTCTTTTTTATCTCCCGCAGGGCGGGAATGTCCTTGAGCGTCCCGTCGCCGTTTATTATCCGCCCGATTTCCGTCTGCACCGCAAGGAGAGACGTGTAGTCGAGCTTTTCCGATGTGTCCGAAAGCGTCTTTGCGGCAACTTCCTTGGACGCGGTTTTTATCGACGCGTAGGCGTTGAGGGCGGACGTGGCGAATGTGAGGAGCGCGAACAGCTGCTCCTGCTCCAGCGTGGCGTTTGTGACTTTGAGAATCCGCAGGAACGGCTTTACGGGATTCCAGCTGTCAAGGCGTATCGGGGAGCGCGACGACAACGCCCGCTGCCATTGCTCGCCCAGGGATTTTAGCTCGTCCATTTCATCCTTCTGTCTTGATGTGAGCGGCTCCCTCCGCAAGACGAGGGCGCGTCCCTCCTCGCTTGCGCACTGCCCGGCTATTTCCTCCCTTATGCGGTAGAACGCAAGGTCTTCAAGTGTCTTTCTGTGCATTTTTTTCCCCTAGTTCGCAAGCTCCACGATTGCCCGCCTGAACAAAATTTCTTCTTTTCCTTCTTTCGATTTCTTGCCGAATTCCCCGTCGGCCGCCAGTTCTTTTTCAAGGAACGAAATGGCTTCCATCGCCTTTTTCCTGTCGTATCCCATGTCGGCGAGGGCGGAAACCACGTCCGGATATTTTGTGTCCTCCTTCTTCTGCGCCGATTTTGGCCCATCGTCGTCCAGCGTGAGCTTCCCCTTCAGCGCGAGGAGCATTTTCTGCGCCGTCTTTTTCCCAAGCCCCGGGATTTTCTCCAGCCGCGCAAGGTCGCCTGAGTCCAGGGATTCCACAAGCTGCTCCCGGGCTATCGAGCACATGATTTTCACTGCCGATTTTGGCCCCACGCCCTCGACTTTGTTCAAATCGAAAAAAAGCGAGCGGTCTTTCTCTGAGGCAAAGCCGAATAGCGTCATGGCGGTCTCGGTGTGCTGCATCCACACATAGATTTTTCCTTCCTGCCCAACGGCCGGAAGAGCGTCGATGTTCGTGTCGGGAACGGTTATGTCCCATTCGATTCCGTTTGTCTGCAAAAAAACTTTCTGCGGGAATTTTCCCGTGATGAGTCCCGTGAGTGAATTAAACATGGAAAAGATTATAAAGAAAACACTGAATAAATCCTATTGATGATTTTCAGTAAGGGGCTGCCTAAAAAGAATACATTGCGATGGTTGAGCTTGTCGTGCATAGCCGCCGAAGGCTAACCACCAAATGTGAGTATATGCTGTCAGGAAATGCAAATACTTTCTGCATCGAGAAGAAGCTGGTTTGCTTTCTGATTGTCGCGAAAAGCCCAAATAAGGACATCGCTATCGAATATCAAATTGCCGCCCCTTTCTCATATTTCTAACATATTCATCTACTGGAACAGAATTGTCATGATTTTTCCAAAGTCCAAAGGCTTCATCAACGGCAGAATCATAAAAACTCTGAACGTCTTTTAGAGCCTGAAGTTTTTCTTCCCGTGATGTGCTTCCTTCTTCTTTCTGGGCAGAATCGTCCAAGAAAGTGATTATGACCCTCTGGGGTTTTTGGGAAACGCTTTCTTCTACCAAACAAACATAGCCGTCATAATAGCCGTTCACCGCAAGCAGAGAACTACCTCCGTTTTTGAAGATAAAGATATTATACCACGAAAATTGTAATTTTGTGAATTATTTGGAAAAAATGATTACATCACAACAACTAACTCATTTCTACTTCAACAATTTCCTGCCTTCCACCGCTTCAAGCACCTTCATCTGCTGAATGGCAATTTTGTTCAGTTCCGTGAGCCGTTCTGCCTGTGGCATTCCCTTCTGAATGAACACCGCATTCAGATTTTCCAAATTGGAAAGACAAATCAGCTGATTTATCGTAGCATAGTCGCGGACATTTCCCTTCAAATCGGGATTCGCCTCGCGCCATTCCCTCGCCGTAATGCCGAAAAGCGCGACATTTAAGACATCAGCTTCCTCAGCATACACAAAGGATTTTTGCTGTGCCGTAAGCTCTGGCGGAATCAGATTCTGCTTTATCGCATCCGTGTGGATGTGGTAGTTCAGCTTGGAAAGCTCGCGCTTTACCGACCAACCAAGTTGTGCTTGTTCCTGTTCTTTGAGCCGCTGAAATTCCTTTGCAACATACAGCTCAAATTCAACGGAAATCCAGCTTGCGAATTTAAAAGCAATGTCTTTATGCGCGTAAGTTCCGCCATACCGCCCCGATTTCGTGACGATTCCGATTGCACCCGTACTTTCAATCCATTTTGAAGGCGACATGGTAAACGCATTCAGCCCCGCTTCCTTTCTAAACCCCTCGAATTCGAGGGGTTTAAACTGCGGATTGTACAGGCTTTCCCAAATGCCAAGATATTCAATGGTATTGCGGTTACGAAGCCAATTTGCAATCACGGCATTCGGCTCATCGGACTTGAATTTTGCAATATCGGTAAGCGAAAGAAAATCCTCATCGCCAACCTTTATGACCGAAACCGATGTATTTTTTACCGTCAAGACTGTAGCCATTACCGCTCCATATTGATTTTAATTCCCTCGAATTCGAGGAAATTAAAAACACACTGCATAAAAAAAGCGGAACTCAAAAAAGAATTCCGCTTCTAAAAATCAAAAACAAATAGTATGAACACAAATCATTTTGAGAATCACTTTTCCAAAACAACATTCAGTTTTCATACTGAAAGCATATATTATCAGAGCTCGGGAATTGGGACAAGTAGGGAATTTAAAATTCCCTACAAAGCCTTATCCACCGCTTCTTTGACTTGTCCAACAATTTTTTTTGTAATTATTTCATCCATTCGTTAAAAATGGTATCAATCTGTGCGTTCAAATTATTTGAAAGTTGAGATTTCAGCCGCAATAAATCAGCATTGAACGGCGCATTCTCTGTGATTTCAGCAAAATCTTTTGACAAAAGCAAATCTGACGGCGTGGTGTATAGAACTTCGGAAATTTTTACCAGTGATTTATCGCTTACCCAAGTGCGGCATCCTTCAATGTCATTTATGGTCTGTGCCGAAAGCCCCGATTTTTCCGCAAGTTTCTCTTGTGTCAAAGAAAGCCGTTTTCTGTGCATTTTGATATTTGACGAAAGATTTTGTCGTAATTTCGCCTGTGTCATGGTTTTATGATACGGTAAAAGTAATAATTTACTACTTGACAATAATAAGTGCTTTTACCTACTACTAACAATAAATTTCACTTGAAATTACCAATATCTATTTTTCGCCCCGCGAAAAATTTGCCTAGTGTACACTAGG
>JAFPYB010000220.1 GCA_017412405.1 Treponema sp. | reverse complement strand
GATGCGCCGACAAAGCGAGGACCGCCAGAGACCGAATAAATCACATAAGTACCCGCAACTTTTGCGTCGTAATCAACAGTTGTGTTCGCAGATGTGTTTTTGGAAACTGTTCCAGTAACTTTGTAGTTGACAGAAGAGCCGTTACTGGCAGTAGGTCTAAAATCAACTCCCCGCCGCGCGGAGTGGTGCGCGGCAATAACGGCGGGCTTGGAATCCGAGCGGGCAATTTGTCCTGTGGCGTTTTCGGCAAGCGGTTCTGTGTTTCGACAGGCGGTTACTGAGCTTGTCGAACTGCAACAACCAAGCTGTTCTTGTGGAAGAGTTTTTACTCGCTCGCAGACAGCTTTTTGATGATGGATTTTGCGAGATATTCGTCTATCTCCGAATGTCGGGGGACAGGCTGTGATTTTTTCGTGTTGATGTTGGTGTACCAGTCATGGTTAGCACCGTGCCGCACAAGGACACAGCCCATTCGCTCTATTTTGGCGATGAGGTCTTTTCGCTTCATGCGAGGACAAGCTCCCCGATACGCTTTATATATGGAATTTCTTCTGATGCGATGTCTTTGTAGATGTCGAGAAGATTTTCTTGAAGTTCTTCGAGTGTGCGGCCTTGTGTTTCATACTCCGGGAACTCGTTGAGATGCCCGATGTAAAAAGATTCATCTTTTCAGTAGGTGTATGGGATTCGCATAGACAGCCTCCTTGCACCAGTATAACACAATTTGGGAGGACGGGCAATTTGTCCTGTGGCGGTTTCGACAGGCGGTTACTGTGTTTCGGCAAGCTCAACAACCAAGCTTGTCGAAGTGCAACGACTGCGGATGAAATTTTATTTTTAAGGAAATGATTATGACATAACGGACGAAAAATCATCGCGTTTTTGGTATCGGACTTTTTCTGCGAATTGCGGCTAAGTCATGCAGGGCGCAACGGAACAGCTTCATTGAATCCATTTTTTCTCATTGAAAACCCACTGCAGGAAGGCGTGAAAATCAACAAATGTCGGAATTTTCCAAAATGTGGAAAAAATAATATTATGCCGATATTATATTATGTTGAAGTATTCTCAAAGTCTTCTTAAAGATTTTGTGGGTATTTTGTATTTAAAAAAATCCCCCCCCCCGTATGCACGGAGTGGGGGAAAAGGGGTAAAAAATGAAAAAGTTCATGAAAGGGTTGCTCGCTCTGGCGGGCGCGTTGTCTTTCCTTGCCGTCGGCTGTTCCGGCGGAACAACGTATGTGGGAACATCTAGCAGTGCGTCGGGCGACAAGTCAACGACTGTCACGGCAAGCAAACTGGGATTCTCTGCTCTCACTGCCGAGTCTGCCGACACAAATGTTGCAACGGCGGAAGTCGTGAGCGGCGATGTGAAAATCACCGGTGTGAAGGCCGGCGAAACGACGGTCACTGTGACTGGAACAAAAACTTCGGCGGACATCGCCGGTGTTTCGCTCGACACGACGACAGTGACAAAGAAGATAAAGGTTGTCGTTGCTTCTACTCTTGCGGTAACTGCCACTCCTGAAGATGACACTTCCGATAACGGCGGTTCTGACGACTCGAAGAAGGAAAAAGAGACTGCAACGACAAAAGCCACGGCGAAGACATACAATTTCGTAGGGTTGTCATTTTCTGATTTCCCAGAAGGTTCTTTGACCAAAAAAACTGACGGCTCAACAGTCTTGACAGAGCTCGGCACTGAAACTCAGCCGTATCTTGCAAAGAATACAGATGGTGTAACTGTTGCAGGTGCGACAATAGTAACTGGAAGCTCAAAAAGGATTTCTGCAAGATTTTCAGACAGCAAGACAACCGCCATCAATATCGGCAACAGCAACATGTCGTCAGCTACATCCGTAGCTGCCGATAATTACATAAAAATAACAGCACCAGCTGCAGGAACTGTTACCGTTACATACAAGATAACCGCTTCAACTGCTAGTGACAAAATTGGTGCAGCCGATGCGACAGTGGCGTTGACAAGCGCAGACAGTGTTTTGGAGTCTAAAAAATACGACACAACGTATGCAACATATTCTGCTTTGGATGACGACGGGAAAAAGGCAACGTACAGCGACCAAACTATAACGGCAACACTCAGTGCTGCCGGTGATGTATATGTCGGTTATTTCCGAGGAACTGGCGCAGGCACAGGAAATATCGATGTTTACAAAATCGAATACACTCCTGCTGAGTAACTTGATTCAATCATAAAGCAAATGGAGCGATTGTGTTTACAGTTCGCTCCTTTTTTTGTTGCCGCGGCAAAGGCGAGCGGATTCGGGATTCCTAACGGAATCCCTGCCAACAAGGAAAGCGTCAGGTTTTCCGAATCCGTGTGATATTATTACGGTGGTTTCGACAAGCTCAACCACCGGGCAAGCGCGGACTAGCCTCACCATTGCCACGCGGATTCGATTTTCCGTTAGGAAAATCAAAGGAAAGGCTGTCATTGGCGTGCACGACACGGCAATGACAGTTTGGCGAAAGAACAGGGAAAGCCGTTGTTTTTTGCCATAAAATGCGCTATATTAAAAGCGGGGGCAGATATGACAACGAGTACGGCCAGAATACAATCGCTGCAGCTGCTAAATGCGCTGCCTGACAGCAAGATGCCTAGGGTTCTGCTATTTTTGCAAGAGCTTTCAAAAACGAAGAAAACCGCCAGAAAAAAAAGTGACAAGCAGCAGGCCCTTGAGGATTTGTTCGCAATGTGGAAGCCCGCTGAAAAGGAAATCAGCCTGAACGGAACTAAAGAAGTCGCCGATATTTTGCTTTCGCGCTATGAAAAAAGTTTTTCTTGACACGAACGTTTTGCTGGACGCCATACTTGTCCGCGAGCCGTTTGCCGAAGACACCCGAATGCTCATGCGGTACTGCGTTTCCACGCTGGACGGTCATATTGCCGCGCATTCGCTCACAAATATTTTTTACATTCTCCACGAAGGATTGAACAAACCGCTCGAGGAATGCCGAAATAACATAATCAAGTTGTGCACGCTGTTCAAAGTCGCCGCCGTACAGAAAGACAACATCCTGCGTGCCGTCAGCAACCTCGACTTTTCAGATTTTGAGGACGCGCTCCAGTTCGAGTGCGCCGAAGAAGTCCTTGTAGATTACATTGTTACGCGCAACAAGCAGGATTTCGCAGAAACATCAATCCCTCTCGTAACTCCCAAAGAACTTGTGGAACTCCTGCAAAATAAAAAATTGTAACCCCGTATCCCTGCGCCCGCGCTTCCATTTCAGAGCTTGTTGCACAAAGCTGCCGCGAGCAACGAGTGTGTCATCGAGGAAATCGAGATTAAGTCGGCAAACTAAAAAAAAGCCCTGCTCCGCCCAGCGCGGAGTAAGGCGAACGCAATGGACAGAAAGTTCCTTGCGTTTTGTGATTTTCTGCAGATTGCTTGGCAGTAGGCAACACGCCCGTTCCTGCATTGCCCTGCGGGGGCGGGCTGTCTTTGTGTACTTTTTGCGGGGAATGGGGTATAATTAGGGTGGAGGTGAAAAAATGCGAACAGTAACACCCGAATACCTTGAGAAACTCAAGAACGGCAACTCAGCCTACGCGACCATCATCAACACGCCCCGCCCAGACTTCACGGAGCTGCACAGAATCAGCAGAGAGTTTGACGATTGGCTTGCAGGAGAACAGGAGAAGGACAGAAAAGCAATGAGGGAGGCACGAAAAAATGCTCGTTGAATTTTCTGTTTTCGACACGCCGCGACTTTCGGTGGAGCATATCCTTGAAACTCCGGATTACAAGGCACTCATCGACGGATTCACCGCAGGTAACGACGCGGCGGGATTGGAGTCGTACTTGAAACACGCGGCAGTCGGAGACGAAAAGGCGAACCTTGCCAGAACCTACCTCGTGCTTGACAAGGCAACAGGCGAGCTTGCCTGCTATTTCTCTTTGCGCACGGGGCTAATAACGATACAAGTTTCAGGTGACGACTTCGACTCGCTTCCCGCTATGGAACTCTCGAATTTCGCCGTGAACGACACATACCGAAAGAATCACGCTGAAATACGCAATCTTGGAAGCCATGTTTTTGATGTGTTCATTCTCCCGATAGCGCGTTGCATGGCAAAGTACATCGGCACGAACTCGCTCTACATCTACGCGCTCCCGAACGACCGGCTCATCGAGCATTACGCCACGATGGGCTTCTCGCGCCTTCCGAGCGAGCAGGAGCGGTTCGTCCAGAGCCATGTCAAGCCCAAGTACGACGCTGGCTGCACATTCATGTACCAGACTTTGTAAAACCCCTGACACACAAACTTCCGCCAGTCTCGCCCGGGCAAAAGACAGGTGCCACAGATTGTGCGGCACCTGTTTTTTGTTTACAGCATTTATAAACTTTCAGCAACAACTATTCTGTAGCATCTTCAACAGTAAGAACAATCTGATCGAAGTCAGCTTTTGCACCACTAGTTGCTGATGACCTTTTGTCAGGTTGCTTTTAGATTAAATTAGCATAATCTCTTTTTGCATAAAAGATTCTCATTATAGACACTTCTTTTTCATCATCGTCGATTAAGTACAAAGCAATATAATTTTTCTTAAAAAGAAATCTGTGATATCCTTCGGATTGCAAAACCAAGTCATTGCTTGACGGATACATGTAAGGATTATCTGAAATATTATTTTTTTCTTCGAGAAATTCTTCAAGTAAACTTTCGGCAGCATTTTGATTACAAAGTTTATCCGTAAAGTAAGTTACAATTTCAGACAAATCCAGCTCAGCCTTTTCCATGATACGGACATTATAGGCCATGAGTTTTCCTTATTCTTGAAATTGCATCTTCAACAGAAGAATACTTTCCGTTTTTCATATCCTGTTTTGCTTCTTCAAGTTTTCCATATACATTTGCAAGAAACAGGTTCTTTTCATAAGTTTCCATGCTCATTAAAACCATGTCCCCATAACCGTTTTTTGTAACGAAAATAGGTTCGTCATCTTCATGGCATAGATTTGAAATGGCAGTTGTGTTTTTTAAGTCCCTTATAGGAATTATTCTTGGCATTTAAGCTCTCCTTGTGGGATTATTTTACCACATATTTTATTACTTAGTCGATAAAAAAGGCGAGCCATCTTGACCCGCCATTACGTTATTAAAAAATGTTAACCGGCAGATGAGCCTGCAGGGTAATGTCATGCTGAACTTGTTTCAGCATCACCTTCCCAGTAACGGTGGAGAGATTCCGAAACGAGTTCGGAATGACGGGCTTTGTAACAACTCGAAATTGAACCTATAAAAATTCTGTTCTGTTGAATATATCCACGTTTCTGATTTTAAGCTATACTCCCAGTAGTATGTTGTCAGCAGACAAAACAGGAACAAAAGAATCTCTTCCAGAATCGCTTAAAAACGAAATTATAAACCTTGCAAAAAAATATAATATAAACCGCGTGACATTGTTCGGCTCCCGCGCCAGAAAAACAAACAGGCCCAGAAGCGACGTGGATTTGCTGGTTGACGGACTACTGATAGACGATTTTAGGGATGCACTGGATAACGAAACCGAGACCCTGCTGATTTTTGATGTCGTGAATGAAAATTCCGAGCTTTCAGAAGAATTTAAGTCCGACGTAAAAAAAGACGGAGTGATTTTATATGAAAAAATTTGAAAATTTCGCCGGGAGCCTAAAAGTTCTTTCCAATGCCGATAGAAAGGCTACTTATAAAGATGAAATTTACAGAACCGGCGTAATCGGTCAGTTCAACTTGACTTTTGAGCTTGCGTGGAAAGCCCTGCAGGAAACGCTCCGACTTCACGGAGTTTTTGCCGCAGAAAACGGCTCTCCACGGGAAATATTAAAACTCGGTTTTGCCCATAATTTTATTGATGACGAATCTCAATGGCTTTTGATGCTGAAATCCAGAAATCTTTCTGTGCATATTTACAGTGAGGTTGATGCCGAAAAGCTCATAGCTGAAATTTTTGAAACCTACATTCCGGCTTTTAATCGCTTTAAAACACTTCTGCAGGCAAAAATCGCAGAAATTGAATCATAATAAGCATACAGCAAAAAAAAAGAGGAGCTATCTAAAAAGTTCAGTTAGCTGTGTCATTCCAAACTTGTTTCGGAATCTCAACGCTGCAGAAAAAAACGGGTGCCCACACAATCTGTGGCACCCGTTTTTGTTTGCGGTTACGGATTAGTAAAGTTATTCGGTAGCCACACATGTAATCGTATATATACGACTTCCATTCATCGCAATGGTGTACTCGCCTTTTTCAAGGGTAAGTTCCTTTGTTGCTTCTGTAGTATCAATGCCTGAAGAATCAGTTCCCCAAGTAACTGTGCTTCCACTTACAACTGCAACAAATCGTTTTACATCAAGGCCACCAGCACCAGCATACTTGAGCGTAACCTTCGCTTTTCCAGCAAGAGTTAACGTAAGCCATTTTCCTCCAGAAGTCGTTGTCCATGTAGCTGCATCTGCAACAGTCTTTCCAGAAGATGCCTGTGCCTGAATATAGCCGCCGTCACTAACCCACTTCCACCTTCCTGTTGCTGTGAGAGTAGCTCCTGAGCCAGATGTCGAAGCTAGCGCAAGTGCTGTAACAGCATCAGTCGCTCCATCAGAAGTAGGGAATCCAGTTGGCTGTGTGCTAAAATCCCAAGCCGCATTAACTGTAACAGGTGTCTCTTCCTCTTCTTCTTTCTTCTCTTCCCCCTTCGGGTCGTCAGAACCGCCGTTATCGGAAGTATGCCGCGGGAGAAAATTTGACAGCGCACCATGTTGACCATATAATAGAAGATATGCAGCATGATTTTTGGAAGAACAGTATTGGTATGGTTCAAACACTCGTGGGGGGGGATTGACCCGCTCCGTTTTTGCGTGCCTGAACAAGATTTGTTTTTCATATGACAATGCACACGATGCTCACCGTTTTGCGCGTCGGAGTGCTTTTTTTGTTTTTAAACAATGTGGCTCGCCGCATTTTGCGGTTTTGGCACGGTTAGTGGCAGTTTGCCGGGCTGGCGGCACTGGCAAAAATCATGATGGCTTCATAACGATACAGGGAGGAACAGCACATGGCTGACAACAGGGCTTTTTCGGGGCGCAAGGTGTTTTTCTTGAATCCGGGCGCGTCTTTTGAGGCGGATGTAATCGATACGCTCCGTGTCATGGAGTACGATGCCTACGCCATTTACGACTTGCGCACTGCAAAGAACATCGCGAGCATCCATCCTGAGGGCATTTGGTTCGTCGTGATGGACGATTCTCTCACCGTCACGGGCTGGCACAATTTTGCCGCGAGCCTTGAGGCGGGCGACCTGCTCATCCCGCCCATCGATGTGGGAATCATCATGCGCGACATGGGCGCGGATACCGAGAAGAAATTCCTTTCCGGCCTTAAATGCAATGCCGGCGTGTACAAGGCGTCCTCCTCTGCCGGCGAGCTTTTGCGCGACATCGCGGCGGCTCTCGACAAGCTGGGCGCAATCGGGCTGAGAAAGAACATCCGTGCCGACTGCATGGACGACAAATCGGCTGAAATATACTGGATGAAGGGCGGAAAGATGTTCAAGTTCAAGATGATTGACGTGAGCACCGCCGCCATCGCCACCATGTTCCCCAGCACGCTCCAGAACGAAGTGTTCGTGAACCAGATTATTTCCCAGGCGTATCTTACGATGGGCAAGAAGCAGGTGAGCCTGCCTCTCAGGGTGGCCACGATAAAGAGCGCGGGTGACAAGCTCCTCGTCATCTTCATGTACGGAATCGATGTTCAGCCCGAGGCGATTTCGCAGGTTCGCAGCTACATCTCCACATTGCTCAAGCAGCGGCTGGAGTCTGAAATCGAGAAGATGCCGAAGGACAAGGTGAACTACAACAACTTGTAACGAAAAGTGTGTTCGGTGCGTTTTGCCCTTTCATCTTTTTTCATTCGATATTAAAATCAAGGAATGGATTTCGTAAAAAATCTCTGTGCCACAATCGTTTCCCCGTGGCGCAAGTTCCAGGGAAAGTCTCCCCTCGGCTCGTTCATCACGGCGCGGGTGGTGACAATGATAGTCATTCTGTTCGTGCTGGGCTGGGCGCTTTTTGCGCTCATGGCGCTTGCGCCGGGCGACATTGTTGACCAGATGATGACTCAGCAGCTAATGAGCCAGACGGCGAACGGCCCGCAGTCCGGGGCGGCGCGGGACAAGGGCATGACGGAGGAGCAGCTTGCCAATATGCGCGCGGAGCTGGGGCTTGACAAGCCCTTCACCGTCCAGTACTTCAAGTGGCTCTCCCGCGTCGTCGTCCACCACGACTTGGGAATTTCCCTCATCTCCCGTGCGCCTGTGAGTTTCCTCATCAGGACGCGCGTGGTCAATTCCCTTGTATTGAATCTCATATCCCTCGTGTTCATAACGATTTTTTCGTTCCTTTTGGGCGTTTATTTTTCCAGCAAGGCGGGGACAAAAATCGATGTGGCGGCAACTTTCTTTGCGCTTTTCTTCCATGCGTTCCCCGGAATCCTTCTTTTGATTCTGCTCCAGCTTTTTGCGTCGGTGTCGGGGCTGTTCCCAGTCACGGCGTACCCGGACTTTCCGTTTTCGGCAAGTCCCGCGCGTTTTTCGTTCTCGTACCTGTACCATGTGTTCCTGCCGCTCCTCGCCTCGTTCCTGGGCGGAATAGGCTCCACTATGCGCATGATTCGCAGCACCATGCTGGACCAGATGGGGCTTCCGTACATAACGGCCCTCCGTGCCAGGGGCATTTCCGAAAGGCGCGTCTACTTGAACCATGCGTTCAGGAACACGCTCAACCCGTACATCACTGGGAGCGCGAACCTTCTGGCAAGCCTTTTTTCAGGCTCGCTCGTCCTTGAAATAATCTTTTCATACCCGGGCATAGGGCGGCTCATGTACGAGGCTGTCATGCAGCAGGACGTGAACCTTGTCCTTGCCAACACCATGTTCATCAGTGCGCTTGTCCTTGCGGGCATGGTGATTTCGGACATTCTTCTCGCCGTTGTGGATCCCCGCATCCGCTACGGAAAGAACTAGTAAATCGTATTCAATCGAAATTAAATCGAATAGGAGACATGTATGAAAAAACTGGCAAAAATCATGGGGACTGCTGCGTTGTGCACCGGTCTTTTGTTTACTTCCCTTTCCTGCGGCTCATTGGACTTGTCGGGGCTTTTGGGCGGGCTTGCGACCCAGCTCCAGACCCCGTCTCTGGCGTTCAAGAGCCTTGCAATCACAGGGCTTGACATGGAGGGCATATCCTTCAAGTGCAATTACGACATAACGAATCCGTACAATGTGGCGGTCAAGCTGGACAAGCTGGCTGCCGACATCTCCTGCAACTCCTCCAAGGTGACGAGCCTCACTGCCAACGAGGGAATCTCCCTTGCGGCCAACGGCACAAAGACGAACACTTTCGACTTCAAGCTGCCGTACACGTCTGTTCTGGAGCTGGCAAAGACAATCGCGAACTCGAAGGAGAGCCTTCCTTTCGCCATCGCAGGAAGCGTGGGGCTTGATTTGAGCGCGGTCACAAGCCTGTCGAACAAAAGCCTCTCCCTTCCGTTCTCTAAGAATTTTGATGTTCCTGTTGTGAAGCCCACGCTGTCGCTCTCAAACCCCAAGCTCGTGCTTCCGACCCTCAACGAAATAGTCACGTCGCTCAAGAACAGCGGCATGACCGCCACAAAGGCGGCCACCCTCGCGGCTTCCATTGTGGGCGGCAAGTCCATTGACTCGAACGCGCTCAGCGGCGTTGACCTTCCGCTCAAGGTGAACTTTGACCTGAACGTGAAGAACGAGGGAAGCTCCACATGGAACTACATACTCAATTCCATTGCGCTCACGTCCAGCGATGGGAACGTCATCAACCTTGCCGCAACGGAGAACAAGGTTTCTTCCGCGAGCGGGACCCTCCCGGTCACTGCCACGATAAACACCCTCACCGCCAGCAAGTTCGTCACGCAAATCATCAACAAGACTGGAACGAACCCGAAATTCTCATTCGACTCCGGGGTTTCCTTCCCGAGCCTTGGGAATTCTGCTTCAATTCCCCTTGCATACTCCACGGAAGTTGCCCTGAGCAAATTCGGCATCGCAAAATCAAACTGACAGAACCGATATGAAACAAGTCCTTTCGTATATAAAATCGCGCCCGCTGGCGTTCATCTCGCTCATACTCCTCGTCGTCCTCTATGTGGTCATGGCGGCGGCTCCGTTCTTTGCGCCCTACGCGCCCACAAAATCCTTCGACGACGGCTCGTTCCATCCGTCGAACATTGAGATTTCGCGCATGGGCGGCGTCCTGCCAAAGCTGTGCGCCCATGAGTACCGCGTCTTGAACCCGGTGACGTGGCGGTATGCGAAAGTGAAGGGCTTGAGCCATGCAGTGTCCTTCTTCGTGAAGGGCGACGAATACACGATTTTCGGAATCAAATGCTCCCGCCACCTGTTCGGGACACGCCCGGACGATACGACTGGGGAAGTCTACCCAATCTTCCTCTTCGGGGCGGACAACCTGGGGCGGGACCTTTTTTCCCGCATGGTCTGGGGAAGCAGAATCTCCCTAACCATCGGCTTTGTGGCAAGCTTCATCTCGCTCATCCTCGCCATTGTCCTCGGCGGTCTGGCGGGCTTTTACGGCGGGGCTGCCGACTGGTCAATCATGCGCGTCTCGGAGTTCTTCATGCTCATTCCGGGATTCTATCTCATATTGTTCCTGCGCTCCCTCCTGAACTCCAAGATGGACTCGGGGCAGAGCTACATGGTCATCACCGTGATTCTCTCCCTCGTGGGCTGGCCGGGAAGCGCGCGCACGCTCCGTGGCATGGTTCACGCCATAAAGCGGGAGGAGTTCGTGCAGAACGCGATTCTTGAAGGAATCCCAAGCACGGTAATCATCTTCTCCCACATCATTCCGCAGCTTTTGAGCCTCTTGATTGTCTCGACCACCCTTTCAGTCCCGGGCTTCATCATGAGCGAGACTGCGTTGAGCTACCTGGGACTGGGAATAGCGGACCCTGCCGTGAGCTGGGGAAGCCTCATAAACCGCGACATCTCCACGCTCTCGAACCTGAAGAATTTTCCCTGGCTTTTGACTCCCGTGTTCCTCCTTTTGGTGGTGACGCTGGCATTCAACTTTTTGGGCGACGCGCTCCGTGATTTTTACGACCCGTACACTGTGCGCCGCCGTGGAAAGAAGACCGCTCCCTTGCTGGCGGAAGGGGCAAAATCGGACTGTGCAAAGAAGGAAGAACCGTTCCTTTCCGTGCGCGACCTTCGCGTGTCATTCACAATCCAGCGGGGGAACGAGGAAATCACCGTCCAGAGCGTGCGGGGCGTGTCCTTCCGGATGAAAAAGGGCGAGATTCTCGGAATCGTGGGCGAGTCAGGCTCTGGAAAGACCGTCACCACCACTGCCATTCCCGCGCTTCACGGCGAGAACGCCACAATCTCCGGGGAGATTTTGTACTGCGGAACCGATTTGACGAAGCTTTCCCAGAAGGAGATTCGGGAGTACCGGGGAAAGAAAATCGGCATGATTTTTCAGGAGCCAGGCCGCTCGTTCGACCCGCTGCAGAACATGGAAAGCGTGTTCTTTGAGTCGTTCAGGAACTCGAATCCGCTCATCACAAAGGAGGAGGCGCACAAGAAGGCTGCCTTGCTCTTGGGCGAGGTGGGGCTTCCAGACCCGGAGAAGCGTCTCAAGAATTTTCCCCACCAGTTCTCTGGCGGGCAGCTCCAGCGAATCGGAATCGCGCTTTCCCTTGCCCAGGGCTGCGAGCTTTTGATTGCGGACGAGCCTACCACCGCGCTGGACGTGACGATTCAGGCCCAAATCGTGGAGCTGTTGCACAACCTTTCCCGCACGCACAATCTTTCAATCATCTTCATAAGCCACAACATCAACCTTGTGGCGGATTTGTGCGACAACATCATCGTCATGTACGGCGGGCTGATTATGGATTCCTTCGCCGCCAGTGACCTTGACGGCTGGGAGCGGGACGCGCGGCACACGTTCTCGCCCTACGCGAAGGCACTCCTTGCCTCCACGCCCCAGTTCGGGACGCATTACACGAAGAATCGGCTCGTGTCCATCCCGGGCAGGGTGACGGATCCTGCGCACCCGGAAGCCGGCTGCCCATTCGCGCCGCGCTGTTCCTACGCCAAGGACGAGTGCCGCAAAAAGGAGGCGGTCGGAAACTGCTGGAAAATGGGGGAGAAGGCATGAGCGATTTTATTATTGAAGCCAAAAATTTGATGAAGACTTTCTCCCTGGACGCGGGATTTTTTGCCAAGAACGACAAGAAAGTGTACGCGGTGAACGACGTGTCCTTCGGCGTTGAGCGCGGAAAGACTTACGGGCTTGTGGGCGAGTCCGGCTGCGGAAAGACCACCACCGCCCGAATCCTCGTGCAGATGTACAGGCAGACGGCGGGGCAGGTTCTCTTCGCGCCAAAGGGCGGGGACTCTCCCAGCGACATATCGACTTTTTCGCGGTCTCAGCTGAAGAAATACCGCGAGAAAGTGAAGTACGTCTTCCAGGATCCGTCCCGCTCGCTCAATCCGCGCATGAGCGTTTTTTCGATTTTGACCAACGCGTACCGCTACTCCTCGCTCTGGAACGGGAAAAAGGAGGCCCGGGAAGTTGCCGCCCATATCCTTGAGGAGGTGGGACTTGACCCCAGCGACCTTGACCGCCGCCCTGCAGAGTTCTCGGGCGGGCAGCGTCAGCGAATCTCCATTGCGCGGGGGCTTCTAATGCAGCCGGAAGTGCTCATATGCGACGAGGTTGTTTCCGCGCTGGACGTTTCCATCCAGGGGCAGATTTTGAATCTGCTCCACGACATAAAAGATGCGCACAATCTCTCCTTCCTCTTCATAGCCCACGATTTGCGCGTGTCCTGCTATTTCTGCGACACCATCGGTGTCATGTACTCGGGGCTTTTGATGGAGGAGGCACCCGCCGCCGACTTGTACAAGACGGCTGTCCACCCATACACAAAGCTGCTTTTTGAAGGCTCCCAGGGCAGGCTGGAGAAGGGTGGCGATAACGGGGAGGTGAAGACGATTCTCTCAAGCCTTGGCGGCTGCCCGTTTGCGCACCGCTGCCCCCACGCCACGGAAAAGTGCCGGAAGGAAATCCCCGAATGGAAGACGGCAGGAAACGGACACTCCGTGCGCTGCCACCTGTTCTAGCATGAAGCGGGTTCGTGAGATTTTTTACACCGACGAGCTGAACGACGAGTTTTCCTCCGCCGTCATCAAGGCGCGGAAAATAGACGGCTCCTATGAGTACGGGGACGATTCCCTGTGGTGGAACGTGCGCCATGTGGCGGTGTACCGATTTTTTGCCCTGCCCATCGCCTGGCTGTACCTGAAAATCGTCTGGCGGCACAAAATCGTGAACAAGGCCGTGATGAGGCCCTATGCCCGCCGCGCCATGTTCCTCTACGGGAACCACACGAGCGCGAGCTTCGACCCCCTCGTTCCGGCTTTCGTGGGATTCCCCCGGGCAGTGTCCGTCATAGTTCATCCCGCGAACGTGTCCATTCCGGTCATCGGGCGGCTTCTCCCCTTTGCGGGCGCGCTCCCGCTCCCTGACACGTTCCGGGCGGCCAAGAATTTTTTTTCTGCCCTGGCTCTCAGGGTGGGAAAAAACGCGCCCATCGCAATCTACCCGGAGGCGCACATCTGGCCCTACTGCACGAAAATCCGCAATTTCCCCGACGCGTCCTTTTCCTACCCGGTCAGGTTCGGTACGCCCGTGTTCTCGTTCACCAGCACATACAAAAAATCGCGCTTCTTCCGCCGCCCAAAAATCGTGACGTATGTGGACGGCCCGTTTTTTGCCGACGGTACGCTGGGGGAGAAGGAGGCCCGGAAAAAGCTCCGGGACGACGTTCACGGCGCGATGACAGCCAGGAGCGCGCTGAATACGGCGGAAATCGTCAGGTACACGAAAAAGGGGGAGGGGTGATTGTGAGAAACATTCTGTTCTGCGGAAACTCAAAAGTGTTCGGCGGATTTTTGACCGCCATGCTTTCCATATTGATGCGCACAAAAACGCGCGAGCCGTTCCATTTCTTTTATCTCACCATGGACGTGTCCCACCTGGACGCCGATTACACGCCGCTTTCCGAAAGCCATGTGCGAGTCCTTGAGCGGACGGCCCGCTCGTTCAACAAGGAGAATGATGTCACAAAAATCGACGTGACCAATTTTTATATGGAAGAATTCGCCTCCTGCCCCAACGAAGGCTGCTACTGCTCGCCCTATACGCTAATCAGGCTTTTTGCCGACAAAATCCCCCAGCTGGGCGACAAATTCCTGTACCTTGACGCGGACGTGCTGTTCAACCGGGACGTGACGCTCCTGTACGACATTGACGTGTCTGGCGTGGAGTACGCCGCTGCCCGCGACCACTACGGAAAAATCATCCTGTTCTTCCTGCGCCGCTTCATAAACGCGGGCGTTGTCCTGTTCAACGGGGCGGAGTGCAGGCGCACGGGCCTCTTTGAAAAGAGCCGCGCCCTCATCAAGGAAAAAAAGCTCCCCTTCGCAGACGAGAGCGCAATCGTCCGCGCCGGCACGAGGCAGAAAATCATCTCCCAGCGTTTCAACGACCAGAAATTCCTCCATGCCGACACCGTTGTGCGCCATTTTTCCAGGCGGCTCTTCTATCTCCCGTACCCCCACATCGCCAACATAAAGCAGTGGCAGGTTGACGAGGTGCACCGCATATTCGGCTACACCGAGTTCGACGACATCTTCGCGGAATACGGGAGGATTCTAGACGAGCATGGTGAGCTTTGATTCAAGCACGGAGAACGTGGCTTTCTTCAGGTTGCCGAAAAATTCCCCGTCGGTGTGGATGACGCTGGGCGTTTCGGAGACAAGCTCCATCGTCCTGAAATCCCGGAGGAAGAAGCCGTTTAGCTTTCCGTGAAGCCCCGCGCACAAAAGCGGGAACATGAGGAACGTCTTCCATTTTGGAACGCCCGCCGCAATGCAGACAGAAAGCTTTCCGTCGTCCGCCACCGCCTTTGGGTTCATCGGCACGCCGCCGCCCTCGGCCTTCGTGTTCATTGCCGCAAGGAATATGAGTTTTTGGAACGAAATCGGCTCCTCCCCGTCGAAGGAGACGGTCACGCGGTGCGTCGTCATCTTGAACAGCGTGATGACGGTGAGAATCGCGTAGCTGAGCTTTCCCGCGTGGAGCTTGTTCAGCACAATCTTGATTTTTGAAGTGTTGATTCCCGTGCCCACGATTGCGTCAAGGCCGAACCCCGAGCTGATGGCGAAGAACTTGCGCCGCACGGCCCCGTCCTCAAAATCGGCCGACTCCACCTGCCCTATGTCGATTTTTTTGCCGTCGCCCGCGCGGAGAATCATCTTGAGGGATTTTCTCGGCCGGTGGCGCGGGAGGTGCAGCCCGCGGGAAAAATCGTTCCCCGAGCCGGTGGGGATCAGCCCGATTTTGAGCCTGGAGAAGTCCGTTATGCCGTTGAGGACTTCGTTTATTGTTCCGTCCCCGCCGAGAATCACCAGCCTTATGTCGCTGTCCTCCCGCTCGCACACCTCCCGGGCAATGCGCGTGGCATCCCCCTGGAATTCCGGGACAAGAAGCTCGTATGCCACATTGTTCTTCTCAAGCTGGTTTTTGATTATTTTCCAGCGGCGCACGGATTTTCCGCTTCCGCCCTTCAAGTTCACAAGAAAATAGTACATGGCCTGCTCCCACTATTTTTTGAGCTGCGCGCGGATTGCGCCCAAAAGCTCCGAATATTCCGTGAACGCGGGGAGGTTCGGGTAGTCCGCCTTGATTTTGTCCGTGGTGCGGAACAGGAAGCCTGCCTTGCTTGCCTGAATCATGCCCAGGTCGTTGTAGCTGTCGCCCGAGGCTATGGTGTCGTAGCCGATGGACTGGAGGGCCTTCACCGTGGTGAGCTTGGAGTTTGGGCAGCGCATCTTGTGCGCGGTGATGAATCCGCCGGAATCAACTTCCAGCGAATTGCAGAAAATCGTCGGCATCCCCAGTTTTTTCATGAGCGGGGAGGCGAATTCGCTGAACGTGTCGCTCAGTATGATGGTCTGGCACTCGCCCCTGAGCCGGTCCATGAATTCCTTTGCGCCCGGGAGCGGGTCGATTTTTGCGATGGTGTTCTGGATGTCGCGGAGCGTAAGCCCGTGCTCCCTGAGAACGCCAATCCGCCACTTCATGAGCTTGTCGTAGTCCGGCTCGTCCCGCGTCGTCCGCGAAAGCTCGCTGATTCCAGACTCCCTGCTGAATGCAATCCAAATCTCCGGCACCAGAACGCCTTCCAAATCAAGGCATGTTATATACATATGCGTAACCTCATTTTTTTTCTATAATAAGAGTGTAATGCAAAATCAAGGAGATGAAAAGTTATGCAGCCGCTGGTTTACAGTTTGATTGACAAAGCCGTGTACGACTACCGCCTCATAGAGGACGGGGACTCAATCCTGGTGGGCGCCTCGGGCGGAAAGGACTCCACCCTGCTGGTGGAATACCTGGCGAACCGCCTTCGCCGCCCGTCGTCCCGCTTCTCGTTCACGGCCCTCAACATACAGTCCGATTTTGCCCCGCCGTTCCCGGAAGGAATCAAGAATCTCTTTTCCGGCTGGAACGTGGACTTCAGGAAAATCGACGTGGACATACTCAAAAGGCTCAAGAGCGGGCGCAGGATGAACTGCTTCTGGTGCTCCATGCAGCGCCGCACGGAGCTTCTCCGCTTTGCCATGGACAACGGCTTCAACAAGATTGCGCTGGGGCACCACAAGGACGACGTGCTTGAGACTGCGCTCATGAACATGATTGGCAAGGGCGAGCTTTCCACCATGCCCGCGATTCTCCGCTACGGGAAGTACCCGGTCTCGATTGTCCGCCCGCTCTACTACATAGACGAGAAAAAAATCGTCGCCCACGCAAAGGATGCGGGATACTTCGGCTGGACTTGCACCTGCGGCTACCAGGAGAACAGCGGCCGGAAGGATATGCGCCGCCGCCTGGAGCTTTTGACCGACGGCGACGAGAACAAGAAGGCGCGCCTCTTCCTCTCCCTCAGGAACATAAACCGCGAGTACCTGCCGTAGCCCGCTCCGCAACAAAAACGCATAAAAGTTACACAAAACTATTTAAATATTTTTCATTATTCGCTAATATTAAATGCTATAAAAAACTTTTTTGGAGGGAACTTATGAAAAAGTTCTTCAGAAAGACAATGCTGCTTGCGTTCGCGGCTGTTTTGTCGTATGGCTTTATGTCATGTTCTGACAGTGGGGATGAGGGAAATTATTGGAGCGAGACTGCAACTACAAATTCGTCAAGTTCGTCAAGCACAACAACAACCACTACTTATACAATTACATTCAATGCAAATGATGGCAGTGGTACTGTGGCTACCCAGACGCTTAAGGCTGGAGAAAAACTTAGCACTTGTACGTTCACTGCTCCAGATGGAAAAGAGTTCTTGGGATGGAGTACGTCGTCAACTGCGACGAGTGCATCTTATGGCGACGGTGCAACATTCACACCAACAAGCGGAATGTCTACGTCCGTTACATTGTATGCAGTGTGGGTCACAAAGGGCGAGGTTTCATACAAAGTTTCTCACCGCAGACAGAAGGCAAAAGACAGCATCTGGTATGATGAATATGAGTGTGAGCTAAAGAGCGGTACGGCTGGCGCAACAACTGCCGCAGTTGCCAAGGATTATACTCCTAACTATACGGCGCAGGATTTCAGCCAGTCTACTATCGCATCTGATGGAAGCACGGTTGTAATCATCAAATACACTCTCGTTCAGGAGATTTCTACTGGAGTCTCAGTTTCAGTTGGAACTGCAAGCGATATAACGCTTACAAAATCATACGGAGCTACATCGGATGATTATCTGTTCACTGCTTCAGGTGCATATGTAAATGAGATTACGGCTTATCTTACTGCTAATTCAGGTAGTAATGCTTCAACCTATTATACATGGGTCATCGATGGTACCCCTATAACCGATGCTAATGCTGCTACATATGGTGCTACAATCGCTACGAACGGTACTAGTCTTACTTTGAATCTTGCTACTGCTACTGCTATTTCTTATGGTACGCATGAGGTGGTCGTTACTATTGAAACATTGGTTGGTACGACAGACGATAACGGAGACCGCTCGGCTCACTGTTATTTCACTCGCTAACTTGGTGATAAGGAGAATATATAATGAAAAAAATATTCAAATTTTTGGGTCTGGCGGCTTTGGCGGCTGCCGTCCTTACAGGTTGTTCAGACTTGAACACTGCTTCTGATTCAGGTTCTTCTTCCTCTGCGTCTTCTTCTGGCGCATATATAAAAATTGTGGACGGTTCTGCTGCCCTCAAGACAATTTCGCCAAACTATGACACTACTTTTACGAACTTTACCCAGTTCAAGTTGTATTGTGCCCCCACGCCAACAGATGGAAGCACATTGTCATGGGATGCCAGCAATTTGCTCAAAACTGTTTCTTCAAGCTCTGATTTGACAGGAAGCACATATAGCGTTCCTGAGGGAAATGTAACATTCCACCTTGAGGCAACTCATACGAGCCAGAGTGTTTACACTGCCACAACTGCGACAAAAATCGGAAACGGTTCTAATACAGTTGCTTTTACTCTTTGTCCTAAAACATATAAGATTGATACTGGTGTTGGATCAATTAATGTTACATTGTCTTTCCCATCAAAAGTAAAGGCTGTAGCTGCAGAATTGCTTACATATTCTGCTGCAGGTACGACTGCGTCATATAATAGTGGCAGTGCAGATAAAACATTTATTGCTTCTACGAATGCCACAAATAAGATTTCCAACAACTCTTTGACGTATACGGCACAGGGTGTTGCTTCAGGAATCTATGTTCTTAAATTTACTTTGTATGCTGATTACACTACTACAACTTCTGGTGTAACTGGAACAGGAAAAAATAAGATTACCGTGTATAACGAGGTAGTAATCGTTTCAAGCCAGGGAGAAAGCAAAGCAACTAGAACTCTTACCGATTCAGACCTTGAGGTTCCTGTATACACTGTTACTTATGTGAACATTGATTCTTCCGACACTACAATTAATTCTGCTATCACATATGACAATGTATATTTGAGAGGAACGACCGGCGTAAAGGTTCCTTCTGTTATTACTGGTACAAGTGGTCTTTACAAGACTGGCGACAACACAACTTATCCTGTCTACACTTTTGCCGGTTGGTATACTGACTCTGCATTGACCACAGCCGCCACTGTTTATACGACTGAGGCTTGTACAACTGAGGCAGCTGATGCAGCAGCCAAGGCAGCTGATATTTATTACAAGACTCCTACTGCTGGCGGTAACATAACGCTTTATGCAAAATGGAATATAAATATTACTAACGCACTTGAACCTTGTGCTTCTTTGGGTTACAATAATTTCTCTGTTGGTGACATTATTCTTAAGAACAGTAATGGCACTTATCATCAGCTTGCAAACAAGTATGCTCAGTTCGTTACTAAGGAAGAGCTTGATTATTGGCTTGGGCTGCCTGCTAATGATGCTTATAGCAAAGATAGCGTTGTATTCTATGTTCCTCAGACAACTAATTCTGACAACACTATAACTAATAATTCAAATAGTGGTGCTCTTGGTACTACGCGCGTTCTTGCTGTCAAATACGAAAACTCTACTGGGGATGATACTGACGGAACTAGGTGTCAGTGGGCAACAATTAGTGCGGCAGGCTTTAAAAAGGCGCTTACTTCTCTTGGTGTAGCTTGCAACAGTCAGGTTACGCTTGCTGGAAGCACGGTTTATGAGTATCCAAGTGGTACAAAGTACGGCAGCTGGACGGATAGTGGCACAACTTATACAGCCCTCTTTGACGGGGAAAGTACTCAGGGAACTGCACTTTACAAGCTTGCAAGCACTGATGATACTGCTGTCGGTGAATCTCTTAAGACTGCAACTGGTCAATCTACTATTGCTGCTGCGCTTACTGCTGCAACGTATGCTAACTTTGTTACTGCCCTTGCTAATTATCCTGCATTCAAGTATGTCATGGAGCACT
>JAFPYB010000025.1 GCA_017412405.1 Treponema sp. | reverse complement strand
GCAATGCTCAGCGACAAAAAAGATTTTGATGCACAAAAGATGATTGGCAAATACAAGCCAATGTCTCTTGCAGAGAAAACTTTTATTGCCATGAATTAAGTATTTTAGAAAGTCGACTTGTTCGTTGACTTTTTATGGGAGCAATACATGAATCTTGCGACATACACTCTCACCGCGACCTGCCCCGACCAGAGCGGGCTAATCGCATCCATCACGACAGCCATCGCAAAAAGCGGCGGAAACTTGTTGAACCTTGCCCAGCACACGTCTGTGGATTTGGGGCAGTTCTTCTGCCGAATCACGTTCGCCGCCCCCACCACCGGCGAGGACGGCGGCACGATTTTTTCACCTGCGACATTCCAGGGGGAGTTCTCAAAAATCGCCCAAAAATTCGGCATGACGTGGAATCTCTACGACAAGACGGTGAGGCAGCGCATGGCGGTTCTAGTGTCAAAGACAAGCCACTGTCTCTACGAGGTGCTTTTGAAACACGCCGACGGCCAGCTCGACTGCGAAATCCCCGTCATCATCTCGAACCACCCCGATTTGTGCCAGGTGGCGACGGAGTTCCACATTCCGTTCTTCCAGATTGACACGCTCAAAGGAAAAAAGGCGTGCGAGGCCGACATACAGTCGATTCTGGAGCAGTACAAAATCGATTTGGTGTGCATGGCGCGCTATATGCAGATTCTATCCCCGGAGTTCACGAAGAAATGGGACAACCGAATCATCAACATACACCACGGATTCCTGCCGGCATTCAAGGGCGCAAAGCCATACGAGCAGGCGTGGCGCAAGGGCGTGAAGCTCATCGGTGCCACGGCCCACTTCGCCAACGAGGACTTGGACCAGGGACCGATTATTTTTCAGGACGTGGTGTGCGTGAAGGACACGAACTCAATCCACGAGTTCGTTGAAATCGGAAAGGATGTTGAGCGGCGCGTGCTCGTGGAAGGACTCAAGCGGTATTTCAACCACAATGTGTTCATTGCCCAGGGGCGCACGTTCATCATAGAGTGACAGAGTCTGGCGGGGAAACGCACGTTTTCCCCGCCCCAGGAAGCTCCGCCATTTGTCACGCAAAAAGCTCGCGGTGGCTCTCGAACCAGTTGAAAAGCTGTCTCAGCTCGAACATGAACGAAAGCTGGTCTCCCGTCTGGATTGTGCTCTGCGCGGCGCGGGATGCAATGCGCTGGACTTCTTCCAAGTTCTGCTTCTCCGCCTCCTGGGTGGCGGAAATGATGTTCCGCTGGTTGTCGTCCATCTGGGCGAGGATGCCGCGCATGAACGTCACGTTCTCGTTGTTGTCGTCCTTTATCTTCAGGAGCCGCTCGCTGGAATCCACCGCCGTCTGCTGGAGCGTGTCCATGAACGAGTCGTGGGCATGGTTCGCCTCCACAATCGTCTTGATTTCGCTCTCAATATCCCGAACCTTTGAATCGATTTCGCTTGAAATGCTGCTGGTGCGCCCGGAAAGGGTCTTGACCTCATTAGCGATGATGCGGAATCCCTTTCCCGCGTTCCCAGCACGGGCTGCCTCGATTGAAGCATTGAACGAAAGCAGCTTTGTAAGCTCGGAGACTTCCTGGATGTTCCGAATGGAGTTGCTGATTTCCTCAATCCGCTCGTTGAGCTTCTTCACCTTAGCGTCAAGCTCTTTGCGCCCCTGCTGCGCATCGACGATGGTCTGGTTCAAGTTGCGGAATTCCACGCAGATTGCGTTCAAAGCCTCGCTGTTCGTCTCTGTGGTCTGCATCATCTTGACGGCCTCCTGCTGCGTGCGGAAGCTCGACTCCGCGAACCGTGTGCTTGCCGACTGGAGCTTTTGGTAGATTCCGTCGGAAGAAGTGAGCTGGGCGACGTACTCCTTCAAGAATCCGCTTATATTGTTCGTGTTGTTGCAGCTTTCGATGAGGGTGTCAACAAGGTCTTTGCCCGCCTGCAAAAGCTGTTCGCGTGTGTATGACGTTTCCATCTTCCTATTCTCCTATGACAAGCATGACGAGCGTCTGGTTTGAGTTTATGTGGCCGAACTGCTCTCCGTATGTGGAAAATCCGCTGTACACAGGAAAGTTCCGCTTCCAGACCGCATTGACCGAATCCTGCTGCCGCTTCTTCTCAAAGCCCACAGTGCGGAGAATGCAGTTGAACAAGATGACGCAGCCGGGGTTTGGAATCTCGGCGCGGGCCTTTTTGCAAGTCTCCTCCGTTATCGCAAGCGTGTCCATAGGCTCAAGGATTTCCTGGACGGAATCCTGCAGGACGCGAGCGTACATGGTGAGCTTTCCCGCGTTGTCGAACTGGACCAGGGACGCGATGTATATTTCATCCCCGAACACGCGCCCGAACGGGTGGTCGAGCGTCGCATCCGCCACCTGGCTCTCGGGAATGTTCAGAACGCTGGCATACCGCCTGCGCGGATTCTGCCTGTCGATTTCAAGAACCGCATGGGTCTCGGGGTTCACGTTGGTGAGCATGACTGTCTTTCCGGACCGCTGGAAAATGTTCTCCTTGTAGATTCTGAACGGGCACGTGGTCTTGACGAAGAGAATCACCGCGCCTTTATTGGAGCAAACGCCGTTCAAGCTCACGGACGTTGCCTTGAAGTTCAGGTCGTCGCCTGCAGAGCCGCCCGCCACAAGGAATTTCTCGTCCTTCACGAGGGAGTAAAGAAGTGAAAGAACACCCTCCTCCGCCGACAAAAGCCCGCATATGAGCGAAATCGCAAAGGCATCCCGGGAGCAGCTCGGGGATGAGAGCTGCACGCCGATGGACGCCGCCGCACTCAAAATCTCCTTCTTGCGCACCATGGGGAACAAGTTCGCGTCGTCTATGAGAACGCCCTTGAACTGCGTGCGTCCCCCCCCCATGCCGTCTGAAAGCGCGTTCAGGACAATCGTTCCTTTTGCGAACCCCTTTTCGGAAATCTCCCCCGATGTTGTCGTGCCAACCACCTGCGCAGACGGGAACCGCCCATGCAAAAGCGCGGAAAGGCGCGGGAAATCATACGAAGAACTGGCAAAGAAAATAATCGCATTGTATTGCGCCGTGTTCTTCTTCAACTGGGAACAAAGCTCGTTTACGGCCTGCTCAGTGTCGCTCCTTCGCGACTGAACAACTTCTTGATTCATTGTGACCACCTTCTAGCGCGATTGCCGACGCGCAAAAAAATTCACCTCAAACAGCAACGCAATGAGGTTTTTGCAACTTTTCGTTCATTCAACGCACGGAAAACCCGCGCTCAAAAAGCGACTGCAACAAAGCGTCCAGAACATCGCCCCGGACGCCTTGGGCAGAACCGCCCAAGCTCACCACAACAACACTTCCCTCCCCCACGCTTTTTGAGATGGAGGAGACGAGAGACGATGTTCCATGCGCCTGAGAAAAAAATCCGTGCCGCTCCAAAAAGGCGCAGAACGATTTTCCGCCGTCCCCGCGCCCATAGCCGGCCTTGAGAGCCGCCCTCTCCAAAATCGGGTTCGACTTGTAGAACGGAGCATGCCACAGGGAAGAAAGCTCCCTGCCGGTGAGCGCGAAAAACTCGTCCTCGGCCCGCGAAAGACCGCGTCTGACAAATTCCTCGTCCATGACAACTCCCGATTTCTCAGTTAGGTCGATGGGCGCAAAGAACATATTCGCGCACTGGTGGCCCAACAAAGCCACAAGCCGCGTCTCAAGGGGATAGCGGCGCATGAACTCGCCGTTCAAAAAGAACGTCGCCTTTATTCCATACCGTGCCAGCGCGGAAAGGACAGCCGAAAGATTCTCGCAGGAGTCCAGCGCGTCAACCACAACAAAAATCGATTTTGCATTTTCCCCACGGTGCAATCCAAAATCAAAAATCGTTTTCGTTGTCCCGCCGGAAAGATTCCGTATGCACACACGGGACGATTTTTCATCCACAAACACGCGGAACGAACCGTTTTGAACAAGGCCGTCGCTTTGGACCTCCTTCGCGCCCTGCCACCGCCTTTCGGAAAAATCGTAGGAAAAGAAGCGGAATGAGCCTTCGTCACCGAAAGGCACTTTCGCGTAAAGCGCGTCTCCGCCCCAGAACGCCTCGCAAGCCCCTGAAAGGTGGACTGTCTGGATTCCGCCCGATTTCACCTTCCATCTTTGTATTGTCCACACGCCGCCCACAAAAAGCTCCGCCGTGCCGTTCCACGCAAGGGAAACGCATGGCTCAAAAGAAGGGCACGCCACAACAGTGTCCCACGATGCGGCATCCTTCACGACAATGCTTCCGCATGAAATGCAGGCCACAGACACGCCGTCCGGGGAAAGGGCGGGAAAAATCCCATGAGCCGCCCCTGATTTTTCCAGGAGCCGCGCGGTCTTTGCAGAAAAATCCACGCGGAAAACGCTTGTCTCATACGATGAAAAATCCTCCGACCTGGCGCATGAGAAGAAAAGAGGCCCCGAGGAAGCCCACAAAACACCGAACTTGACTGAAAGGACGGGCGGAACCGGGACGTCGAACACGGCCTTCACCCCGCCGCCGCGCTCCCCCGACACGTCCAAGAAGGACACAAGCCGCCCGTTTTCCACCAGGGCGATTGTTCTTGCGTCGGGGCTTGCAAAAAACTCGTCCGCCATTTTGTCGAAGCGATGAAAAAGCCTCGCACAAACAATGCCGCTCCCAGCCGCCGGCGAATGTAGCGTGCGCGTGTACAATTCGCTTCTGGAAATCTTGAAGACGAAATCGCCCTCAATGTAGAAAAGAGTCCCGTCCGCCGCGAACGACACCGAGTTCAGCGACCCCTCCCCTATTCTCCGAAATTTTTCCTCAATCGATATGCCGGAAAAAGCCGCCTTCATGTCGAAAAAATACACGGAGCCGTTTTTCTCATACAACGCGATTTTTGAATCTGGCGACCATATGACGGGAGGCTTGTCGAAAGAAAAAAACGGGGAGTCGTCAAGAACGGCTTCAATGGACGTGGAAATCTCCCGCACCACCGTGCGCATGGAGCCGTCGGGGCATTTCCTGACAAAACAGAGCCATTTTCCGTCCGGGCTAACAGATTTTGCCGAAACGCCAAGCGCACCGAAGGGGAAAGATTTTTCCCGAGACACCCACGACAGTCCGCCCGCCTGTGGCGCGGAAGAAAAAGCAATGCGCGCCACGCCGAACTCGTTCTGAACTTCAAGGATGGAAGAAGAAACGAGACGCATTTTTTCGGGAAAGCAAGTGACAACTTCGGCAGACTGGGGGTTTTTCCCGTCGGAGACGACGACAGTCTTTCCCCTCGCCCTGTCCTTTGGCGAAGCGTCATCGACCGCACAGAAAACTATTTTGTCATCACTGTTGATTAAAGGCTTTTCAAGATAAGGAAAAGAAAAAATCGGTGCCGCAAGCAAACACAAAAGCGAAAAAAACAAATTACGAGATGCCACCGATACAAAACTCAAAATAAATTCTCCAGTCGCCCCAAATCTTCCTCAAGCTCGGAAAGCTTCGTTTTCATCGACGCAATCCTCCTTGAAATATTGGCCACCTGCTTTTTCTCAAGCTGGTCAAACACATCATCAATCAGCTCCTGTCCGCCCTCATTCTGCTGGTTGCGCTCACCGCACCACGGGCAGTAGATGAATTCACGGTCGATTGTCCTGGAGCATTTTCCACATACGCAGACAAAATTCATAGTTTCTGCGTCCCTTTGAGAAGTGGAAGGGGGTCAATCCGCTTGCCCTTCTTGTACACCGTGAAGTGGAGGTGCGGACCGGTGGCCTGTCCCGTTGAGCCGACAAGCCCGATTTTTTCGCCCTGGGAAACGCGCTGGCCCGTCTTGGCGATTGCCTTCGACATATGGCCGTAGAGCGTCTGGTAGCCGTTAAGATGGTCGATGATGATGTAGTTCCCGTACAGGCTGGAATAGCCCGAGAACACGACTTTTCCGCTCATCGCAGCCTTTATGGGCGTTCCCGTGGGGGATGCCATGTCGATTCCGTAGTGGCAGGAGCTTGCGCCGGTGAACGGATCGCTGCGCTTTCCGAAGGGGGACGTAAGCCGCCAGCTTGAGCTCAGCGGGTAGATGAACAGCTCGCCCATCGCCTTTCGGAGCGTGTCGCTGTCAAGAACGGCCCCCGGAATGAAAAGCTCCTGCTCCACGGAAAGCGATTCGTTCTCCAAATCGTTCACGTCAAGAAGCTCCTCCACGCTCACATGGTATTTGACCGACAGCGAGTTCAGGCTGTCGCCCTGGCAGACACGGTGGATGATTCCGTCCTTTGACGGGATTTTGAGCGTCTGCCCCTCGCGCACCAAGCGCACGTTGTCTATTTTGTTCACAGCGATGAGGGTGGACGTGTTGCGAAGCCCGTTGGCGTAGGTGATTGACCCAATGGTGTCGCCGCTCTTCACCGTGTACGACTTGAACGTGACCGGCTCGCTCACGAAATCTTCCGCGTGGAGAACAGTCCCGTCCTCGAGCACCACGTTACCGTCAAAATCAATATCATAGCCGTCCCCAAGGGCGAAGCGGCTCATCGCCTTGTCAAGGAAGTCGTCCTCGTCCGCCATGATTGGAGGAAGCTCCACGCGGGCAATCCACGGGGCCGCCATGTTCTCCAGGATGGGAAGGTATGTCATGACCGCAAGGGGAACGGATACAAAAATCAGGAGATATATGAGGGAGACTATGACCACCGGCAGGGACTTTGCCGAGCGGGGACGTTTTTTCTCTTCCTCGGGGACGTGGATTTTCCGCTCCCAGCTTTCCGCCATGAAAGTTCTGAGCGCTTCACGGTTCCGATACGGATACTTCGCCACGCCGACTTTTGCGCGAGAGGAACGGACTGACGCAGAGCCGAACGAACCGTTAGAAACATTATCCTGATAGCAGCTGATGACTTCCATAAATGACCAACATCCTTCCTGAAATCTGCAATGGACGCATTTGGAAAAACACAGTTCCAGAACAACGGGACCGCTCAAATACATCACATTTTTCAAAAATTACTTTCACAATATCGGCAGAAATATTTAAGATTTTGAGTTAAAATATTTTCATGAGTATGTTCACTCTCGAATACGAAAAAGAAAAAAATCCCGGGCAAGACCGGGGCGACGAAGGCGGCATGAGCCACTCGTCAAAATTCCTCGTCATCATCGTGGCAATCGGGCTAATCGTGGGTGCGGTCATCAAGCTGTTCGCCTTCGAATTCCTGCACGTCTCGGGCAGGAGCATGATGCCTGCCATCAACAACGGGGACACCATCTTTGTGAACAAGCTGAAATTCGGAATCGCAAAGCCGTTTTCTGACAACTTGATTCTCCAGTGGGGGACACCGGCCAGGAACGATGTGGTCATCTACATGTACGACAACAAAATCGTGGTCAAGCGGTGCGTCGCCATTGGCGGGGATTCGCTCAAGTGCGAGCGCGAGCATGGGGAAAACGGCAGGGAGGATTATTTTCTGCTCACCGGGGACAAGAAAATATCCCTCACCACGGCCCAGTACGAGAACCTGGAGCCAATCGGCTCCGTCCCCGATGGGTACGTGCTCGCCGTTGGCGACAACTACGAGGAGTCGTTGGACTCCCGGAACTACGGCTTCATTCCGGTAAAAAACATTCTTGGAAAAGTTCTATGCAAATAAAACGATTTTTTGGCTCAAACGGTTTTTTGGGACTCGGTCGGGTCTTCATCATTCTCCTCTTCCTCTTCGCATTCAGCCTGTACGTCATCGGCAAATTCGCCTACCTCGCGATTTCCGAGACCACGTTCAGCGCAACGCGGAAGGAGACCGTGCAGCGCGGACTGATTCTTGACCGCAACGCAAAGCAGCTCGCCGTCCCCACGAATTTCTGGAACTTCGGGGTGACTCCCAAGGCAATCCAAGAGAAAGGTCTTGAGACGTTCGCAAAAATCATCGCGCCCATTCTCGGGGAAAGCGAGGAGAGCATCATCTCAAAAATCCAGTCCAACGCTCAGTCCAAATTCGTGTCCATAAAGAAAAAAATCGACCAGGGGACATACGAGGAGCTGAGGAGAATCATAAACCTCTCAGACTTTTCCAATGGGGTCCGCTTCGACAAGCTTCCCGGAAGAATCTACCCGGAGAACGAGCTTGCGGCCCAGCTCATCGGCTACATGGGCGACGACGGAAAGGGGCTTTCGGGCATCGAGAACAGGCTGAACGAAATACTCTCCCCGTCGTCAAAGCAGTCGGACAGCAAGACAGGCACCGACACACGCGGAAAGAACATTTACCTGACCATTGACGCGAACATCCAGTTCAACCTTGAGAAAATCGCGCGGGAAGCCCTCACCCAGACCCGGGCGGAAGGGCTTATGCTCATTGCGGCGGAGGCAAAGACCGGTGAAATCCTCTCTTACATAAGCCTCCCCTCCCCCGACCTGAACTTTTACCCCGCGGCAAGCGACGAGGAGCGGCGGGACCGCCCCGCCCAGGACATGTACGAGCCGGGTTCCGTGTTCAAGGTCTTCTCCGTGGCCTCCTTCCTGGACACAAACGCCATCAGCGAAAACGACATTTTCCTCTGCGACGGCGTGTACCACGGCAAGGGCTTCAACATCGGCTGCCTCCACGACCACGGCTGGGTTGACGCGCGCGGTGCGCTGGCAGGCTCATGCAACGATGCCCTGGCCCAGATGAGCGAGCACATTGAGTCGGAGGATTTTTTGCAGAAACTCAGGGACTTGGGCTTCAACACAAAGACCGGCGTGGAGCTTCCAGGGGAGGCAGTGGGACTTTTGCGCAACCCCAACGACCGCCTGTGGTCAGAAAGGTCCAAGCCGTCCATCGCCATCGGGCAGGAAATCGACGTGACCGCGCTCCAGATGGTTCAGGCAGCCACGGCCCTGGCAAACGACGGAGTTCCGCTCCAGCTCACTTTCATAAAGAAAATAACCGATGCCGACGGGAAGGACGAGGTGGTGCACTACCCCATCCAAAAAGAACGCGTCCTAAAATCATCCACGGCACGATACATCCTCGACTCCATGCAGAAAGTCACCAAGGAGGGAACGGGACACCGCGCCGATCTGGGTGACGTGACAATCGGAACGAAGACGGGGACGGCGCAGGTGGCAGACAGCAAGCACGGCGGCTACAGAACGGACGCGAACAACTCCAACTGCCTGGCGATTTTCCCGGTGGAAGACCCGGAAATCATCCTCTACATTCTCCTTGAAACAGTCCCCACCATCAAGGACGAGGATGCCTTTGCGGGAATCATAGTCACGCCGATAATCAAGGAGTCGGCGAACATAATCATCGACCATTTGGGAATGACGCGAATGAATGCGTCCAGCCTCGTGCACACGGGCGAGATTTCCATTCCGCCAAGCAGGGAGATTGTGCTTGATTCCGTCGTGCCTGACTTCACCGGCGCATCCAAGAGGCAGATTCTTCCTTTGCTGGACAGGAACGACATACAAATCGAAGTCATCGGCGACGGATATGTGTCCAAGCAGACACCTGCGCCGGGAACAAAAATCACGGAGAACATGAGAATTGAACTCTATCTGGAATAAAAACATCGAGCTTTTTGAAAAACGGTTTCCGTCCCTCTGCGAATATTTTGCCCTGGGGCAAGGGGACAAGGACGAGCTTCCGCCGCGCTTCAGGGCCCCAATGGAAGTCCTACCCGCAAAATCGGGGGTCCTGACGGCGCGGGAAAACGGAAAGCTGCTCCATTCAAGCTACAATCCGCTGCGGGAAGCACAAGGCGCGTGCGCGGAGGCGAAAAAGCAGGGGTCTTCCATAAATGCGGCGTGCTTCTTTTCCATTGGGCTGGGCTACGCGGCCGTGAGCTGGGCGCGGGAAAACCCGACGGACACGCTCATCATAGTGGAGCCTGATGCATCCTATTTTTTCACCGCCATGAGCCACACCGATTTTTCGGATTTGTTCGCAGTCCCGAACCTCATGCTCGCCATCCAGACAGGAACGGACATTGTCGTGAACCTAATCGAAAAGTCGGGCGGCTTTTCCCACACAGCAATCATAGAAAACCAAAACCAGAGCGCACACGCGCGGGAGTATTTTTCCGCGCTCCACGCCTCAATCAAGCGGGCGAAGAGCAAGGACAAAATCAACACCTTCACGCTGGAAAAATTCTCCCGCCTGTGGATGAAAAACGCGTGCAGGAACATATGGAACATGGCGCTGCTAGACGGCGTGAACCGCTACGAGGACAAGGCCGGCTCCCTGCCCTTCGTCATCCTCGCGGCAGGTCCCACGCTCTCCCACGCGCTCAAGCATCTTGCCGCGCTCAAGTCAAGGTCAATACTCGTGGCGGTGGACACAGCCCTCCGAGCCTGCCTCCGCGCCGGCGTGGAACCTGATTTCATAGTCCTCTCA
Source organism: Treponema sp. (assembly GCA_017412405.1). Lineage (GTDB taxonomy): Bacteria > Spirochaetota > Spirochaetia > Treponematales > Treponemataceae > Treponema_D. The sequence continues at coordinate 5,888 of JAFPYB010000025.1, read as the reverse complement.
GACCCGCAGTTCTACGCATACCAGCACATCCAGGGGCTTTCGTCCAAAAGCTCCATCCTCATCACGGAGCTGTCCGCCTACCCAAGCGTGTTCCGATTCCCGTGCAAGGAAAAAATACTCATGTCGCCATTCTTCTCCCTGGGCAAATATTTTGAAAAATCCGTGGGGGAAAAGGGCGAACTAAGCTCGGGAGGCTCGGTCTCAACAACGGCGTGGGATTTTGCCAGGCTCGCAGGCGCACGAAAAATCTACTTCGCGGGGCTTGATTTGGGCTTCCCCAAGCTCCAGACGCACATCAAGGGCTCCACGTTCGAGGAACGGATGCACACGTCGTCAAACCGCCTTGCCCCCGCGGAAAAGTCAGGAGTCGCCTCCCTGTTCGGCGCGAACATGGAAATGGGACGCGACTACGACGGAAATGCAATCCTCACCGACAACCGCATGAAGATGTTCTCGTGGTGGTTTGAGAACAAGGCACTTGAATACGGCCAAATAGAATCATTCTCCTTCTCGCCCCAGTCGCTCATGATTCCTGGCTTCAAGACGGCAACAATCAATGAGTTCCTGCGCCAGGACGAAAAGGACTTTGAGCGCGCCGCATTCCTTTCCACAGGACAAGCCGAGCGCAAGGACGAAAAAGCCGGAAAAGAGCGGGAGCAGAAGTTTTTCGCCGCCTACGAAACGCTCCTTTCAGGGCTTGAGAGCCTGTACAGTCTTGCAAAAAAAGGGATAGCCACCTGCGAGGGCGGAATCCGCGACAGGCAAAAAAGGCTCCCAGCCATTTCGGAGCTTGAAAAAATCGATGCGCTCATATTGAACTCAAGATTCAAGGACATTGCGTCCCTGGTGTTCCCCACGGAGAACCAGCTTGAAAAGCTCTTTTCCGCCTTCGGTTTTTCCCAGGACAAGACAATCGCCATGCTCCAGCACTCCAAAATCATCTACAGGGAGCTTATGAACGGCGTTCTTGGCTACCAGAAGCAGCTTCCGAAAAAAAATTGAATCATTTACTAAAGTTTGCCCCTGCCGCTTTCGATATTAAAGTATACCGTAAAGCACAGGGCGTTATTTTTTAGCCTCCAGCGCAGAAAATAAACATCCAGACGCCCTGCTGCTTGAAATGCGGGAGGCTCGTCCGTAGCTGTGAAATGCGGGCGAAAGCGACGCAGAGCGGTTCTCCATGATTAAAAACCGAAGGACATGGGCAATGTGTAAGATTGCGTCGTTCTTCGGTTTTTTTTTCCGCACTTCTCCTTTTCTTCAAGATTTCAAGAAATCGCGCCGATAAGTATAGCGGAGATTTGCTTGATATGAATTCTTTTGAAACAAAAACCTTGGAAGACGGTCAATTTTTTACCGACCAGCTTGTACTTGACCCGAAATTTGTTCTTCTCGATTCATCAATTCCTTTCTCGGAGAGCTTGAAAAAAGCGCTCATCGAATGGAATTTCAAGGTTGTGTATTCAAACGGCAACATTACGGGGACGGGCCCGAAAGTCGAAGTGGATCTCTCCAAATTTGAGTCCGTGGACGATTTCATTGAGGAGCCGAAAAAAGAAAAAACGGTGTCGGCGGAACTGAACCAATATTTCAGGCAGACCATTTCCGACGCTGCAAAGCACATCAAGGCAAACCCATCAATCTCACCCATGGAGGACGTGGAAAAAGTGTACGAGGAAGCGATGAAATACATCGACGCCACATACACGCGCTTTGCGACCCACAAGACGCTCAACATCAAGGATTTGTCCGATGCCGTCCGCGATTTCTGCAACTTCCTCCAGGAATACAAGAAATACGTCCTGAGAATCACGCCGAAAGTGAAGGAAAACGACAAGAACTTCATCGTGAGCCACAGCCTGCGCTCGACAATGTTCGCCCTCACCATAGGTCTCCAAATCAACATGCCGGTGTCAAACCTCATAGAGCTTGGAGTTGCGTGCATCGTGCATGAAATAGGCCAAATCCGGCTGCCGCCGCAGCTCTACCTGACGGACAGGATGCTTTCGCCCCAGGAGATGGCAAAGCTCATGACCCACACGATTTTGAGCTACAACATTCTCAAAGAGAACAATTTTCCCCTCTCAATCCAGCTGGGTGTCCTTGAGCACCACGAACGAGAGAACGGCAGGGGCTACCCAAGACATATCGACGGAACAAAAACATCGCTCTACGGAAAGATTCTCGCGGTGGCGTGCTCCTTTGAGGCAATTTCAGCACCAAGACGCTACAAGGCCGCAAAATCAACCTACGAGGCGATGATTGAAATGCTTTCCAACAAGGACAAGCAGTACAACGAGATAGTCATCAAGGCTCTCGTCCAGGCGCTATCCCTCTTCCCCATCGGTGCGTACGTGTACTTGAGCAACGGGAAAATCGCCCAAGTGACGGAGGCGAACAACTCAGATCCGCGCACGCCCATTGTCCAGATTCTCGGCGAGAAGAACGAGGCGGGAAATCCGCGCACCGTCCAGACCGACATGCAGAATTTCAGGATTGTGCGCGTCCTGTCAAAAGACGAGCTTGAGGCAGTCCTCAAATCGCTGGCCGGAAGGTAGGAAGCCGGCGGACAAAAAATGCCGGCGGGCCGCCCCCCCCTAATTGTAGAACTGCCGCTTTATGCGGCATTCCTCCAGAAACTTTTCGTCCACCTCGGGCGGATTCTGCGTAAAATAAAGGATTTGGTTCAGCTCCTCGGGATTCTGCACGCCCCAGACGGGGACGATGTTCTCGAACTGCCTCAGATACCCGATTGCAAGCGGCACGTTGTCAATGAGCCCGCCGCAAAGCGGGCGCATGGCTATGAAGCCCACGTTGGATTCGGCGTATTCATGCGGGAGGCTCTCGGTCTCGCCGGAAGAAAGGATGTTGAACGGGAACTGGACTGTCTCCCAGCCCACATCGGACGTGAGCACGGAAAGAGCCACTTCAATGGACTCCGTGGTTACGCCGAAATGCCTGATGACGCCCGCCTTCTTCAAGTTGAGGAGCTTTTCCACAACACCGTCGTCGCCGTCGGCATCGGGAAGGAATGTTGATTTCTCAATTTGGTACAAATCGATGTAGTCCACGTTCAGGTTGCGTAGGCTCTTGTCGATGTCCTCGGAAATCATCTCGCTTGAATAGGCCTGAGATTTTGTTCCGATTATGACGTTCTCGCGGAAGGACGCGATTCCCTCGCCCAAAATGCGCTCGCTTTCAGGAGTCGCCGTGGATGTGTCAAAAAAATTCACGCCCGCATCGTATGCGGTTTTTATCATGCCGAGGGCAGTGTCCCTGTCCTTCACCTTTTCAAGCCGCATCGCGCCAAAAGCGGTACGGCTCACAAGAAGATTCGATTTTCCCAGCGCAACATATTCCATAGATAGGAACTAATTCTAATATTTCTCGTCCATTTCTTCAAATTCTTTTATCACTTTCTGCACGCGGGAAATCTCGCGGTTCAGTATTTTTTCGTAATCAAGCTCGCCCGTCCCGATTCGCTCCCGCTCGTCCTCCCAATACTGGAGGTCGGTGAGGAACAAAAAGCGGAACGACGATGTGTTGGCCTTCTCAGCCCACAGGCTCGCCTCCTTCCAGTAGTAGAGCCCCGCCTGGTAGCAGCTCAGGGCCTTCTTCAGGTTCTCGATGTACACGTCCTTCCAGGGCGCATCGTAAAAATGGGCAACCTGCTTGTCGTATGTGCGCCCAAGGCGCAAGTGCTGTTCGATGAGCTTCAGGTTCAAGTGCATTTGGAACAGGTAGCGGTATTTCTCCCAGTCCTTTTCCGTCTCGATTTTTGCCGCCGCGTACAAAGGGTTCGCAAAATCGGCCTGCACCGCCTTTTCAAGCCAGTATATGTTCTCCATGCAGTCGTCCGGGTACTGCTGATAGTGGATATGGTAGAGCTTGTAAAAATCTTCCTTATATTTGACCATATAGGCATTAGTTTTTGCCGGAAACAACACAAAGAGAAAAGAAAGTGCTAAAATTGTAACGATAGATTTTTTCATCTCCTCTCCATTTTCGGCACATTCTGCGCAAAAATGGAGGAATCTGAGAGAAAAAGCAAGGACAGACTATGGAAATACTCACAGACGGAACATTGCCGTTCATCCCCGAACAACTCCCAGCCACCGCCGATGCAGGCGAAATCGGAATCGCAGTGGACGTGGGAACGACAACAATCGCGCTGAACGTCTGGTCAATCGCCGACCGAAAGCGAATCGCGGTGGTGGCGGAGGAGAACGCCCAGCTCAAATACGGGCACGATGTCATAAAGCGCATTTCATTCGCAATCAGAAAGCCGCATCCCGCAGAGAAAAATCCCGTGGCGGGCGAGTCGCAGCTCCACTACTGCATCATCGCGCAGCTGGAAAAACTGTTCCAGAAGGCGGTGAACGAAGCGAAAAATGCCCTTCCCCGCGGCTTCCAGCCGAAGATAAAAACAATCGTCATAACAGGAAACACCACCATGCTCTGCTTCGTGTGCGCGGTCCCGGTCAAAAGCCTTGCCCAGGCCCCGTTCAACATGGAATGCCCTTTCGACATGACGACGACGTGGAAAGACGTGCGCGAAGGCACGGCGGCGGAAAAACGGGCAGAGCTTGAAAAACCGTCCCAAGAGCTTTTGAACGTGTTCACATCCAGTGTTGTACCAGACGACACGAGCGTGTACTTTCCGCCTTGCGTAAGCGCGTTCATCGGGGCAGACACAGTATGCGCCATGGTTGCCGCCTCGTTCCCGATTCCAGGCTCCGCGTCGAACCTGCAGAACGAGTCGGAGGAAAAAGCACCCGTAATGCTTGTGGACATCGGAACGAACTCAGAAATCGCGCTCTACATTGCCGACACAGCCGAAAAGAAAGGGCGCATCCTCTGCACGGCAACGGCGGCAGGCCCTGCATTCGAGGCCGCGAACATCAGCTGCGGCATGAGCGCAATCGACGGAGCAATCGACAGCATAGCACTGGACAAGGACGGAATGATTGTCCCTCACACCATCGGAGGCAAAAACGCCACGGGCATATGCGGCTCAGGCCTTGTAAGCTCGGTCGCGACGCTTTTCGAGCACAAGTACATCGAGAAGGACGGGGCCATCGTCAAGTCAAAGTCCACGCTGGGGGACGGAACGGCGTGCATAGAGATGACCCCGGCAGTCTACCTTTCCCAGCAGGACATCAGGAACCTGCAGCTGGCAAAATCCGCCGTCAAGACAGGGCTTGCCTACCTCTTGGAAAAATCCCCGGAGCTTCCCATACTGTATATTGCAGGCGGATTCGGAACGAAGCTCAACATAGAGGACGCGTGCAAAATCAGCATGATTCCAGAGGAGCTTTCCGAAAGGACTTTCCCCATCGGGAACGCAGCCCTCGCCGGAGCCAGCGCCCTCATTTTCTCGCCCACGCTCCGCCTAAGGGCGCGGGAGCTTAAAAAGAAGGCGGTCCCAATCAATCTTGCCGCAGTCCCGGAATTCCAGAACAGGTTCCTGCAGTCGATTGACTTCTAAAATCAGTCGGAAAAATACAGTTATATTGCAGACATTGGGCGGGTTGGGAAATTCCAGTTTTCCGAATGCGCCCATTATCTTCCATTTGACAACAACAAAAGTATAAGGTAACATAGAACGATTATTTTAACGAAAAACACAATGCTTTTAGGTGGATGCTGAAAAATCGTTTTTTGATTCTTTCGATGCCGCCTTTGGCTTGGGTTTTTTGTCGATTTCTTTATCAGGAGATAAAAACATGAACGTTGTTATGTTTATTGTTCTCCCTGTTTTAGGAATCGTTCTTGGATGGATTATTCGATGGCTGTATGCCAGATTTCAACTGTCTGCGTCAGAGCAAAAAGCTCAGCGCATAAAGCAAGATGCTATAAAAGAGGCTGAAGCACAGAAAAAAGAAATT
>JAFPYB010000219.1 GCA_017412405.1 Treponema sp. | reverse complement strand
TAAGCGGTGATAATGATTTGCTTGATTTGAAACAATTTGAAGATGTGGAAATAATTACTGTTGCACAATTTTTCGAGCGTCTTGAAGATTTGAAAAAAGAATAAGCACCTTGCCGCTAGCGGCAAGGTGGCCACAAACGGCTTTGCCGTTTGTGCGAGGCATTCTGCTAGTTAAAAAGCCCGGACAGCGCAGACCGAACTCGTATAGTCCTTGTTGACGATGTCGAGATCGCCCGACCCGAAATAGACGTACCACGCGCTGAGCCTGGATGATTCGTCCTGACTGGACGACCAATACACACTAGTAGACAATTGTGTAGCACCTGTAATTTTGTTTAGTGAATTATTCACATCGGTTTTCGCCTGATACAGCTTGCAAAGCTCCGCTATGCTCGGCATATACCAGCCACTCGCGTAAGGGCCTGTAAGACTCGCGGTTGTTGCGTAGCTCTCCACGAATGCCCATGCAGGGTAGTCAGTTGAGCTAAGTGCAGTTCCGTCTGCAACTCCCACGGCTGTCCTGAACTTCGCAAGGCTTCCGCTTCCGTCCGTCGCCCCAGCCCCAGAGAATACGGCATCAGCTGGAGTACTTCCGCTGTCCTTCGTGGTGGCGAGCGTAGATATGTTCGTGGTGTAGCCTGGCGTGCTAGTAGCCGCCCATGCCTTGCTCGTTCCCTGCCTCAATCCAACGCCCTTCTTGCTAGCCGCGTCAAAGATTACCGCAACAGCTCCAGCAATCTGCTCTGTGGTGAGCGTAAGGCTGTCGCTGTAAGCCTCCGCGCTTCCGTCATTGAACACTATGTCGCCAACCGCGTCGGGCGAGACCTTTGACCCGAGTATTGCCTTGAATGTCGCCGTAACGCTCACATTGCTTTCTGGCATCGTGAAAGTGTATGTAGTACCAGCAACAACAGCCGTCGTTGCGACCGCGTTGTTGGAAGCGTCCTTGACCGTGAGCGCGTCAAGCACTTTTCCGCCGTCTCGCGTTATCGTGAGCGTCACGGTTTCGCCAGCGGAAACGCCAGTCGTCTTGTCCGAACCCACCGCTCCGCCTGTAATCGCGCCGTCAACAGTGACCGAGTATGTCACCGTGGCAACCTTGAACACAGCCGAGACAGTCACATTCTTGGCTGGCATTGTGAACTTGTTGGCCGTCACGGTCACATCTGCTCCGCCCGCATCCTTTACGGTGAGCGTGTCCGGAGCGTAGCCGTCCGATGGCGTTACCGTGAGCGTGATTTCCTCGCCGGCCTCAGCTTTTGTCTTGCTTGCGGTAACTGTGCCGTTCGTGATTGAGTCTGAAATCGTTATCGTGTAGGTAGTTTCTGATGAAGAGCCTTCGCTGGACGAAGAGCCTCCGACATAATTTGTTCCGCCCGAGCAGGCGAAAAGGATGGATGACAGGAGAAAGACTATACTAAAGTACCCCACCCACAATACATTTGACTTTTTCATAGAATTTCTCCTATAGTATTTGTATAAATGTGAGGATAATTTTAATTCAAAAAGAAGGTTTTGTCAGCAAATTTTTCGGTGGTTGAGTAGCGAAGCGTATCGAAACCATCCTCACTCAATTCCGAATGCCGTCAGATAGACCATTCCGCAGAAAATTGCGATTCCTGCCCACACGCCGAAGCATACGGGCGGCTTGAAAAACAGCTTCAGTATTGCCATTGCAAGCTCTTTTTTCTGCTTGCCAGAAACTTTGTAGTCGCCGGAGTACTTCTTTTTTTTCTTTGAACTAGCTTTTTTGCCATATTTTTCAAGCCACTGGTTCTCATAATAGTTCTTTGGGTAAATTCCGAATAGTATACACAATTCTAACATAAGGTTCAGCTTTTTCTTGTTCTTGTACCGCTTTTTCCGCCCGTTTTCCTTGATTATGTATATCCACGGATGGTCATACAGTTCGATTCTTCCGTATTTTACAAGGAATACTGGGATTAGCGGTATTGTAATGCAGAACCACACGGCAGAACCGCCAAACCAAATCTGGGAGAAATTGAATCTGTTGATGAACAGGGCGATGATTACAGGGAAGAACAGCACGACCGCAGCCAAGCCAAGCATCTGCAGCATACGGAAAAAAGCTGTGAACTTGATGATTACGGGCGTTTCCTTTCCGTCTATATCCATGACGAACACGGGCTTTAGAATCTCTGGCTTTTTTAGCTCGGTATCAGACTGGACAAGTTTTCCGTTTTTCAAACTGCCGTTTGGTCCAGCCTCCCTGACATAAGGCCCGCCCCTTGAAGTAAAAATTCTCGGATTCCGCTTTACCCTGAACCACTTCTGCCTTTTGTCGCTGTATGCGCAAAGCATCACGACAGTAAAGAAAGCCCAGAGAGCAAGGCCGGCGCCTATTACCAAATCGTTCTCTGCGCCAAAAATCTTCATGCCGAGCATTATGCTTCCCATCGCAATATTCGTCGAAAGAGTGGCCCGAATCCACCACGGCATGATGTAGTAATGGGAATCCATGATTGCGCGAACGCTCACCTTGCCGGTCTGCCCGTTCACAGCCGCCATGTATTTTCCGAACGAAATGTAATAAGCAGGGAGAAGGACTGGCATCCGTACTACACCGCAAGTTCCTACATCCACATCGACGACTTTTGTTTCAAGCGTTTTCTGAACCAAAGGACGGTAGGCTTCGCTGACCTCTCCGCCGATTCGCCGGCTCAGTTCTTCGCCTGTGATGTCTGCTACCTTCACCTGATGACCTGCAATGTACGCAAAATCGAATCCAGTGATTTCATCAAGATTATACGGCTCCATTCCGTCCAAAAGCATGTTATCAAGATTTTTGGAGCAGTTTACGAAGATTCCGTCAACATAGCCGTCGCACTCGTAGCTGTTTCCGTCCTCAACGCGCGAGACAAAGCAGTAGACCGGACCTTTCACAAGTTCATACGGAAGATAACAGCCTGTAATCTTACCGGCATTTTTTAGAAGCTCTCGGGCTTCTTTTTTTAAATGATTTTTCTTGCACCACTCAGAAAGAATGTCGCGCGCTTCATCTTTCGTGATTGAGAACGGAATGATAAGCTCGGGAATATCCTTGAGTTTAAGGAACTCCCCGCGCACAAGCTCCCGCCCGCAAAAAGCACAATGCGCGATTGCATCGCCCTTGTCAAAGATAACTTCCGCTCCGCAGCCAGTGCACTCGCCTTTTTCAAGCTCAAAATGACCGAGGGCTTCGTGCATTTTCTGCTTCTGAATCGAGCGGAATCCCTGATTGGCTTTTATTGCTTCGTCCACCCCGACTTTGCCGCTGCAATAACGGCATTTATACACATGAGACTTGATGTCATAATATGCGGGCGCGCCACAGGATGGACAGTGTATATCAAAAATCCTGGTCTTTGTTTCTTTGATTGTGTTTTGTTCCATACATTGCATATTATACCATAATTGGCGATGGCGGATTGCTGGCTGGGAATGCCCCCGCGACTCAGCCAGAGCTGGCAATCTGTTCTGAGTTTTAGAATCAATCTGAGGGGCAGCCCAGAACAAATCAGCCCCAAGTCGCAAAAAAAATACGCTCTACGCAGAACCGCCCCGCTCAAACTTCGTGACTGTGCGTAAGTGGTATTTGTCTCACCAATTTGCGTTGCAAATTGGTTCGCACGCACAGAACGAGTTTGGCGGTGCGAACCTGCGCACGCGCATTTTTTTGTGTCGGATTGTTTGTTTGGGAACGCGCCACGCGACTCAGCCCGAACTGGCAATCAGTTCTGAGCTTAGAACAATTCTGAGGGGCAGCCCGACCAAACCCGAGTTAGCTCTGAGTTCCAACCCCCAGAACGAATTGCTTGCAAGCAGGCTCCGACCAGTCCAAATTCTGGCTTCGTTCCAAGCTCAGAATCATTCCGAGGAGCACCCACACCTTGCCGTTTGTGCGCCCCCCCCGAAAAATTACTCCAAAATGGAATATTCTGTGTTATAAAAAGTAACACCTCCTGATGATTCCGTAGCAAAATACGAGGCAGTGGTAGTAACAAATCCATCATCAGTACCACCTGTTATAAGGTTTATATAAGATTGATTCGTAATCGTAAAAGGTTGCTTGATTCCGGTTAATGTATTGTACAACACGGCAGTTCCACTAAATTGACTAGTCGAGTTCAAATCAGTAACTTTCATAACCATATATGTGTCAAGTGCGGTTATCGGTTTGTATACTATTACCTTGTTAAGTATATCTGCGTTATTATTAAATGCTTTAGAAGGGATAGCATCGGGCTGGAATGTCAATGCATTAAAATCTGCCAATGTGAATTTGTCCACATCCTTTGCCACAAGTTTTCCTTCGCTTCCAATCTTGTTGTACAAGCCCGTATTAGTAATGGTGAATTTTGTGTAATTAGCCCCGATTGTCGCTATATCTCCAGTCAAGACTTGCCACCCAGAAGTGCAGTAGTCAGGATCGATTTCCACGGCTATCGATGAGGAAGCTGGCGCACCGCTTACATTAATCGTGTTTTCCCAAGTCAAATTAATTTTTCCAACTTCCGCGCCCTCACCCAAAGTCAAAGTTCCAGCTTCATTTGGACTCGCATAAGTAGAAAATGCGCAGATATCAGCATTTGCCGCATCAATATTTCCGCTCACCTTGCCAAAAACCTTGACTGTAGAGCCATTTCTATAGAGAATTCCGCCGCCACAGCCGTCAACCATCCCAAAACTATCCGTCCCCGTGCAGTTATTGTTCGTAATCTCAGCCCCGCTTGCAACGGTAAATGTCGCACCAATTACATAAACTCCGCCGCCCATAGGAGCAGAATTAGTACCGCTGTTACCATTTCCAGTTACTTTCGCCCCCTCGCCAAGAGTTACATCCACATTGTTACCAGAAACATAAAGGCCAGAGCCATTATAATCCCTACTTCCACCTGTTATCTTTAGGTTCTTTATAGTTATAGGAATTGGAGTATTTATTATTTTTAGAACACTGTCAGTACCACCAGAACCATCAAGAGTGTGACTGTTTCCCTCAACCATGATTTTATTCGCACTGACCATTGATGCGCTCATATCTTGTGTGGTTAACAAATCGCTTAAAACCTGGATTTTCCAATCAAAGTTATCTACTTCAAGTTCAGTTGCAGTATCATTGATTTTTGTTATCGCAGCCGCAAGCGTTCCTACAGCCGTATCTGCGGTAAGTCCGTCATTGCTGGAACTTTCGCCAGCCTTTACATAAATCGAGTCTATCCACCGCGCGTGGAATGTTTTGTTTCCTATATCCTCACTAACAATTTGCTCAACTTTGTCTCCCGAGAAATCCGATTCCGTATACCAGCCGTAGAAAAGATATCCAGTTTTGGAAATTTTATCTCTCGTAGGAAGCGCATAAACTCCGTCATCATCAAAGTTCTCTTCCGTATACCGAGCAGTGCTTTCAAAGTCAGAGCCAACTGCAGGCCCACCCCCATTCAGATTGTATGTAATCGTGTAAACGGGAATAAACCTGGCAGAAACCCTTACATCGTTCGAAGGCATTGGGAAAGTATAAGTAACTCCCGCCTCACCCTCAGTCGGGTCGTTTTGAGATGCGGAGCCAGCCACCCCGTAGCTAATAGACTTGAATTTGTAGCCCGTCCCCGCCGTTACCGTGAGCGTGACTGTGACATTCTCCGCGAACTTGTTGTCCGCGTTGTTTGTCGTCACGGAACAGCCAGCGGGCAAATCCGACGGAAGCGTAACCGTGTACAGGTGCGCCGCAAACGAATAGCCGTTCTCAACTAACTGAATCGCGGAGTTCCCTTTTACGCTATCCGCTCTAGGATCCTCTATGGTTGCAAGAAGACACAATATTGCCGTGTTGCTCGCATTATACGAACTATCCTCGTCAATTTTGCTCAAAGCTCTAGTAAGATCATCCACATTCTTCACGAAGTACCAATTTTTGTAGGTGCTTGTGCTCATGTCAGGAAAAGTCACGGTGTTGTTGCTCGCGGAGACAGTTTTGTTCAGGACATCCAGTGTGTTAAGCTTCGTAATTTTGTTCGAGTCAACATATATGTCAAGGAAAAAATCATAGGTGTCGTATGTCACATTGTCGAAAGTGACAGTTTTGCCTGGCGTGCCTTCTTTTCGTGCGATTTCCTTTGTGCCTTTCTTGAAGTAAATCTCGTAGCAGAAATCCTTCGTGTCATCAATGCCAAAATCGCCCAGAAGATTAATGTCAGAGGAAGAAGATGTTGCAGACGGAATCGTTATGCTTATGCTCGTGGAGCCTGAGCTATTGGAATTACCCCCCCCCGAGCTTCCGCCGCCGCCGCCGCCGGAGTCGCATGAATAAAAAATCCCCGCCGCAAACAGCGCGGACACAAGTTTTAGAATGAGAAGCGATTTTTTCATAAAAACCTCCGTTTTTTTTTTAAGACGGCGAAACGCGGAAAACAAGCCGTCAGTCAAATATAATGTCTCTATTTTACATTGTGACACACGTAATGTTAAGCTTTTCAAGGTGTTTTTTAAAGAATTTTTTGCAAATCTCGGCTCTTGGCTCGCCCTGGCCCTGTCATTCCGAGCAAGCAAAGCGCAAGCGCGTCGAGAAATCTACCCGAGCCGGAACAAAAAGCCAAAGCTGGCCAGGTCTCTCCATTCCGCTACCGCTCCGGTCGATGTGGCAGCGCGTCCAAGCGGGTGCCGCCCGCCGCGGCGTAGATGCGAAACTTTCTTGGGAGATGAAAAAAGCAGAAAAAATAAAAAAATCGGTGAAAACTACTTGACCTTTTTTGGTGAAAAAAATAATATATATACATCGCTTGTCGATGATCCCTTAGCTCAGTCGGTAGAGCAACGGACTGTTAATCCGTGTGTCGCTGGTTCAAGCCCAGCAGGGGTCGCTTATGTAGGACCTGAACGATTATTCGTTTAGGTCTTTTTTATTTTCGACTGCTTAGGGTTTTTTATGGCTACAAAGTACATTTTTATTACAGGTGGAGTTGTTTCTGGTCTCGGAAAAGGAATCGCGGCGGCTTCCGTTGGATTGATTTTGAAATCACGAGGACTCAAGGTCGTGAACCAGAAGTTCGATCCGTACTTGAACATTGACCCCGGCACAATGAACCCATTCCAGCACGGCGAGGTGTTCGTGACGGACGACGGCGCTGAGACGGACTTGGATTTGGGGCACTACGAGCGGTTCACCGACGCAACGCTCAGCCAAACCTCCAACACTACGAGCGGACGCGTCTACATGACCGTCCTCCAGCGGGAGCGGGAAGGCGGATACAACGGCGGAACTGTTCAGGTCATTCCGAACGTCACGGAAGAAATTCTTCGCCGTATGCTTCTTTCCACGGAGGAGACGAAGGCGGACATCATCATCACGGAAATCGGCGGTACGGTGGGCGATATTGAATCCCTTCCGTTCATTGAGGCAATCAGGCAGATAAAATATCGTGTGGGCGAGGAGAACTGCTGCTATGTGCATCTGACCCTGGTTCCGTACATGGAGAAAGCCCACGAAATAAAGACAAAACCTACGCAACATTCGGTGAAGGAGCTGCAGGAGCTTGGAATCCAGCCGAACATCCTCATGCTCCGCTGCGATGTGCCAATCGACCGCACCACGAGGGAAAAGCTGGCCCTTTTCTGCAATGTTGACACGGACTGCGTTATACAGAACACCACGGCGCGCTCAATCTACGAAGTGCCGCTCCAGCTTGAGAGCGAGCATATGGGGGATGCTGTGTGCAAGGTGCTTGGCATTACGACGGCTCCCACGGAGCTTTCTGAATGGTCTAAGATGGTTGATGTTTTCCACAATCCGAAGGACACGGTAAAAATCGCCCTAGTGGGAAAATATGTGGATTTGCACGATGCGTATCTTTCTGTGGTGGAAAGCCTCATCCACGGCGGTATCGCCAATGAGGTGGGGGTTGAAATCCAATGGATTGACGCGGAGGAGCTGAAGGACGATAAGACGACGTACGTCAAGCTCAAGGGCGCGGATGGAATCATCGTGCCGGGCGGATTCGGGACTCGTGGCGTGGAAGGCATGGTGAACGCGGCAAAATATGCCCGTGTGAACGATGTTCCGTATTTTGGCATTTGCCTGGGAATGCAGATTATTGTCATAGAGTATGCTCGGAATGTCCTGGGCTGGGCTGATGCCCACTCAAGCGAGATGAACAAGGACACAACCCATCCTGTCATAGCCCTCATGCCTGACCAGACTGGAAAAATCTTGGGCGGCACGCTCAGGCTCGGAAAATTCGAGTGCACGGTCAAGGCGGGAACAAAGACGATGGAGGCGTACAAGTCTGAGACAATCTGGGAACGCCATCGCCATCGCTACGAATTCAACAACGAGTACCGCGCAGACTTTGAGAAGATGGGTCTTGTCATTGCAGGCGTGAACCCGGAGCGTAACCTGGTTGAAATCGTGGAGGTGCCGAACCACCCGTGGATGGTTGGCGGCCAGTTCCACCCGGAATTCAAGTCCCGCCCAAACAAAGCCGGCCCTCTTTTCCGAGAGTTCATCAAGGCAAGCTACCAAAACAAAAAGAAGAAATAAATTTGCTCTCAAAGCCCGAGCTTTTGACTAGCCGCACGGATGCGGCGCAGCGAACTCGGAGGGTTGCGAGCAAGGAGCGAGCAACCGCAGAGTTCATCAAGGCAAGCTACCAGAACAAGCAGAAAAGATAAAGTTGCTCTCAAATCCCAATCTTTGGACTAGCCGCAGGTCTTTGGCGGGTTTGGTGGGCAAGTCTGTTTTTATCGATTTTTTAACTTTCCATGTGCCGCCAAAATCGGTAAAATATCGGTATGAAATTTATTTCAACACGAGATTCCGGCAATATCGTATCATTTGAGAAAGCGGTTCGGGACTGCATTCCCGCTGACGGCGGGCTGTATGTTCCCGAGGATTTTGAGGACAAACGCCGCTGGATATTGTACACGGACGAAAAGACCACATTTTCTTCGATTGCGGGCGCACTGACCAGCGCGTTCCTGAAAGACGAATTTTCCCCAATCATATGCGAAACAATGGCCACCAAAGCGTTCAGCTTTGAGCCTTCGTTCAAGAAGCTGGATGACAGGCTTTTCTCTCCGGAGCTGTTTCACACGCCCACTGGGAGCCACAAGGATTTCGGCATTTTTTTCCTTGTGAACTGCCTTGAGACGATTCTCACGCTCAAAAACGAGAACGCCGTGTTTCTTGACGCTACAATCGGCGAGCTGGGGGCATCCCTTGCCCGCGCCATTCGCGGAAAAAAGCGGTTGAAGGGCGTGCTCCTCTATCCAAAGGGCATGGTTCGCGGTCTTGAGGAGCGCGATTATGTGTGGAACGGCGGAAACATTCTTCCAATAGAAATAGACGGCACGGAAAAAGACTGCCACAACATCGTGCGCCAGATTTTTTCTGAGCGCTCCCTCGTTGAATCGCTCCACCTCACCGTCGCCAACACTGCGAACATCGGGCGGCTCATTCCCCAGTCGTTCTTCTATCCGTATGCCTTCTCCCGCCTGAAAAAGCAGGTGTCAGGGGACATTTTCTACAGCCTTGCCCCCGGAAACTACTCCAACTTGGTGGCGGGTCTTTACAGCTGGAAGGTCTATCTTCCGCTCAACGGATTCATAATCCCCATGACTGACGAAATCAAGCTTGACATGCACGGAAACTGCCAGATTATGGACAGCATCGTGTCCCTTGAAAACAGGGACAAAGTTGATCCCGCCTCCCCGTCGAATTTGGAGCGGCTTGAAGACATATTCCGCACGGAGTCGCTCATGCTCAAAAATTTCGTGTTCCCCGCAGACGTGGACGAGGCGGCTGCCGTTTCGGCGTGCCAGGAGCTTTTCTCCAAGTACGGCGTTTATGCGGACAAGAACACGTCCCTTGCATATGCCGCGCTCAAGGCGAAGGAGGAGCTTACCGACGAGGACGAGGCGAGCGTGGTGCTGATTATGCGGGACCATCCCGCGCTTTCGTCCGATTTCATACGCCATTGCCTTGGCGAGTCTCCCGATATGCCAGACTTTGTTTCAGCCGCGCTCAGTCCCGTGGAGTTGGGGCGGCCGTATGCTTCATGCACGGAAGATGTTCTTCGCACAATGAAATCGATTTTTGCCTGATATTGCTGATTGTTGCAGATTCAAATTTTCGTGCAAAATATTGGAAATGCGGTTAGAATAATAAAAGTAAGTTTTGAGGAAACGACATGAAGAAAAGTATTTCTATAACAAAAATAATTTCTGTTCTTTTGGGTATCATCATTGTTGTGTATGCAGGAGTTATTTTTGTTACTGTCAGGACGCAGCTCAATTCCGGGCTAATAAAATTTTTTGAAAGCGACACCAAGGAATTCTCCCAGACGTTTCTCATGGAGATGAATCTTCTTCTGGAACGCTTGGACAAATCCCTGTATTTTCCAAAGGATGCTCTTGAGAACGAGCAGATGACCGAGGGGGAACTTCCGGCATGGTTTGTTGACAACGTGTGCAAGGGGTGTCTCCAGTCCTCCGAGGCCGAGACCATAGTTGTCTTCAACCGGAACGGGAGCCAAATTTCGCCAAAAAAATACGGCTCTGTCGTGGCGAACGATTTTGTGCACAGTGCGCTTGAGGGAACGAAAACGACTACGTTCGTGAAGACTGGCGCAAAAATCTACGCGCTTGTGGCGTTGCCCCTTGAGCACGATGGTGTTCCATTCGGTGCTATTGTTGCAAAGGCCTCCGCTTCTTCCGACGGTTTTGTGAATCGACTTTCTTCCTACATCCATTGCAATGTCACGATTTTTGACGGCTACACGAGAGCCGCCACCAGCATTGAGGGAATGGACGGAACCGAGATTGCCGACCATTTCGTAATCGACAATGCGGAACTTGGCAAGGACACGCTCTTAATCAACATAATCGGCGGCGTCCCGAACATTTCCTATTATTTCCCGTTCTACGATGTGAACGGAAAGTTCCTCACGACATTGTACATCGGAAAGCCGCTCCAGGTGGCATCCCTTGTATCGCAGGCGATTTTTAGGCCTCTCACCGTCATCATCGCCATATCTACGGTTTTGATTCTTTTCGTGTTCGTGGGGCTTTTGTTCTCAAAAGTCATCCGCCCGCTGGATGTGGTGCGCGGAGCCGTGCGAAACCTTGCGTCGGGACACGCCGATTTGACGTACCGAATCCCCGTGAAAGGTCATGATGAATTTGCGGATCTTGGTTCCAACGTTAATGCGTTCATCAAGATTCTGCAGGATTTGATGAGGAAAGTCAGGGACACGGCAAACGAAGTGCTTTTGGAGAGCGACCAGATTTCCGCCTCCTCCATGTCGATTTCAAGCGGTGCCAGCGAGCAGGCCGCAAGTTCCGAGGAGATGAGCGCGACAATGGAGGAGATGGCGTCCAATATCCGCCAGACTGCCGAGAACGCGCTCAAGACAGGGCAGATTGCCAGCTCATCCTCCGTGCGCCTTACCGAAGGCGGAAGCGCGGTGAACGAGTCGCTTCAGGCGGTGCAGGAGATTTCCGAGAAAATCGTCGTCATCGGGGACATTGCCAAGCAGACGAACCTTCTTGCGCTCAATGCGGCAATCGAGGCGGCGCGGGCCGGCGAGGCCGGAAAGGGATTCGCCGTTGTCGCAAGCGAAGTTCGGAAACTTGCCGAGCGGTGTCAGACAGATGCCGCCGCAATCATGGAGGTTGCGGAGCGGACTCTTGCCGTGGCCCAGGATGCGGGGGACAAAATCAGCGGTGTGGTCCCCGAGATTCAGAAGACGGCGGAGCTTATCAGCGGCATTTCCACTGCATGCAAGGAGCAGGATGAGGGCGCAAGCCAAGTGAGCCAGGCAATCGTGCAGCTTGATACTGTCGTCCAGCAGAACGCCAGCGCGTCCGAGGAGCTTGCCGCCATGAGCGAGGAGCTTTCCGCCAACGCGAAGAACCTTGTGGCGGAAATAAACAAATTCACAATATAGCCACGCTTGCGCAAATTTTTGCGCGGTTCTTTCAAGCGGGTGACGGACGGGAGGTTTGTCCGTTGCCCGAAAAAAACATCCTGCAAAATGTGCTGCCTAGAACCGAAAATACAGGAAAGGTGAAAATCCAGTTCCAAGCAAAAAAGCGATTGCCACCACAAATGTGGTGAACAGAAGGCAATTGTGTACGCTATCGCTTTTTCTTCCTATTCTTGATAAGAGAAATTGTTTTGTCGGTATTGAGAATATTATTCCGAGCAAGACGAAGAAAATGCATTTTCTGTCGATTATGTACACAAAGTCCACCCACATTGAGCTAGAAAGCCTAAAAAGACTTCTCGCATATTTTATGACGGCTCTTGGTCCTTCCGCGCGGAACAAAAGCCAGCCTATTGAAACAACGGATATTGTGTAAAAATGCTGAACAGCGGTGGGCAGTTTTGAAAGTATTTTTTTCCACCAAAACCGCTCCAGCGCGAGAAAAGCGAAATAATACAATCCCCAAAAAATGAAATTCCAGCTTGCGCCATGCCAAAATCCTGTCAATCCCCATACGACAAGCAGATTGATATATGTGCGCATCGTGCCGTGCCGGCTTCCGCCGAGCGGGATGTACACGTAATCCCGAAACCAATGCGAAAGCGAAATATGCCATCTTCGCCAGAATTCTTTTACGGATTTTGCGATGTATGGATAGTCAAAATTCTCCGGAAAATCGAAACCGAACATTTTTCCCAACCCGATTGCCATGTCTGAATATCCCGAAAAATCAAAGTAGATTTGTAGTGTGTATGCAATGAGACCGAACCATGCTGACGGTGCGGAAATCCCGTTTTGTGCAAAAATTGTGTCGATGTATGGGGCAAGTTGATCTGCAAGGAGAATTTTTTTCGAAAATCCTGCCATGAACCGTGAACAACCTTCGCTGAATTCCTGGATTCCAGTATGCCTAACGTGCAGTTGCTGGTTTATGTCGATGTAGCGTACGATTGGACCTGCAATCAGTTGTGGAAAAAACGAAATGTACAATCCCAAGTCGAGCGGATTTTTCTGCACTGTGACTTTTTTTCGCTTCACATCAATCACATACGAAAGACTTTGGAAAGTGAAGAACGAAATTCCGATGGGCATCGCGATATTTGTCTTCGGTATATTGCTATGGATTATGAAATTGACATTCTGAATGAAAAAATCAATATATTTGAAGAAAAAGAGAATTCCGATATTGCACAAAACGGCAGCAACAAAAATCGAATTTTGGAGAAGACGCTTTTTGTGGAACGTGTCGATGAAAAACGCGGCGCAATAGTTCAAAAATATCGAAAAAAGCATGACGAGGATTTTTTTTGGTTCGCCCCACGAATAAAAGAACAAAGACGAAAAAAGCAAACATACATTCTGGTATTTTGGATTGATTATATAATAAACTGCGAGGACTGCTGGAAGAAATGCAAACAAGAAAATTGTGGAACTGAATACCATTACAATGCTCCTTTTTGTTCGATGTATGAAGTCAAAAATGAGTCAAAATATGCCACGAATCCATCTGAAAAAGAGGGAATGACGGCTTCATTCTGCTCGATGATGACAAATTCAATGTTTTCAAGAATTGCCGCAAAATCGATTTCTTCCCATGAAGAAAACTGCCTGTATCCATGAAGCTGGGAATCGTTGCGTAGAACCCTGTTGTAAAAAATGTTGTAGGAATTTTCTTTGAAATGCTCATAATCCTTGTAATAAAACCCTTCCGCAAACGAGCCGCCCTGCAGCAAATACACTGGAACAGTGCAATCATCCGCAACCGAAAATTCCGATTCATATTCAAAGTATGTTCCTCTTGGTTCCATCATTGTGTTTGATAAGTTGAACACATCGGCATCCCTCCAAAATGGTTTTTCTGAGGATTTCATTTTATGAAGCATGATTTCGGGGAATTTTTTTCCGGAGATTTCCTCCATTTTTTCAACGAGCGCTTTTGACATCCTCTGCTCTATCGGCCGTGCCCAATGGATTCCTGTTGGGTAGAAGTCGGGGATTCCGTCTGTCGAAAAAAAATCGCGTGAATCAAGATATGGAATGCCCGTCTTTTTCAGCAGTCCTTTCAGGTAAACATACGGTGGAATATAGTCCGCATCTTTTTTTAGACGAAATTTAAGCGGAATGTCATTGTAGTTGACCGTTGCCTTTGACGGTGTATTGTAAAAGATAAGATGTTTGCCTATTTTCTCAAGTTTTTTTTGAATGTGCTCAAGATGTTCCACATACTCTTCCATCATCTTATAATTCTTGGCATCCCTAAAATCGCTGGTCGGTTGAAGTCCACATTCCGTTTCTATGTAAACGCTCTCGAAAATATTGTTGTGCTTTCCAAGAACTCGGTTGTTCTGCCTGAACAAGGAAAAACAGATTTGATTGTAAAATCGGATGTAGTAGCTTCGAAAACATATATGCTCGGGAAGCCATTTTTCAAAATCTCGTTGAAAAGTGCCACTTGCGTAGTTTTTTTTGGAAAATTGCGGTTTTGCGTTGTAATCTGTATATCCGATTAAAGAGCCTTGAAAAGAGTGTGTTGTTAATCCCAGTTTTTGGATAGTTTTTAAGAACAAGGGATTGTAGACAACCAAAATAAAAGGCAGAAAAACAAAAGCCTTTTTAATCGATTTTTTTTTGTGTGTTTCATATTCCATATTTTTTCCTTGTGTAAATATTACTTTTAGTTAGTGAAAAATTTACTTTAATAATAACAAGATGTTACGCAAAGTCAATAGGGGGCAAACTTTCCGTAATAGTATAGTTCTATGGGGCAGATAAAGAAAATTCTTGGCAACAATATTCGCAGACTGAGAACTTCGCGTGGATGGACGCAGGTGTATCTTGCCGATGTATTGGAGCTTACGCCGTCATTTTTGACGCTTGTGGAATCTGGGCAAAGAGGAATGTCCCTTGAAAAAATAGAAAACATGGCGGAGATTTTTCAGATTCCTGTTGCTTCGCTTTTTATCGATCACGATTTCAGCGAGAATGGAGAAAAAAATCAAATGTACTTGCGCAATGCGGAGCTGAAAAAACTGAGACAAAGACTTGGTGACGAAATCCAAAAGAAAATAAATGACGCAATCGATGAATTGATTATAAAAGGGTAGCACATTGGAAAAAATTCTGCTTCCACTACAACGCTTGCGCAAATTTTTGCGCGGCTTTTGTGGATGACCCATAAAAAAGTGGCTGGCCTAGAAGCAAGTGTCATGCTGATCCTGAATCAAGTTCAGGATGACAGTTTCAGCATCTACGCTATCTGCAGCGTCGAGATGCCGAAACAAGTTTAACATGACGGTGTGTCATCTAGGACTCGTTTCGGCTTGATTTACTTTTATTTTACTTTACCACCACGTTCACGAGCTTTCCCGGAACGACGATGATTTTTGCCACGGTTTTTCCTTCCGTGAACTTCTTGAAGCCCTCGGTTTCCCGCGCCATCTTTTCAAGGGTGGCGGAATCCGCGTCCGGGCTTGCGTCGAATTTTGCGCGGAGCTTTCCGTTGATCATCACGACGAATTCTTTGGAATCTTCCTTGCAGAACTCCTCGCTGAACACCGGCCACTTCTCGTAGGCGTTGGTCTTGTCGTGGCCGAGCTTCTGCCACAGTTCCACGCCCAGATGCGGCGCGTATGGGGAGAGGAGCAGCACGAATCCTTCCCACATCGCTTTCGGGATGGAGTCCAGCTTGGACGCTTCGTTTATGAAAATCATCATCTGGCTGATTGCCACGTTGAAATCCAGGTTCGCCGTGTCCTCGCTCACTTTTTTCACGGTCTTTGCGTATGTTTTTCTGAGCGCGGCCAAGTCCTTGTCCAGCTTTCCCGTGATGTCCACGTCCGCCATCGGCTTTTCCGAGACTTTCCACACTTTGTCAAGGAATCTGTTGATACCCACAAGCCCCTGTGTGTCCCAGGGCTTTGAGACTGTGAAAGGCCCCATGAACATTTCGTACATGCGCACGCTGTCCGCGCCGTATGCCTGAATCATCTCGTCCGGGTTCACAACGTTCTTGAGGGATTTTGACATTTTTGCCACAACCCGCTCAAGCTCCTCGCCGTCGTCCTTTGCGTAGTATTTTCCGTCGCGCTCTTCCACGGCATCCACCGCCACCAGGGATTTGGTCTTTCTCTGGAACGCGAAGGACGTAATCATTCCCTGGTTTATGAGACGCTGGAACGGCTCTTTTGTGGAGACAACGCCGCAGTCGTAGAGGACTTTGTGCCAGAACCGCGCGTAGAGCAGGTGCAGGACGGCATGTTCCGCGCCGCCAACGTACAAATCCACGGGCATCCAGTACGATTCTTTTTTCTTGTCGCAGAACGAAAGTTCGTTCGCAGGGTCAATGTAGCGCAGATAGTACCAGCACGAACCTGCCCACTGGGGCATTGTGTTTGTCTCGCGCCGTGCGTTTCCGCCGCATTTCGGGCATTTGCAGTTCACCCACGAGTCTATGCCTGCAAGGGGCGACTCCCCGGTTCCTGTTGGCTGGTATGTCTTGACCGCTGGGAGTTCCAGCGGAAGCTCGTTTTCTGGAACCGGCACGGTGCCGCACTTGGGGCAGTGGACGAGGGGAATCGGCTCCCCCCAGTACCGCTGGCGGCTGAAAACCCAGTCGCGCAGCTTGTAGTTCACGGCCTTCTTCCCGATTTTCTTCTCTTCGAGGAACGAAAGCATTTTTGCGATTGCGTCCTTCTTGTTCAATCCGTCCAAGAATTCCGAGTTCACATGGATTCCGTCCTGTGTCCAAGCCTCATTCTGAACATCGACTTCGCTTTTCAGGACTTCGATTATGGGAAGACCGAATTTCTTGGCAAATTCCCAGTCGCGGGTGCCGTGGGCTGGAACCGCCATGATTGCTCCGGTTCCGTATGAAATCAAAACATAGTCTGCCACCCAGATTGGAATGCACTTTCCGTTCACCGGGTTCACGGCGTAGCTTCCTGAGAAAACGCCCGTCTTCGTCTTGGCAAGGTCTGTGCGCTCAAGGTCGCTCTTTTTTGCGGCCTCCTCCCGGTATTTCTCCACGGCTTCCTTCTGCTCGGTCGTCGTGAGCTTTTCGATGAGAGGGTGTTCCGGAGAGACTACCATGTACGTTGCGCCAAAAAGCGTGTCGCATCGAGTGGTGTATACCGTGAGCTTGTCGCCGGTGGGCTTTCCGTCCTTGTCCGCGATGGAAAAATCGACTTCCGCTCCCTCGCTCCGTCCAATCCAGTTGCGCTGCATGGCCTTTACGCTCTCCGGCCAGTCCAGTCCGTCCAAATCTTCGATGAGTCGGTCTGCATATGCGGTAATCTTCAAAATCCACTGGCGTATGACCTTGTGGGTCACTTGTGCGCCGCAGCGGTCGCAGTGACCTTCTTTCACTTCCTCGTTGGCAAGGCCCGTCATGCAGGACGGACACCAGTTTATCGGCGTCTCCGCTTCGTATGCCAGCCCCTTCTTGTAGAGCTGGAGGAAAATCCACTGTGTCCACTTGTAGTAGTCGGGCGTGCAGGTCTTGATTTCGCGGTCCCAGTCGTAGCTGAATCCCAGGGCCTTTATCTGCTCGGAAAAATGCGCAATGTTCTTGAAGGTGGTTTCTGCGGGGTGCGTTCCCGTCTTTATGGCGTAGTTCTCCGCAGGAAGCCCGAAAGCGTCGTAGCCCATGGGGTGCAGGACGTTGTAGCCGTTCATGCGCAGGTAGCGCGAGTATATGTCCGTGGCAGTGTAGCCCTCTGGATGGCCCACGTGCAGGCCCGCGCCCGACGGGTAGGGGAACATGTCCAAAACGTAGCGGCGTTTTTCCTTCGGAACGCTTTCGTCTTCTACGGCGCGGAACGTCTTGTTGTCCGCCCAATATTTCTGCCATTTCGGCTCAATCGTTTGGAATGGGTACATAATTTTCTCCTGAATGTGTCCTATTGGTAATGAAAATGACGGCTTTTAGTGTATCATTTTCTCCGAAGTGTGAGAATCA
This sequence comes from Treponema sp., assembly GCA_017412405.1. Lineage (GTDB taxonomy): Bacteria > Spirochaetota > Spirochaetia > Treponematales > Treponemataceae > Treponema_D. The sequence continues at coordinate 45,982 of JAFPYB010000219.1, read as the reverse complement.
TGAAGATTCGCCTAACGGCGAACTTCTCGCGAGATTTTGCTTCGCAAAACTCGCGGGCGCGTTCTGGGGAGCAGTAAGTTCTTGGATTTGGGACGCATTGCTTTCTCGGGGCTGGGGCGAACTTGGAAGATTCGCCTACGGCGAACTTCTGCGAGATTTTGCTTCGCAAAACTCGCGGGCGCGTTCTGGGGAGCAATGGGTTCTTGGCTTGGAACGTGTTGCTCTCTCGGGCGGAGTCGAACCAAACAGTCTGACACGGGGGGGGCATTTTCCGGCGGAGCGAACGCAAGTGAGCGCGGTTTGAATGACATTTTTTCCGGGCGTTTAAGATGTTAAGGTGCGGTTTGAATTTGACGAATAGAAATTTGTGGGTTAAAATGATAACTTTGAATAGTGGTTGAGGGGTAACATATGAAACGTCGGTTGGTTTTCATAATTGTTCTGCTTGCGGTTATTGGATTCTCGTTCTTTGTTTTTCAGAGGCGCATAAGCTCCACCGTTTACAATAATTCGTCCGCTTTTCTTGAGGAAACGGCAATCTTGTATGCAGGAACGTTCAAGGTCAAGTTGAATGACCAGCTTTTCATGCTGGAGAGCCAGGCGCGGTATTTTATCGACATCGACATGGACGATTACAACGAGATAAAGCGGGCAATCATGGCCACAAAAGGCGTTGGCGAGTTCAAGCGCATAGCCGTGGCAAATTCCACCGGTATGACGCTGAATTCCGACGGAAAATCGTCGGGCAACATCTTCATGACCGATTATTTCCGAAAGGCCATGCAGGGGACGGCACAAGTATCGTCAAACATTCTCATCGACGAGGACGGCGAAAAGGTCCTCACCCTTGCCGTGCCCATTTTCCAAAAGCAGAAGGTTGTCGGTGTCATCACCGGCACATTCTCCTATTCGATTCTTGACAACATCTTCTCAGTGGACACGTTCAGCGGAAGCGGATATTCGTTCCTTGTTGACAGCACTGGGCGCATCCTTGTGGGGAGCAAGAGCAAGCGCAGGCTGTGCTTTGACGAGAACTGGCTTTCGTTCCTTGCGGAAAAGAGCGCCCTTTCCACATTCCAGCTGAACACCATCAGGAACAACATCAAGGCGAACAAGACCGACAGCGTGAGCTACAAAATCAATGACGAGGCGCGCATTCTTGTCTACACGCCGGTCAACATGAACGACTGGTACGTTCTTTCCATGGTCACTGCCGATTACGTCAACACTCAGCACCATAAAATCGTCGCGCTCACGGTGGCTCTCATCGTCGTGGTGTTCCTCGCCTTCCTTGCATTCTCCCTGTTCATGTACTCGCTCATCAAGCAGAACGAGAAAATCGAGAAGGACAACGTGCGCTATGCCGTCTCCACGCAGACGAACCAAACCCTCATCTACGAGTACGACTTTGAGAAGAAAGTCATCGAGTTCACGGGCAACTCAACGTTCCTGTTCGGTCGGAACTTGCGCAGCCTTCCTCTTTCTGATTTTGGTCTTATCGAGAAGAAGCTGCACGAGTCGGAGAGGCATCTTCGCACTTATCTTGAGCAGTTCATCAGTTCTGGTGAAAAGAACTATTCGTGCGAAGTGCGCGTTTTGTGCGGAGGCGATTATGTGTGGTACCGCTTTACCAGCACGGTGGTGTACGACAAGGAGAAGAACCCGGTCAAGCTCATCGGGAACATCACCAACGTGAACGAGCAGGTGGTTCACGAGCAGCAGCTCAAGGAAATGGCAGAAACCGATTTGTTGTCCGGGTTGCTCAACAAGACTTTCATGGAAAAGCGCGTCACCGAGTTCCTCAAATCCGAAGAGGGCGGCGTGGGGGCATTCTATATGGTTGACTTGGACAACTTCAAGCAGGTGAACGACAAAATCGGGCACAGCGCCGGGGACACGGCCATTTGCGATGCGGCGAACAAGCTGAATCTTGTCTTTTCCGAGCGTGATTTCATCGGGCGCATTGGCGGAGACGAATTCTGCGTGTTCCTTGCTCTCCCCCAGTCCATGGAGGAAGAGCAAGTCATGGAAATCATCTTTGAGAAGGCGCATATCCTGAAGGACATCATGCACGAGACGTATTCCAGCGGGGACGTGCAGGTTCATGTCACGTCCAGCATTGGAATCTCGCTGTTCCCGGCCCAGGCCACCACGTACAAGGAGCTGTTCCATCGCGCTGATTCCGCGTTGTATTATGTGAAGGAGAATGGCAAGAACAATTTTGCCATTTTTGATGAAAATAATATGAAAGAGGTAGGAGAATCTGTTTATGGCTAAAAGAATCGTATCTTCTGCAATTTGTGCGCTTCTTCTTTTTTCGTTTTGTGGATGCAGACAAAAACAGAAGAATGGGGCTGAGAGTCAGGTTGAGGTGAAGGAAAAAACACCTGTCACGATTAAGCTTGGCTTTTCCACGAACATGGAAGACCCGCGCGGCGTGGCGTCCAAGTTGTTCAAGGATGAGGTCGAGAAAAATTCAGACGGTGCAATCATCATCGACATTCATCCGGACGGAAACTTGGGAAGCGATGCTGACTTGATTTCAGGCATCATCGCAGGTTCCGTTGACATGACTGTTTCAAGCGCAGGAAATTTTGCCGTCTATGCGACAAAAATCGGAATCTCCGCGCTTCCGTTCCTGTTCTCTGATTTTGAGTCGGCGTGGCGTTTCATGGACAGCGGCATAATCAAGGAAGTGAACAAGACGATGGCCGAGTTCAACATGGTCGTTCTCTCCCACTATGACAACGGCTTCCGCTGCGTGACAACCACGAACAAGCCGGTAAAATCCGTGGCGGACATGAAAGGATTGAACATCAGAACGCCGCCGAACCAGATTGTCATGGAAACAATGTCTACTTTGGGCGCAAACCCGAAGCCCTACGACTTCACGAAACTCAAGCAGGCGTTGACGGACGGCTTGTTCGATTCCCAGGAAAACCCAATTCCCGTCATCTTCAACAACAAGTTGTTCGAGGAGCAGAAATATCTTGCGATTACGAACCACAGCTACGATGCAATGCCCCTGGTCATCAGGAAAGGCTTGTGGGACAGCTTTGACGCGGAAAGCCAGAAGATTTTGCTCGATGCGGCAAAAAAAGCGCAGGATTTGGATCGCCAGCTCGTGAAGGCTCAGACTGAATCATATGTGGATAAGCTCAAGGAAGCCGGAATGACAATCACTACGCCCAATTTGAAGGAATTCGCGGCTGCGACCAACACTGTCATGGATACGTTCGCCACAATCTATGGCGAAGATTTAATTGCAAAAATGCGTGAGGCAATAAAATGATGAAAAAGGTTCTTATTCTTGCCGCGGCTGTTGCCGTGGGGTGTGCGGCTGTTGCTTCAGGTCAGAAGGCAAGCAGGCTGGATGCTGCGACTGTGGCGAACGAGAAAGTTGAGAAAGTCGTCCCTATTTCCGAGATTCCCAACGTGGAAGGTCCCCGCCTTTTTGTGGTGGGTGATTCCACACTGAGCGCGTTCAACGACAATTATTTCTATCCTCGCTACGGCTACGGAACAAGGCTTCCAGACTACCTTGACGCGAGCAAAATCACCGTGTTCAACCTTGCCATGTCAGGACGCTCATCAAAGAGCTTCCTCTCGGAAAAAAACTATGCCACGCTGGTGGACAATATCCGCGAGGGCGACTACATCATCATCGGCTTTGGTCACAATGACGAGAAGTGCGAGGAAAAGCGGTACACAAACCCCAACGGCTCCAAGGAGACAGAAGGCTCGTTCAAGAATGTGCTTTACGAAAAATACGTCAAGCTCGCAAAGGACAGGAACGCAACGCCGATTCTCTGCACTCCCATTGTCCGCCGCTCTCCCAACGGCACATACAGCGGCTCTACGGTTCACATTACTGCCGACTCCGACGGATTCAAGGGCGGAAACTACGCCCAGGCAATCATTGAGCTTGGAAAAGAGACCGACACCCTTGTTGTCGATTTGACAAAAATCACGAAGGAGCGGTATGAAGGCCTTTCCAGCGCGGCAACGGCAAAATTCCACGCACAGAAGATGAAGGAGGCAGACACCATCGACAACACGCACTTGAACTACTACGGCGCGGCTATGGTGGCTTACGACGTTGTTGTGGCCGTTAAGGCCGAGGATTCCGTGTTCGCTTCGTTTGTGCGGGACGACATAAAAATGCCCACGGAAAAAATCTTGAAGAAAAACAAAAAATACGCGCGTCCGCCAAAATGATGGTACAAGTATGACAGGAATTGTTGATTACAACGCGGGTAACATAAAAAGCGTGGAGCGTGCGCTTTCTGCGCTGGGCGCACCGTTCATTCTCTCAAAGTCGCCCAAAGACTTGGAGTCCTGCGACCGGCTCATTTTCCCGGGCGTGGGGGATGCGGCGTATGCCATGGCCCAGCTCAAGGAAAGCGGCTTTGACGTGTTCCTCAAAGAGTGGGCTTTGTCCCAAAAGCCGCTGGTGGGAATATGCCTGGGGTCCCAGATTGTCTTCGACTATTCGGAGGAAGGAAACGTGGAGTGCCTGGGATTGCTCCACGGAAAAATCAGGCATTTTTCTGCCGTGTGGCACGACGAAAAAAGCGTGGCGGCGGGGCTTAAAATTCCCCAGATTGGCTGGAACAATCTTTCATACATGAACGGCTCAAGTCCGCTTTTTGACGGAATCCCGGAGAACAAGGATTTTTATTTTGTTCATTCGTACCTCATTCAGCCGGATGACGAAAAAATCATCAAGGCTGCTGTTGATTACGGCTGCCGCGTTCCGGCCTGTGTTTCCCAGGGAAGCGTGACGGCGTTCCAGTTCCACCCGGAAAAATCTGGCAGGTGGGGGCTGAAAATTCTGGAGAATTTTGTCCGGGACGATTTGAAGGGAAACTGACATGATAAAAAAGCGAATTATTGTCTGTCTTGATGTGAAAGACGGACGCACCACAAAAGGCGTGAAATTCCAGAACAATGTTGACATCGGCGACCCGGTTGAAATGGCAAAAATGTACTATGAGCAGGGCGTTGATGAGCTTGTGTTCTACGACATCATGGCAAGCGCCCGTGGGCGCGGGCCAATCCTTGACTTGATTGCCGGCGTTGCCCGCCAAGTGTTCATTCCGTTCTGCGTGGGCGGAGGAATCGGTTCCCTTGACGACATACGCTCCACCATCCTTGCGGGCGCGGAAAAAATCAGCCTGAACTCCCAGGCGGTCAAAAATCCCCGGCTCATAGCCGATGGGGCGCGGGTGTTCGGAAACCAGTGCATTGTCTTGGGCATGGACGCAAAGAAGGACGAGTCTGCCCCCAGCGGCTACCGCGTCTACATCAACGGCGGCCGCGTAAAGACGGAGCTTGACGCGCTTTCTTGGGCAGAAAAGGCTGTGGAGCTTGGCGCGGGTGAAATCGTGCTGAACTCGATTGATGCCGACGGTATGAGGAACGGCTACGAGCTTTCGCTCACAAAGATGATTTCCGAGCGCGTTCCTGTGCCGGTCATCGCTTCCGGCGGTGGCGGAACCCCCGCGCACCTTGCCGATGTTTTGACGGAAGGAAAGGCTGATGCGGCGCTTATTGCCAGCATGGTTCATTCCATGGGCTACACGGTGGGCGGAATCAAGGAAGAGCTTTCCAGAAGCGGTGTGCCAGTTAGGCTTTAGGAAGAAAACGAATGGAAAACAATGCGGCTGGGGTGGTTTCCCAGCCGTCTTTTTTTTGCTATTGCGAAAGCGTCCTGAAATGCTCCCGCACCAATCTTCCAGACTCGGACAAATCTGACTCGCTCCAATCGGATGTCTTTTGGCACCACGGCTGGATGACGCTTGCCGTCTCTGCCTTGCTTGAAAGGCTCCAGTTCATGTGGCTGATGTTGTACTTCTTGCACAAATCGAACCATTTCCTGCTCTCGCTGGGGTTGAATCCGCCGTTTCCGCTTGCGTCGCACGTCCCGAACTCCGTGACGAACACCGGAAGTCCGCGCTCAATGCAGTTCTGCACGCGGTTTCGGTAGGAATCGGTGTGCGTGTTGGCGTAGAAGTGGAACGTGTACATGACGTTCTTGAACGAAAGCGGGTTTGCCAGCGGCTCTTCTATGTCCTGCGACCATGTGTTCGTTCCCACGATGATTACGGAGTCGGGGGCGTTGGCCCGGATTGCCGGAATGATTTCCTGCGCGTAGGGCTTGAGGGACGAAGCCCACGATGAGCCTGTCGGCTCGTTGCATATTTCGTACAGCACGTTGTCGTATTTGGCGTATTTTTTTGAAATCTCCGAGAGGAACGTCTTTGCGTCGCTCTTCCATTGGTTGTTCGGATTGAAGTTGTGTACGTGCCAGTCAACGATGACGTACATTCCAAGATTCGTGGCGTACTCAATGCCGTTCTCTATGATTTTTTTGAGCTGCGCCTTGTTCCCGCCGTTCGAGTAGCCGTTGTAGTCGCCTGGGTAGAGCACAAGGCGGATGCAGTTCGTGTTCCAGTCGTCCCGAACCGTCCTGAATGCCTGCTCGTCCACATATCTCGAAAAATCGTTTCCAAAGTTGATTCCGTGGGTGCTGAGTCCGTAGAGCTGCACTTTTTCGTTGTGGCTGTCCATGAGGTACGCGCCTGTGACATGGAGCTTTCCGTGCCGCTGGAATGGCGTTCCCTGGGCAACGGTTGGAGTCGATTTTGTGCCGGTTTTCGCCTGCTCGGTTGTCTGTACGCCGCCCGTGCTCGTGTTCGGTGCCTGGGGCTGTGTGGCGGCGGCCACAGGCTGCGATGAGCCGCCCAGAAGGGACACGCCGGTGATTACTATTCCGTAGCCCTGGAGGACAAGGTCGTTCGCTCGGATTGCCTCCGCGTTGGACGATGTGAGTGCATATGTCATGGTGATTTCGCTTGTGGCAAAGCTGGGGACAATGACGTTTGCGTAGATTGCGTTCTCAAGGCTGCCGCCTGTAAGCTCCTGCCAGCCCGAATTCTTTGCGGCATACAGCTTCAAGTTCTGGTATTTGTTCGCGCTTGCCGATTTTTTCATGGTCACGCTGATTTTGCTTCCGTTCTGTGCGCCTGAAAGTTTTGACGACGGAACGATGATGTTCTGGCTCCAGCTCGTGAAGTCCTTGCTGCCGGAAAAAAGCAGCTCCTCTGAAAGCGCGGCTGCCGCCTGGCTCGTGGAGAGCGTGATTGTGTTGAGCTGTGCGCCGTAGCCATGCACCACCAGCCCGAACTGCTTTAGGTTCTCCGCATCGTCTTTCGTGAGCGTGTACGTCACCGTCACCGTCTGGGACGAGAAGCGCGGCACGATTGCGCCCGTGTACGACGCATTGGAGAGAGTTCCCGCGTTCAGCTCCTTCCAGCCGTTTTGTGTGGGCGCATAGATTTTTATGTTCTGGTATTCGCTTTTTGTCTTGGTGACGTTGAAGCTGAGGGTTGTTCCCTGCGTTACCGAATCGAATCGCGCTGCACTCACCGTGATGTTCTGGCTCCAGTTCAGCTCGGATTTGCCCCGGTACACCGATGTGTCACAAAATGCTGCGGCACAAATCCCCAGCGACACAATCAGGGAAAAAATCGTTCGTTTTAAATTCATTGTGTTCCTCCTAAAAACTCCGCGTTGGCGGCGTTGCCTTGAATGTGCTGTGCAAATCGGCAACTTTATGAAATTATGATACGAATAATGATTTTTGATAAGTGGTCAAGAGTCAGTTCCCCTAGTCCATGCAGGTGCGCCCGCCCCATTCCTTTGAGTGCGCTTTTTCCCGCGCCAGCGTCGCGTCAAAATCCGCCTGCGGGTCGCAGTGCGCCTCAATTTGGAGCTGCGTCTTGTGGAGGCGGCTCAGGCACTGTGACTTGTCGTTGTAGCCGAGCTTGGATTTTTCGATTGCGTCCCCCAGAATGCGGATTGACTCGTCGTAGATTCGGCACGGAACGGGGAAGGGATGGCCGTCCTTTCCTCCGTGGGCAAAGGAGAACCGCGCAGGGTCTGAAAAGCGCGACGGCGTCCCGTACATGACCTCGCTTACCAATGTGAGGCTCTGGAGCGTTCGCGGCCCCAAGCCCGGCGTGAGAAGAAGCGACTGGAAATCCTTGTTGTCGGCCTCGTATGCGGTGGCAAGAACCGCGCCCAGCCGCTTTAGGTCAACGTCCTCGGCGCGCACGTCGTGGTGGGCAGGCATGATGAGGTTCCTGTCGCTCCGAATCTCCACGGGGACTGTGGGCTGCGCTTTGGGAAGGTTCTCTTCGCCATCTCCGCCGCCAAAATCGAACTCAAGCTGGCGGGCGTAGTCCTGTCCGGAAATCTTCGCTATTTCCCGAATAATGCGGTCGGGGTTTTCCCGGCTCAAGGACAGGATTGTTCCCCGCGTCTGTCTTGCGGCAGTGTCGGTGAGATTCAATATTTTTCCCTGGTTCTCGCCCGTTACCGCGGTGTGGGGGCTGTCCACAAAAGAGCGCACGTTTTCGCTTGACCAGTGGTATCTTCTGGCAGTCCGCGCTGTGGTGTTCATGCCCTGCTGCACAACGGTCCAGTCGCCTTCGCTTGAAAGGACAAAATTGTGCATGTACAGCTGGAATCCGTCTTGGACTGCCGTGTTGTCAACTTTGGCGCAGAGCTTGCTGGCATTCACCAGGCTCGTTCCGTCAAGCCCCGCCGAATCTGAAAGAAGAAGAAGCTCTTCGGGGGTGCGCCTGGAATATTTTCCGCGCCCGCCGCATACAAAAAGCCCCAGCTCCCCGGCCCTCGGGTTCAGGCCGCGCTTTAAGGCGTACATGACGCTGGTGGTGATTCCGCTTGAATGCCAGTCCATGCCCAGCACCGCGCCAAAGCTCTGGAACCACAGCGGGTCTGAAAGGCGGGTGAGCACTTCCTTTTTTCCGTAGTTGAGAAGGATTGACTCGACTATTTGTGTGCCGAGAATCATCATGCGGTCGGCGAGCCACTTGGGGACAATTCCCGTGTGGAGCGGCAAGTCCGCGTATCCCGAGCGTTTTATCATTCGGACCGCCGAATCATTATGGTAAGCTCGTGCTTGTTGTAGTTCAAATGCACGATTCTTGAATTTTCTATTTGCGAGAATTTTTTGATTAGCTCCCAGTCGATTTCGCCCTGCATTTTTATGGTACAGATTATGTTCCGCACTTTTTTTGATGCAATCCACATCATAATCCACTCGTAGAGCCGTTCCGGGTAGCATATCACGTCGGAGAAAAGCCAGTCGATTTTGCCGAAGTCCCTCTCAATGTCCTCAGGTTTCAGCGTGAACGCGTCGTGGGCACGGAACGTCACGTGCTTGTCCGCCATGAGGCTCGGGGCAAGTTCCGCGCGGTCAACTGCCAGCACGTCCGCGCCCAAGAGCCTTAGCACATACGTCCAGCCGCCTGGACACGCGCCCGCCTCAAAGCACTTGTCGCCCTCTTTGGGAAGTGGGGAGCCGAAAAATGTGGAAAAAAGCGTGAGGCTCTCCTCAAGCTTTAGGTACGCGCGGCTGGGCGGATTCTCGTGGTCTTCCTCGAACTCGATTTTTCCCGCAGGAAGAGGCGAATTTGTCTCTTCGCTCACAATCATCGTGTTCGCGTCGGTGAGCGTGTACAAGCCCATTGGCGTTGCGGGGACTTGTGTGGGGAATTTCCGCGCCTTCAAGTTTATGTGGGGAAGTTTGTCTTGTATTAGGGATGCCCTTCTGAAAAGCTGGTACTGGTATGGTGCCCAGTTCCGCTGGATGGCGCGGAGTGTGCCGGCGGCTTCTCCAATGGAGGAAAAATGCACGAGCTTTGGCGAGAGCATGGCTGTCCGCGCCCAGTAGGGGAGAACAGGCGAGCCGTGGCTGTCGTTTTGGGGAACAAAGTCCGGGCAGTAGAGCAAATCGCCGTACCACCGCGCCTCTCCCAGCTGGAAGGACGTTCCGTCTATTGTAGGCGCATTTTCCACGGCTCCGTAGGAAAAACGGCGGGCAAGTTCCGAGACGAGAAGGTTTTTCATGTCGGGAAACGCAAGAAACGCCGTTCCGCCCAAAAATTCATGATTCATGGCTAGGCAAAGATTTCTGTGTCCTCAAGCTCCGCTTCTTTTTCATGCTGGAGGTTCCGCAAGTATTCGGCAAGGTATGTTGCCCCCGCAGAATGGAGGATTGAAAATCCGATTTGATATGTTCCGTTATGTTCGTAAGCCCACACTGGTGTGACGACAAGCTCAATGGCGGAAAAGTAGCATTTTGGAATGCGCACCGTGACCTTGTATTCTTCCTCCATCTCGATTGTGACAAAGGAGTTGAACGTGACTTTCATTCCTGTTTGGCTTATGTCGTTCAATGTTCCTGGAAACGGGCAGATGTCAAAACATTCAATCCGCCCGAAATCCTCAAATCGTTCGTATTTTCTGTTGTTTTCCATAAAAAGGGAATTCCTGAAAATAAAAAAGTTCGGAAACCAAGTTCCCGAGCGTGTCTCTGCGAGCCTCGGCTCAAAACAAAAAGACTTTAGAAAAATATCACAGAAATGAAGATTTGTCACTATGTCGAGATGTATATCGAAGATTCGCTTTGCGAACTTCTATAAGATTCGTTTTGCGAACTTCTATAAGATTCGCTTCGCGGCTCCAACTTATTTCTGCCGGAAAATTGACCGATATTTGAACGGGTAGTATGGCCACATCAAAAAAATCACGCAAAAAATCGAAACAGGCAAAAAAATCAAAATCGAAAAAAATCAACCTGCCGCTGGGAAAACTTTACGCATTCACCGTGGCAGTCTGTTTGGCTTGTGTGCTTGCAATTTTGTTCAGCTCTGTGCGTAACGGGCGTTCTTTAATTGAAGAGCCTTCTTCCACGGAAAAAGTGGAGAAAATGCCGCCGTCGAAAAACGATGGACGGGACGATGGGGAAAAAGATGTCGGCGGTAAGGCAAAGGCTCCGCTCGGGCATTCTGGGCCGATGAAAAATCAAGAGACGCAGGGCGGTGGCGAAAAAGAAAAAAATCGCCTTGCTGAAAAAGCTGTGGAAAAAGAGCCTGTTCCGGCAGCCCCGCTTTTTTCCGTGCCACAGGCGGTGTCAGGCGCCACGATTGTGCTTGTCATTGACGACGCAGGGCAGAGCGCGGCGCGAACAAAGCTGTACGCAAGCCTTCCGTTCCCCCTCACGATTGCGGTTCTCCCCCGTCTTCCCCAGACGCGGGAGTGCGCGGAAGTTGTTCGCGCGGGCGGAAAGGAGCTTATTCTGCACCAGCCCATGCAGGCGATGAACGAGCGTCTTGACCCCGGCGAGGGGGCTGTTTTGGGCGGCATGGAAAAAGACGAAATCTACCGCGTGGTTCGGGAGAATCTTTCTGAACTGGGCGCGGGCGTGAAGGGGATGAACAATCACGAAGGGTCGCTCATAACGGCCGATTACGAGAAAATCGGGTATGTGCTTGACGTATGCCGCGACGAGGGCGTGTATTTTCTTGATTCAAGGACGACTTCCCGAACGCAGGCCGTGAATGCGGCGTTTGCCCGTGGAATGCGGATTTGGGAGAAGGAAGGACCCTACATCGACAACGATGTGAGCCGGGAAAAAATGATTGAGCGGCTTTTTGAGACGCTGGATTACGCGAACCGCCACGGAAGGGCGGTGGTCATTGCCCATGTTGACAAAAGCGCACACATTCTCCCCCGGCTTTTGGCCGAAATGTACCCGTACTTGGAAAAAGCCGGGTACACGTTCAAGACCCCCAGCGAGCTGGAGTGAAGCGGTTCGGAAAACCACCGTCGTTCCGAACCGGTCCAATTTGCTTTTTGGCCGCTTATTTGTTTGCTGCCTCGTAGAGCGGGTAGACTTTTTTTGCAATCTCCGTGAGATTCTTGATTCGGCTTTCGTTGGACGGGTGCGTGCTAAGAATTTCCGGTGTGCTTGATGTTGTGAGCGCGGACATCTTTTTCCAGATTGAGACAGCCTCGTTGGGGTCGTAGCCTGCGCGTGCCATGAGTTCTGTTCCCACGTTGTCGGCCTCCGTCTCATGCTTTCTGGAGAATGGGAGCGTGAGGCAGTATTCGGCGGCAAGCTGGACTGCCGTTGTTCCCACAGTCCCGAATCCTGCAAGCTGTGAGAGCACTGATGTACCGACGCTGGTGAGCGCGCTGCTGCTTGCCTGCTCGCGGCTGTGCTCGCGGAGGGCGTGGGAGATTTCGTGTCCCATGACTGCGGCAAGCTCGCCGTCGGTCAAGTTCAAGTATTCGATGATTCCCGTGTATACGACGATTTTTCCGCCTGCCATGCACCATGCGTTCACCGTGTCCTCGGTGATGACGTTCACCTGCCAGTCCCATTTCAGCGCGTCCTCGCGGAATGAGCCTGTCTGCGCGATGAGCCGCTTTGCGATTGTCTGGACGCGGTTCGTAGTCGCAGCATTCACGTTGAGCGTGCCTGCTTTTTTTGCTTCCGCAATGATTTGTGCGTATGATTCGTTCGCGCTTGTCTCCATGTCCTCCTCGGAAAAGAGCATGAGCTGTTGCCTGTCTGCGCCCACGCTTCCTGCGGAAGTCGTTGATGATGTTGAGAGACAGCCCATCGTAGAGAATGCGATGAGGCTTGATGCAAGTAATGCCAGAAGTGTTTTTTTCATTTTGACCTCTTTTCGCCGAAAACTCCATGATTTTCGGCGCGTGATTATTTCGTTTTTGTGGAAGCGAGAAAAGTTTCCACAAAAAACAGTATACTATGAAACTTCAAACTTTGCACGATTGAAACTCATTGTAAAGTTTATTGAGAGATTTCGGAAAAAATCATAGAATTGAATGGACTTGTTGGGAAAACGCGCGGTTTGCCGCCATTTTTCCCAACGCCTATAACTGTAATTTTGCTATCGATATGGGGAAAATATGAAAGTTCTTGGTATAGAATCCAGCTGTGACGAGACTGCCTGCGCAATTGTTGAGGACGGAAAGAAAATCTTGAGCAATGTGGTTGCCACGCAGATTCCGTTCCATCAAGTCTACAAGGGCGTTGTGCCGGAAATCGCGTCCCGCAAGCACGCCGAGTGGATTCTGCCGGTGGTGCGGCAGGCTCTTTCCGAAGCATCGCTCCGCCCGGACGAGATAGACGCTGTTGCTGCCACGAACCGTCCAGGGCTGATGGGTTCCCTGCTTGTGGGGCTGACGTTCGGAAAAACGCTGGCGTGGTCGCTTGGAAAACCGTTCTACGCCGTGAACCATATGCTCGGTCATATGTACGCTGCCCATCTTGAGAACGACATTTCCTATCCCTATCTGGGGCTTCTCGTCTCGGGGGGGCACTCAATCATCGCGAAAGTGAACGATTTTGACGACCTTGAGGTGCTGGGAACCACAATCGACGACTCTGTGGGGGAGGCGTTCAACAAGGTTTCAAAATTCTACGGGCTGGGCTACCCCGGCGGCGTTGTTGTTGACCGCCTTGCAAAAAGCGGGAACGCCGCCTCGTTCAGTTTTCCGGTTCCAAAGCTGGACAAGGGGGAACACCGCTACGATGTGTCCTTCTCCGGACTAAAAACGGCTGTCATTCACCAAGCCGATATGTTTTTGAACAAAGGGTTCGAGAAGACGAACGAGAACATTTGCGCCGCGTTCCAGGAGACGGCGTGCCGCACGCTCACAAGCCGCTTGTTCCGCGCCGTGGAGGACACGGGGCTTCGCACTGTCGTTGCGGGAGGCGGTGTTGCCGCAAATTCCCGCCTTCGCTCCCTTCTTGCGGAGCGCAAGGACATCACCTGCATTTTCCCGCCGCTAAAATTGTGCGGCGACAACGGCGCCATGATTGCAGGCGTTGCGTACCATTTCTTGAAGCGCGGCGAGAGGAGCGGCTGGGACACCACGGCAGAGGCAAGAATCAGGGAGTTCAAGCGGGGGCTTGCCAATCTTGAGGCGTTCGGGCGGCGGTAACCCGGGCGCAGAACAGTTTGATTATCACGAGGTTGTTTTATGAAACAGAAGAATCTTACAAAAGTCGATGTGTACAATGAAGATTACATCAAGCTCAACAACGCGTATATTACAATGTACGACACCTGCCAGCGGCTTTCGGAGTGCAAGGACGCGGATTCAAACGTGGTTCGCGTGCTCCAGCAGATTTTGTTCGCCTTTGACCACACCCTGGACCAGATAAAATCCGAGATGACTGTCAAGACTCACTTCAAGGACGAGGATGATGTGGTGGCGACGACGATGGGCGAATCGGGCGGGAAAATCTTCCACCCGAAATTTGACTGATGAAAGGGGGAGTGTTTATATGAAGAAAACAAACGCCATGCGCATCTTGGACGGGCTGAAAATCAAGTACGAGGTGCTTTCCTACGACGATGACGGGGAGCATGAGCTTGCCCGCGGGGCTGCGGAAAAGACCGCCGAGAAGCTTGGAATCCCGACCGAGTGCGTGTACAAGACAATCGTCATGAGGAGCGAGTCAAAGCAGATTTTTGTCTTCTGCCAGTGCGCGCTCCATGAAATCAACCTGAAAAAAGCCCGGACTGCGTGCGGCGCAAAGGAAATATCGCCTGTGAAGCCGGAGGAGCTTTTGGCGCTCACGGGCTATGTGCGCGGCGGTTGCTCGCCTTTGGGCATGAAGAAGAAATTCCCCACGTTTATCGACGAAAGCGCATTTTTGCACGAAAAAATCTACATTTCCGCTGGAATGAGGGGAGAGCAGATTGCCCTTTCTCCCGCAGATTTGGTGAAAGCCACCGATGCCGCAGCCTGCGACTTGGTGCTTGAGACGGCGTAGCGGTCGGCGGTCAGTCGGTGTCTTTTTCGTCCTGCACGAAACTCAGCAAATCCTGCGCCACAACGACGCGGTTCTTTCCCATGCTCTTTGCCTCGTAGAGCGCGTTGTCCGCGCACTTGAAGAGGCTTCCGAAGGAAATATGCTCCCCGCTCCCAACGGCAATGCCGATGCTCACCTCCGCGTTCTGTGCGATTGACGACGTTTTTTCCGGGAGGAAAATGGACGTATTGATTTTTTCAAGGAGATACTTTGCCTTTGCCCGCCCGTACTGAACATCGTCCGTCCCGGGAATGAAGACGATGAATTCGTCCCCACCGAATCTGCCTGAAATCTCGTACTCACGGAAAATGTTTTTCACATGGAAACTGATTTCTTTGAGCACGTAGTCGCCGATGTCGTGTCCGAAATTGTCGTTTATCCCCTTGAAGTTGTCGCAGTCGAGAATCATCAGTATGCCTTTCCCTGTCTTTTCGAGCGCATCCGACACCTTGCGGGTGAGAGCCGTCTTGTTCAAAAGCCCGGTCAATCCGTCGGTGTCGCGCTCCACAGCGATTAGGCGCGACAAGTTGAACTGATGTATTTTCAGTTTTGACAGGTAGACGCTGGAAAAAAGGCTCAACGGGAATAAACACGCCGCGTTGATTATGTCCATGCTCGCAAGCTCCGGGGCCTTTGTCCTGAAGGAGAGCGCAGAGAAAATCACTGTCATGATGAATGTGAACAGGCACATTTTTCGGGCGCGGTCGATGAAAAAAATCGGGGTGGCGAACTGGAGCACGAAAAACGAGACGGCGTAGTTTTTTTGGAGACGGTACACGCCAATGAAAATCGAATAGAAAAAAATCGCCGTCATGAATGTGTACATCGCGATTTTTATGACGATGTGGTATCGCGGTGTTTTTTTTATGAAAAAGACGATGGCAAAAATCGCCAGGGAGAACAGGGAGACGAACCCGTAAAGGAACGTGTTGTTACGGAATGTGTGTTCGTCAGTGATTACGGAAAGGATGCAGAGGATGATGAATAGGATTGTGCATAGGAACGATAGCACTAGCACTGCGTTCCTGTTCATCGTCGTTATTTCCTCTTTTGCCACGCTGAATTCTTCGTTTGAGATGCTTACCCTTTGGTAGATGCTTTTAAAAATCGAAAAAATACTTTTCATCACTATCCTTGATTATCGGTGTGAAGCAGTATGGGCTTTACGTTCTTATGAATCTGCCTGCACGGAGAGCCGGCATTTTTCAGAATGGACGTGCTCGGGGCTGTCTAAAAGTTCAGTCAGCTCTGTCATTCCGAACTCGTTTCGGAATCTCAACGCTATAGATGGCGTAGATGCTGAAACTGTCATTCCGAACTTGATTCAGGATCAGCATGACACTTGCTTCCAGGACAGCCCCTTACAGGTCCAATGTCTCTATCTTGTACATCGGGTTTTCGCCTGGGCGCAGCTCCAGAATGTGTCTCTCGCATTCCAGTGCCTCCGTGGGGTCGTGGGTCACATGGAGGAGCGTGGTTGTTCCAGTCTCTGCAACCTGCTCCAAGAGATCGAGGATTTTCTGCCTGTAGTTCTCGTCAAGTCCGTGGCACGGCTCGTCCAAAATGAGCAGCTTTGGCGATTTTACCGCCGCGCGGATGATGAGAATTGCCCGCTGCTCGCCGTAGCTCAGGTTCCCGAAGGACTCATGCTCCCGCCCCTCAAAGCCCGCAAGCCGTAGCCATCTTCGCGCCGCCGAGACTTCAAGTTCCGTGCGCTGCTCGTAAAGCCCGATGGAGTCCTTGAAGCCCGAGATGATGACGGCTTCAAGGTCTGTGCCGCCGAGCATTCTGTATTCAACATGGAGGCGGTAGCTTACAATGCCCAGGTTCCGCTTGATGTCCCAAATCGTCTCGCCCGTGCCGCGCTTTTTCCCGAAGAGGCGCACGTCATTGGCAAAGACTTGGTGGTTATCGCCGGTGATTAGCTCAAGGAGCGTTGTCTTTCCGCTTCCGTTGGGGCCGCGAATCAGCCAATGCTCGTTCGCTCGGACTGTCCACGAGAAATCCGCAAGGACTTTTTTCCCGTCCCAGCCCACGTTAACGCCGTTCATTTCAATCAGCGCAGGCTTTTCTTCCTTGTCCTGCCAGTCCGTTTCGGCGTTCACTTTTGCCTTTAGCGTCTCTGTTTCTTTTGAAATCGCGTTAAGCTCGTCCATGAATGCGGATTTTTCAGCCTGGCGCATGGCTTTCTTTTCTTCGTCCCGCTTTTTCAGCTCATCTTCGTATTCGGCTTTCGTTCCCTCAAAGGTGACGGCTCCGCTCTTGAATTCGATGACGTGTGTGATGGTCTCCGGGATTTCGGTGTACCGCTCCATTGAAAGAATGATTTTTGGGTATGCGGATTTTCCTGCAATCGTCTGGAAAAATTCAAGGAGAATCGCGCGGCTCTGGGCATCCAATCCCGCAAAGGGGTCGCTCAGGACAAGGAGCTTTTTCTTGGAAAGGAGCGCACGGCACAAAAGCGTGCGGCGGATTTCTCCCGTGGACATGAATTTTAGCCCGCGGTCAAGGATTTTTTCCACGCCGCAGAGCTTTACTTCAGGGAGCGTCTCAAGGCGGGACGCGATTGGCGGGAGCGGAATGTTCCTGTGTTTCGCGTCGGGACCGCCCAAAACCTCCGCGATGAACCTTCTGCCTGTGCGTCCCTCGTCGATTCTGTCCATGTATTCGCTCTCGTCAAGCTCGCGCTCTTCCTCAATCAATCGCGCCGCGACTTCCAGCGAGACTACTTCCGTGCTGTTTGCGAACTCGTTTTCGTACACGGAGGAAGAATCGTTTTTTGTGATGCGCTTCTGCCCTGCCAGCGCCTTTACGAAGTCGGCCTTTCCGCCTCCGTTTGGGCCTATGACGAGCCACGCCTGGTTTTCTTCCAGCGTGAACGAAAATTTTTGTATTGGCGTGGATTTGAGGTCTTCCACGCGGCAGTCTTTTATGTTGATGTAAGTTTCCATATAATCATTCTATTGCAAAATCGTTATTTCTACACGACGGTTCAGCGCTTTTCCCGCATTGTTCGTGTTCGGCGCGATTGGCTTTGTTCCGCCCCAGCCGCGCACGATTATGTTCTCTTTTTGGATGCCGCGGCTCACAAGCTCGTTCGCGATTTTTCTCGCCCGCTCCTGGGAAAGGGAAAGTTCCCCCGCCGGCCGCCCGGTTGACGCGGTGTGCCCCTCTATGAGAATCTGGGAGTTTCCGGCCATCTTGAGGACGCGGGCAATTTCGTCCAGGCGGTTTCCTTCCGCGCCGAGCATGAGTTCCGCGCTGTCGGCCTGAAACTGCACGTTCTGCACGGTGAGGCGTATTCCGGCGGAAGTCTCCTCCACAATCATGTCGTTCTTGGCTGCCGTGAACTGGATTTCCATGGCGGCAGCGTTCTCCTCGTCAATGCCGAACACCGACACCGGCGCGTTTTCTTCGTCTTGCGCTTCCCTGCCGTCTTTGCCGGAACCTGTTTTTTTGTGCCGATTTTTTGCCGAGTTCTCCTCGTCCTTGCCCGTTGTTCCGCTGTCGCCCGCCGTTTTTGGCGAGGACTCGTCAGTTCCAGGCTTTGCGGAAGAGGCTTTGCTTTCGGCGGATGGTGAATCATCGGTTTTGCCAGCGTCCTTGTCTGCTGATTTTTTATCCCCGCTTCCGTCGGCATTTTTCTTTTTTGAGTCCCTGTTCGCCTTTGTGGACGTGATAGAGCCTGTGCTTCCACCGCCCATTGGTTTTGCACCGCCTTTTTTCACTGTGGCAATGTCCGAGAGGGCGGCGATGATTTTGTCAGAATCCATGCGCGGAGGATATTTTATGAAAAGCGATATAGTGCCTTTGTAGTTGATTTCGGTCTTGTCGCGGTAGACGAATGTTTCGTCCACGGTGTCCACCACAAGAATCGGCTCGCCTGTTTTTTTGAGAACCATGATGTTCGCCTTGTGCCCGCCCCGTGCCTTGAGCAGGTTCGGGTCTCCCTTCGCGTCCTTCCAGCTCATGCCGTAGAGCGTCTGCCACAGTGCCGTTATCTTGTAGACTTCCTGCCCGTCCAGAACCGTCTCGCCTTCCAGCGTGTAGCGCACTTCGATTTTGAGCCTGGTGAGGTTTCCGTCGCTTTTGGGATCCACGGCGCGCTCCGCCTGGGCTGTCCATGTGTCGCCCACGCTCACTTTCCTGGACGGAAACGCCGGAAAGCTCCTGAAGCTTGGAAAGCCGTGATCCTCGTACATGGTAAGCTCGCCGTTGGGCGCAATGTGGAACACGGATGGAATGGAGTCGTAAATGCCGTCGATTTTGTTGAGCGAATTGTTCTTGCGCTCCTCCACGACGTAGAAATTTCCGTCGAACCAGCTGTCCCGTGCATAGCGCGGCGTTGTGTCGTAGGAATCGGTGGTGTTTATGAACGAATGGACTTCGCGCTTTGTCATGCCGATGTATTTTCCGTTCTCGTATTTTCGCAAATCGGTGCGTTCTGTCAGGGAATAGCTTTTTGAGCCGTTGTAGACCAGCTCCACGCTCTGGGAGAAAAGGGGCTTGGATAAAAAAAACGATGCAAGCAAAACTGAAAAAAAGGCTGTCTTTTTCATGATTTGATTTTCGGCTCATGTGCAAAACGAAGTGACAAAAAAAACAGGATTCGTCGTGAATCCTGTTTTCCAGATGGTTCAATCAGATGCAAGCTGGATTTTTGCAATGTGCTGACCAGCAGGCTGAAAACCTAGAGAGCCTGCATGGGCGAAATCTTAGAACAAATCGTTCAGTTTCATCTGGTAGCCCACTGAAATGTCGATTGACTGACCGGAACCAAGCACTGGGTCGTCAAAAGTATTTTTGGAAGCGTCTTTGAACTCGCCGTCTCCAGTCATTTTTGTGAAATCTCTGTTGTATCTGATGTCCACGAGAATCTGTCCCGGTCCGATGATGTTGATTGCTGCTGTTGCGCCAACTTCAATGCCGAAGTTGAACGGTGATTTGAGTGCGAAGTCATCAAGAAGGTATCCGTCGTTGTAAACTTTTCCCAATGTGAATGAGAACTTGGGTCCGAGAAGCGGTGTGACGGAAATCATGTCGTTCACATCGAGCTTGTATGTTGCAAGGATTGGAATGTCCAGAGTGAAGTAGTGGCCTTTTGCATCCTCGTCTTTTTTGTCGTTTGTTGCGATGTTGTGAACGTGGAGTCCCAATTCAACCTGAACTCCCAGCGGCTCCAGGTACTCCGGAAGCGTTGCGAGCGTTGAGATTGGCATATTGGCAAAAGCATTGAGTCCGAAGCCAGGCATGAGCTTGATGTCTTCTCCCACATCGCCGCCACAGTTGAAGTCGAAGAAGTTGAGACCGAGACCGATTCTGCCTCCAACTGTAAGATCGCGCTCTTGTATAACTGATGGCAATTCTGCCGTAAGTAATGAAGTTGCTGCAAAAAGAGTTGCTATTGTAGCAATGATTTTTTTCATTTTTAAATGACTCCTCTCAAAGATATGTGTGCACATAAACACAATATAGAACCTTAAAACATAAAGATATGTTTGTCAATAACGTCAGTGAAAAAAACTTGATGAAGCCGAGTCAAAAAAATCGATGAAAAATCAAAATATAACAAAAAATTATAAATTTTCGCTGTCAAATTTGAAAATTCTCTGCCCCTTTATATGTGGGAGAAAAAGGACATGAAAAAATTGTTTTCTTTGATGGCGCACTCCTTCTTTTTGTGCGCATGGTTGCTTCCGCTTGGCGGGGAATCCTTCGAGTTCGTTGACCGAGACATCGGCGAGATTCTTTATTCCATATCATTGTTCAAGGGAATACCGATTTCCCACGACGACACTGTTTCGGGGAAGACCGACTTCCGTTCCACGGGCGATGATTTTGACGACACCTTCGATGCGTTCTTGAAATCGGCGCGGCTTTATGTGGAAAAAAGCGAAAATCGGTGGACGGTGAGCAGAATCAAAATCGTGCAGGGAGAAAATGGGCTTTATTCCCTTGACGGATACGATGTTACGCCGTTCCAGCTTTTTGAGAAGATGGCGGTGAAAAGCGGCTTGTGTGTGACTTATGAGAGTCTTCCATCGGTAAAGGTGAGCATCCACACGGGAATGTGCGACTGCGAGGAGATTTTCAGGCGGATTGCGGGGTTGTGCGCGGGCTTTGAGCTGAAAAAGGAAAATCCCACGCGCTACCATGTTGCCAGGGTTTCATCTCGGTCGCTTGACGGAGCAGTTGGTGGAAAAATCGACATATTTATAGAAGAAAACGGAGGGAAAGAGCTTTTTAGGTGCAATATCCAAAACGCGCCTTTGTCCCTTGTGTGCGAAAAGCTCAGTGCGCTGGCTGGAAAAGAATTCTGTTTTTCCGCGCAGACGGACACAAAAATCCTCCGAGCCTCGTTTGCGGGAAAAGATTTTGACAGGACGCTCCAGACGCTGTGCGCACAGGCGAACGCGGAGTGCGTCCTGTCCGACGGAATCTACTACATTGTGCCGTCGAAGAACAAGCGTCTCATGGGCGAGAAAGGAAAATCATGGCGGGAATGTTGCCTCAAGCATCTTTCCACATCGGCGTTTCTTTCGCTTTGTGCGCGGCGTTTTCCAGAGATTGAGACTATAAGCGTGAACGAGGGCGGAAAATTCTTGTATTTGAGCGATGATGAAAAATCGGCGGAGCTTTTGGCATTTGTCGCCCAGTCTGACGTGCGGAACGAGTCGCACCTTGTTCAGCTCAAATACGTTCGCACAAAAGACTTCCTTGCGAATCTTCCGCCATTCGTGAACAAATCTGAAATAACGGATTCCGGGCGCGGAGACAGCTTTTACTTTACTGGAACGGATGCCGCATATGAGCATTTGCTTTGCCGCATGGACGAGTTCGACCGCCCTGTTTCCCGCGTGAGCTACGATGTGCTTATCATGCAGTACCAGACGACGGACGGCAGCGAGTGGCGGCCCAATTTCCGCATTGACCGCATGAAGCTTGGCGACAGGACGGCTGTTTCCACTACGGTGGGGAGTGTCCTTGACTTGAATCTTGATGTGGTGGGAGTGTTCGGGCTGAATTTTGCGGCGGAGCTGCAGGCCGCAATCACCGGGAACAAGGCAAAAGTCTTTGCCGACACCACGCTGAACGGAGTGAGCGGGAGCACCATCAATTTCCAGAACACGAACACATACCGCTATCGGGACAACAATCTTGACCCTGAGACGGGCGAGCCAATCTACTCAGGCGTGACGAAGGAAATCGTTTCTGGATTGAAGCTTGAAGTGACCGGTATTGTGACGGGCGACGGCATGATTACGAGCAAAATCACCGCCAGCGTGTCGCGGCAGGGGACTGATTTGAGTTCTAAGACAGGAAACCCGCCGCCTTCCAGCGAGAAAGTGATTACGACCGAAGTGCGGGCAAAGTCCGGGGAGCCTGTCATTTTGAGCGGACTTATCCAAAACGAAGAGACGGAGGCTGTTTCTAGGACACCGATTCTTTCTCGTATTCCTCTGCTTGGCAACTTGTTCAAGGCAAAATCAAAATCGTCGGAAAAGACGGAGCTGGTGATTTACCTTGTTCCGTCGGCTGAGATTTTTGGCCAGAGTGACGGGGCGGATGATTTTTTGCCGCACGCCCGCCAGCTTGTTCGGGAATTTGTGGGGAGCTGAATCATGTTTTCGCTTTCAAGCAGTTTTTCGATATTCAATGATGTTGTTGTGCTGGAAAGCCACGGGACGGATATTGTGTTCGGCTCCGTGCGCGGCATTGATGCTCAGGTGCGCTCACGGCTTGAAAAATCCTGCGAGCGGTTTTTCAGGCGGAACGGCGGGCATGGGAATGTTTCGTTCAGGCAGGTGGGCGAGGAGGAGTTCCAGCGGGCGGTGGTGCGACAGTACGGCTCCAGCGGGGAATGGGGCAAGAGCCAGGGAAGTGCGGAAGAAATCCATGGGGAGGCGGGAAAAAACGCGCTTGATTCCTATGTGAAGGACACGGTGCAGCTTTTGGACTCGGTGTTGAAAGAGGCTGTGGGCGCGGGGGCGACTGATGTTCACATTGAGGAGACGCGCATACGCTTCCGTGTGGGCGGCAGGATGCGGACTGTGCTTGCGCTTTCCAGGGAGCGGCATGTGGAGCTTGTACGGAGGATAAAAGTCCTTTCAAAGCTCAACGTGATGGAGAAGAGGCGTGCCCAAGACGGGGCGTTCGTGTTCCGTGGCGGGGGTCAATGCGCCGTGTTCGTCCGCTCTTCAATCGTGCCGTCCGTGTCCTTTGAGGAAAGCGAATCGGCGGTGTTGCGGCTCCTTGACCCAATGCGCCTGCCGCTGGAGCTTTCGCGGCTTGGTTTTTCCGGGCGGCAGCTTTCGGCTCTTGAATCGATGGCTCAAAACGAGAACGGCTTGATTTTGATTTCAGGTCCGACGGGAAGCGGAAAGTCCACCACGGCTGCAAGTTTGCTTGTGGAAATAGGGCGCATGGGAGGCAGCTCTGGGGAGAGCGGGAAAAAAATCATCACGATTGAGGATCCCGTTGAGTATGTGCTCCCTGAAATCACCCAGATTGCGGTGAACGACGGAATAGGCATGGGCTTTGCAGAATGTTTGCGGCGCGTGTTCCGGCAAGACCCGGACGTGATTTTTGTTGGCGAGATTAGGGACGAGACGACGGCGCAGACAGTGATTCGCGCCGCCCTCACCGGGCATCTGGTGATTGCCACCGTGCATACATCGGGCTTTTACGAGACTATGCTGCGGCTGACCGATTTGGGCTGCGGTTGGAACGAGCTTTTTTCCGTGCTGCGGGGAATTGTGTCCCAGCGGCTTGTGGACGGGAATCGCCTTGTGGCTGAGGTTTTTTCTGCCGGACGCGATATGTTCGACAGTGTGCGCCTTGAGCATGGGGAGGTGGCGCGGAACGTGTTCGATGAGTTGATTCGTGGGGAATGCATTCCATGTGACGGAGGCGTTGATGAAAAAAGAGCTGGCTGAGTTTACCAGGAGTTTTTCGGATTGTGTGGGGGCGGGGATTCCTGCTGGAAAGGCACTTTCGCTCATTCAAGAGAACACGCGCCTTTCCCTTCGGGTGCGTAGGGCTGCGGGGGAGGCGAAAGACGCGCTGCTTGGGGGAAGCAGCCTTTCCTTCGCGTTTTCCAGTGCAACGGCAATGCGTTTTCCCGAGTGGTATGCGTCGTTTGTCGCGCTTTCCGAGGAGAACGGAAATCTGTGTGGGATTATGTCGCATTTGGAAAAAGCGCTAGCCGCTTCAAAAAAGGCGCGTGAGCAGTTCTGGGCGGCACTTTTGTACCCGCTTTGCGTGGCTGTCTTGGCGTTCGGGGCGAGCGTGTTTCTCATGAACACAGTGGGTGGCTCGCTTTTTTCTGGGGAGAGGCTGGAGATGTATCGCTCTGCTGCATGGAAAAGCATTGGAATGGCCGTCGCGTTTTTTGCGCTATTCGTTCTTGTGCTGGCGGTGGTTTTCTCAAAAATCATGGGGAGGAGTGCGCTTGTTGAAATGCTGAATGCGCTTTCGTTTTTGACGGATTGTGGCGTGCCGCTTGTTCAGGCGATTGATTCTGCCGGGGCTGCTGTGGGAGGGCAAAAGCGGGTGGCGCGGGCATTTTCCAGAATGAGCGCGGGAATCAGCGCAGGTGGGGTTGTGAGCGATGTGTTTTCCGTGTGCCTTTCCGAAGCGCGATTTCCAGCTGCCGCGCGTATTGTTTCATCTCATTTGGAGGTGTGCCAGACAACGGGAACGGCTCAAGGCGGCGGCTGTCGCCATTGAGCAGCCGCTTTTGATGTGCGCGGCGGCAGTGTATTTTGTGCTTTTGCTGAAAGACATCGTGCTTCCATTTGTGACAGGCGGCATGGACTTTTTGTGATTATGCGAAAAACGAGGATTTGTATGAGGAAGATGATTCAAAAAATCAAAGCATATGCTGGAGGCTTGAAAAAGCGAAATAGGGGAAACCGCCCGAACGATGGGGCGGATGGCGGATTCACCTTTGTTGAGACCCTTGCCGTCCTTGTTGTGACGGCAATTCTCGCCTCGCAGGTCGGGGTGGCGGTCAATCGTCTTGTGAAGAAGGCCCGTGTTGTGTCGGCAAGGAACCAGATTGAGGCGTTCAAAGTCGCGCTCAATTCGTACTATGTGGATTGCGGCGTGTTTCCCACGGACGAGCAGGGGCTTGGGGCATTGTGGGAAAAGCCCCTGCTTGCTCCTGTTCCCGCGGGGTGGAACGGGCCGTACACGGACAGGACTGTTCCCGTGGACCCGTGGGGAACGCCCTACGAATACTTCAGGCAGGGGAGCGCACTCATGCCTGTCGATGTGCCGGATGGACTTTCGTTCGCCATTGTGTGCGCCGGGGAAGATTGTGTGCGGGGAGGCGAGAATGACATTGTTTCGTGGCGGGATTGACCCAAAAAAAATGGCGGGCGGCAGATGGGATGCGGGATTTTCCCTCTGCTCTGCTCTTTTGGTCATGTTCGTGGCAAGTGGGCTGATGGTGGGCTGGGCGCAGTTTGAGCGCACAAGGCGGCAGGTCATCGAGAAAAAATCCAGCCGGTTTTATGCGGAGCTTGATTCGTCCACGGCGCATATAAAATCTGAATGGGAAAACAGGGGAGAAATCGACTTTGAAACTTGGTGAAGTGCTGGCGTTGATGATTGTCCTGCCGCTTTTTTCGGCTTTGTTCGTGCAGATGGCAAAGCCGGTCGCAAGGCTTAAAACCGTGAACGACATGAACGAGCGGATTATGCACAGGGATATGTTCATTGCAGAGTCGTTTTGCCAGCTGTGCGGAAAAAAAAGCGAACGTGTGTGAAAGCGATTTTTCTCAATGGCTGGGATTGTGCCGCGCAGAATGTGGTCTTTCATCAATCTGCGTGAAAAAAATCGGGGTCAAGGATGCGCGTGCGCTGTGGAAAGTCGAATGGGACGGGAAAGAGGCGTATGCGCTCAATGAAAACAAGAGGTGACATGAAAAAAGTATTTGTGAAACAGAATGATTACGAGTTGTATTCGATTCCGATTTCGCTTCGGTCGCTTTCAAGGCGGAATGGGCGGAATTTTTTGCTGAGGGAGCTTGAAAAGCACCATCCCTGCTTTTCGTCGTCGAATTGCTTTGACACGAAAGTGCAGATGAAACATCGGAATCTTTTTGCGGAAGTTGTGGTCATGGAAAAGGCGAAGCTTTTTGAGTATCGGAACAAGTTCCCGTCGCGGCGGCTGTTCTTGGAGGGACACGGAAATCGGTGTGTTTTTCGGAAAAAAGAAGATTTCGTGAAACTTGGCATTGTGTGCGTGCTGTTGGCAGGGGCGGCTGTTGGATGGCACATGGGAACGAAGGCAAGGCTGCCTGTTTCCGGCGTGGAGGAAAATCGGCTTTTATCGTCTCAGGCTGAGTGCGCAAAGGAGGATTATGTGTTTTTGGCACCTCATGAATTATTCACTCTCGTGTTTTCGTCCGTGAGCAAGAACGGCGGAAGAATCAATTCAATGGAATGGAGTGGGAATGTGTGCGAATTCGATGTGTCCGGCTGCCCGAGCGAAGAGATAGCTGGGGCAAAATACTGTCAGGTTTCGTACAAAAACGGGGAGCCGAATTTTACGATTCACAACGACGGGCTGAAAATTCGTCGCGCCGAGCTTTCTGAGCTTTCTGGATACGGCGGATATGACAAAAGCCACCACGGAGGTCTTCTTGCGGTTGGAGACTCGGCGAACTCCCTGTGGGCTTATGGCAAAAGACCTGAGGGAAAGAGTTTCGTTCCCGCCGTGCGCACAGGGCTTCTTTCTGCCGGGTGCGCCATTTTGGGCGAGCAGGTGGCGGAAGATTCATGCTCGATTTCATTTTTGTGCAGCGGAGAAAATTTTTCCAGCGCGCTTGGGATTTTGGCGGCGTGCTCCCGTGCCCACGGCTTGAGAGAAAAATCAATCCGCGTGGAAAACGGTGCGCACTATGCGGCAGTCAAGGTGTCGTTCTCCAGCGGCTCGTCTTCTACTGAGGACGAAGCCATGACTCCGCTTTCGGTGTGCGCACAGTATGCGCCTGTGTTGTGCCGGTTCAATGTCCCCGAGGAGCCTCAGACACGCCCTTCGGAGAAAAAAGCTGGCGCGGCGGTGTATACGATTGCCCCGCACAGAAGGAGCATGGAGGGCAATCGGCTTGGCTCAATCGTGGCAAAGGACGGGCGGGTGTTCACCTATTACAAATCGAATGACGGAAAAATCAAGATGGAGGAAGAACGTGCGCAGTAAGACAGTATCATGGCACATATCGATATGGGCATTTGTTCTGGCATTTCTTGCATTGAATTCATGCAGATCCACAAAGTTTGAGGGAACGGCTGCCTGTACTGGGCGAATTTGCGGCCCACACGGAGAGGCCGTTGAAAATTACCACATTGATTTTGGGGCTGTTCATTCCGCTGTCACTGGCATAAACGGAATGTTCCTGATTCCCGAATTGAAAGCCGGAACTTACAGAGTTTCTGGAGGCGGAAAAGGCTGGAGTTCCTTTGAGCAAACTGTGTCGTTCAAGGACAGAAGGCGGATTTTCACGGCGCAGATTGAGCCGATTTCCAGCGTGTACGCGAAAGTGGAGGAGCTGATTCGTGACGGGCAGTTCAAGGAGGCTGAGAAAATGCTTCAAAAAGAGAGCAAGTACAACCGGGGCGAAAAAAGCTTTTTGTTCTATGAAAAATTAGTGTCCTACTGCAAAAATCCCAGCGAGCGGAAGAAGCAGCAGATTTTTGACATGGTTGGTGAAAAACGGACGGAGGAAACAGCACGATGATTCGACTTTTTACGCTTTTGTTTTTGGTGATTTCGCTTTTTGTCGCAACTTCCTGCTCGTCTATGGACATAATCGACTGTCCTTACATTGTGGCGGAAAACAGCGTGGAAATTGGCGAAAAGACAGGCGCATACGATTTTGCGGGCGCAAATTTCACGCTGTACAACGACAGCGCGAAGGATATTTCCTCGTTCACGGTGAGTTTTTTGGTGTACGACAGCGACGGCCAGAACCCGTTCATCGGCTCGAACTGCATTGTGAAGCGGTTCGATGCGCCAATCCCTGCCCAGACGAAGGCTGATTTTTGCGTGAGCTTGGACTCGTATCTGTCGCGTGTTCCGAAGGAAACTTTCATTCTTGATTTTTTCTATGTGAAAAAAATTTCCTATGCGGACGGTTCTGAGTGGTCGGATCCGTTCGGAATGCACGCCGCGAGCGAAGGAACTGCCCATGAAGACTAGGTTCCTGTACGCCGCCGCTCTTGTGCTTGTGATTTTTGCCTTTGTGGGGGCATCTTGCTCCGCGCTTTTTGACGAGCCGTCTTCCGGCGGGGCGGTAAAAGCGCCAAAGCCCGAGCCTGAATCATCTGGGAACGCGGAATGGACATTCATCGTGTACATGGCGGCGGACAACAATCTGGAAAGCGCAGCCATTTCGGACTTGAACGAAATGGAGGAGGCCCGCTCCTTCCTTTCGGCCGGCAACACCATTCTTGTTCTTTTGGATAGGGCGAGCGCATTCGACGCGACGAACGGAGATTGGAGCGACACGCGCTTGTTCCGTGTTGCAAGCGACAATTCCGTTTCGCCCTCCGTCCTGACGAGCGAGCCGTCCGCGCCTCTCGCTCGGGGGCTGTTCCAGAGTTCAGGTATTTGCGCAGCTCAGGCATGGATTCTGGGGACGAATTGCTTTCGGGGCGAACAGGAGCCGCCCAGTCTCCTTCCAGCCGAAGCCAGACCCGGCAAAGCGCGGACTCGGCGAATGTGCCGGTCTATATCCCCCGCTCATCAGAATGTGTTCCTGTGTCGCTCACTCGGCTTGGCTCTGGGGCTGACGGCTACTTTTCATGCGCGCTCATGACAGATTCGCTGTCTTCGGTTTCGGCGGCTTGCGGGGAAAACGGGCTTGTGGAATCATATGATTTCGACGTGTTCGGCTCTCCTCTGGGCGGTGGAAGCGCTTCGTTCGGCTTTGTCGGCAAGCGGTACGACGCTCGGACTGGTCTATACGATTTTGGCTTCCGCGACTATTCTTGTGCGCTCGGTCGTTTTTCCTCGGAAGACCCGATTCGGGACGGGACGAACTGGTATTCGTACTGCATGGGAAATCCTGTGAGCTATGTGGATCCTAATGGATTGTGGGTTGTGGAAACAACCGAGCAGTTCATGAACGATTCCAGGTGGGGAAATGATCATATTGGAGGGTCAGAAAAGCTTATGAGCCAGGAGGGTTGTGCTGTGACGGCGGTGGCTCAGGTTGTGTCGGCATTGACATATAGTACGGTGACACCAAAAGACATAAACGAGTGCGAAGAGTATTTTGAAGGTGCAAATATTGATTTTAAGGCTTTGTACAATGGTTTTGGTTTCACGTATGAAACACTATTTGGATCTAGAAGTGATGATATATCAATCGACGAAATAGTTGCCAGCAAACAAAAGAGTGAAATTGCGATGTTTGGGCAGGCCACATCGACGAAAGAAAGCATTATCACGAGCATTATACAAGAGCAGGTAGAAAAAGAAATTGATGTTGTTATTGTTGCGCAAGTTGCATACTCTGCGAAAAAAGACGATAAAGATGTAATCACTGGGTATAATTATCATTTTGTTACATTGACGGGCGAAACTCTTGAGAGAGATGGTCAAACGTATGTGTACATAAAAGGAACATCAGTGAATGATTACGATATCCGTCCAGACTCTATGCGCGGTGAGGTTGGTTGGATAAAGGTGGGCGGTCGAGTTGCTGTTCCGATGAGTACAATCGATCGAATGGATATCATTTATCGAAATGAAAAGAAAGAGTTTCGCACTGGAATTGAAATTATTAACGATTGGAGACGGAGCCGGGCTGTTAATAAGGCTTTTGCCGAACACGTCAATAATACTGGTAAAGGCAAAAGCAAAAATGCTTAGCAGCAATCTGGGCAATTTGTCACGGAAGTGTTTGGAAAACGCTTGTTTCTTTCGGGCGTGTCAATCGGCACTTCCTCACTTCTGTGCGAAAAATGACGGTGTTTTTCTCCAAAAACTCCACCATGGATTTTTCGATTTTGAAAAAAAAGTTTTTTTGATGGAATTAATATTATTTTAAGAATCATTTTTGCTATACTGCGAAAATCAAAAAATAGGAGAAGATGTTTTATGAAAAAAGTTTTTGGTTTATTGATGTTTTTTGTGTGCATGGGTGTTGCCTCGGCAAAGATTGCTTCGACGAATTTTGAGCCAACCCGGTCGGAAGAAGAATTCGATGTTATGTATTATAAATTCCCGTCGTTTGAAATATATGATGTTCCTGATGAAAATCAGCAGGAAGTGGGTGTGAATCAGGCGTTCAAGGCAACTTTCAACGGCTGTGAGGGAGAAATCCGGTATTCGCTTTTCAAGGAAACGGGGAAAAACACTGATTTCTCGATTTCATCATACGCATATACGATTGCGCTCAATATTGCGGGAGAACCCAGTTGTGTGAAGGGGCAGAATGCATTCAGTGAGTCGGATGTTGCGAATAATTTCAATGGAACTTCTGGGTTGAGCTATTTCATAATGAACCCCCAGTCGCGATTTGCCGGCGGCTATCTGTTTGCCAGCGTGGAATGTTTTTACAAGAAGGGGCAGGGGCTTTGCGTGCGTACAACGCTGTTCAATGAGCCTGAATTTTTTGGGATAAAAGATGGTCAGTTTGACACAAAATCTGATTGGGCCAAATATTACAAATCATTCAAGTTCATGGAAAAAGATAAGGCTGGAAAGTACATAAAACGTGCTGTAAAATAAAGTATGAATCTTTTTCTCAGAAAAGTTGCGCCCATGCTCCTCGTGCTTTTGGGCGCAGCGCATTTTGCCAGTGCAGATATTGTCTCGCTCAATTTTGAGCCGTCCAACGATGACGAGGCGTTTGAAGTCCTCTATCGCCAGCTTCCGGCATTTGAACTTAACGCCGACGTGGGGGAAGCTTTGCGGAATGAGGGCGTGAACCGTGCGTACCGGGCAACGTTCAATGGTCATGATGGTGAAGTTCGGTATCTTCTCTTCAAGGAAACTGGGGTGAATGAGAAAGCGAGCGTTACGATGTACGAGGCTCTTGTGTTGATGAATCTTGCCGGAACACGGTTGCATGTTGACAAGCGCGGAAATTACAAAGAACTTGTTGTTAAAAAAACGTTCAATGCAGATATGGGGTCTTTTGTGTCTGTTGTTTCGCCAAATTCTTTGTTTGCCGAGGGCTACAAGTACATGGAAATTGAGTTTTTCTACAAGAAAAATCAGGGGATTTGTGTACGCGCCTTTTTGTACAATGACACTGGTTTTGTTGGAAACAACAAAAATGAATCGGATTTTTACAAGAATTATGCGAGCTTTAC
This sequence comes from Treponema sp., assembly GCA_017412405.1. Classification (GTDB taxonomy): domain Bacteria; phylum Spirochaetota; class Spirochaetia; order Treponematales; family Treponemataceae; genus Treponema_D. Next base: position 14,925 of record JAFPYB010000219.1, on the reverse strand, counting down.
GTTCATGGAAAAAACTAAAAAAGGAAAGTATATTAGACCTGCTCAGCAGAAAACGGATTAGTTGAGCGTTTTGGAAATGTGTGTCTGCATTTGTTGATTTTTGAACTTGTCCTGTGAGTATCTTCGTGATTTTTTTGCTATCATGTGGGTGAGATGAATTATTCAGTTTCTTCAGTTCTTTCTTTAATATCAAAAATTCATTCGTGTTCTGCTGATTTTTTGCAGAGAAAAATGAGCGGCTCAGGACTTCCTGATTTTGTCTCGTCCCACGGATTCATCTTGTTCTGCCTTTCAAAGTCTGGGCGTTTGACGATGGGGGAGCTTTCGCAAAAAATCAATCGGGACAAATCTACGGCGACGGTGCTGGTGAAAAAATTGGAAAAGGCAGAACTTGTAAAAATCGAGAAAGATGATTCTGACAGCCGAAAACGATGGATTTCGTTGACGGAAAAAGGCAGGGCGTACAATGAGACGACGCACAGCCTTTCCAACGAGCTTCTTGACTGTGCCTATCGAGATTTTTCGGAGGCGGAGAAAGAGAACCTTTTGTACTTGCTTGAAAAACTCCATGCGAATCTGGAAAACACGTCTAAGTAATCCGATAAGGTATGGGGTGTTTAACAAAGAGAGCAGGAGAGCGTATGGAAAAACTGAGATTGCCAAAATTGCCGATTGTGCTTATGTCGCTTATTTTTGTCAGTTGTCTTTCGACAGGGTACGGCAGTAGTGTCAGCTCGGGAAAAGGGGGGTGGGGCGACTCCGGGAAAAAAGGCGGCTACACGGCGCAGGATTACATCGTCCGCCGCCAGTACGACCACGCAAAAGAACTGGTGACCTCGGACAATGTGAATTCGGTGGATTCTGCTGGAAATACTGTTCTCCATGTTGCCGCTGAAATGGATAACGCTCCGCTGGTGGAATACTTGCTCTCTCTGGGTGCGCATACGACAATCCGAAACAGGTGCGGCGACATGGCAATCCACATTGCGGTGAACAATCGCTGCGCCGCCGCTGCCAGCGTGCTTTCAAAAATCGGGGATGACGTTTTTGCCAGAGACGAAGAGGGGCTTAGCGCGATTGAGATTGCGCTTGAAAAAGGCGGGGACGTGATGGCTGGCATGATAAATGGCGAGACTGCCCGCATCGTCGATGCACATGGACAAACAATACTTCATTATATTGCACGCTCGCGGAACGAGTCTGCCGTTGATGACTACATCGCAAAAAAATTGCCGCTTTCGCCCACGGACAATGCAGGACAAATTCCTCTCGCTCTTTCTTGGAAGGATGCGGCGAACGCCGATTCGGTGCGGATTGGGGCAAAGCTGGTCTGTGCAGGCTCGGAGCTTGTGCGCGGCGCGTTTTCGTATTTTGAGGATGCCCTAAAAAGCGGGAACATGATGATTCGCTTTGGTGACGGGCAAACGCCGCTTTCCATTGCCGCAACCCAGGGGCACACAGGAATTGTGGCGTATGTTGTGCGCGAGAATCCGAACGTGTCGCTTGAAAGCATACTTTCTGTTCGTGACAAGAACAACAATACGCCGCTGCATGAGGCTGTGAGAAGCGGGAACAGCGACGTGGTGCGCCTGCTTTTGGAACGTGGCGCGAATGTAAATGCGGTGGGCGAGAACGGGAAAACGCCTGTCCTGCTTTCAATATCGGGAAACGAGCAGTACCGCATTTACGAAATGCTGGTTCGGCATGGTGCGGATGTGCGCCGCGGTGATTTTGACGGAAACACCGTGTTCCATGTGGCATCAGCCAGCAATTGCCCGAAATCTGTCCTGGAATTTTTTCTTTCCAGCGGTGCCCTGGTTGATGTGAAAAACAATCAAGGTGTTACGCCGCTTTCAGTTGCCGTCGCAAACAAAAACCGCGACCATGTTTTGTTCTATCTGAAGAATGGGGCTGATTGCAATTTGTATGATTCGCACGGCTCATCGCCGCTTACGCTCGCCCTTGCAGCCCCCAGTGACGATATGCTCAGGCTCATGGTGACGGCGGCAGATGCTCGGCCTGACGTGTACGGCTCGTCTCCGCTCATCGTCGCTGTCTCAAGAAAAGCGCGGATTTCGGCAATCACCTATTTGGTGGGGCTTGGATTTGACGTGAACGCAAGGAACAATGACGGAGACAGTGCGCTGCTTGTTGCCGCCGCCCAAAACAGGCGCGATGTGTGCGAGCTTCTGCTTTCAAAAAATGCCGACATATTTGCATCTAACAAGCTGAACAATTCGCCGCTCAGGGTCGCGTTGGTGCGTGGGGCGGAGATGCTTGACTGGTTCATTCGCCCCGGGCGAATACTGTCCGCCGACAGTTCTGGGAATACGCCGCTCCACTATGCCGCCGAGTGGAAATGTCTGGAGTCGATTTTGTACTTGATTGAAAACGGAGCAAAAGCAGGAAAAAAGAATAATGCCGGAGAAAGTCCGCTCTTTTCGGCTGTTAAAGCAGATTCCGTTTCTGCTTTGGAGCTGCTTTTGAGCCACGGCGCGGAACTTGATTCCAAGAAAGGCGGCGGAGACAATGAACAGAACACGCTGCTCCATGCAGCTGTTCGGTGGAACTCGGCGGAGACGGCAAAATTCCTTGTTTCCCTGGGCTGCGACGTGAACGCCAAGAACGCTCACGGCATGACGGCACTGGACTTGGCGTGCGAGAAAAATTCTGTGGAAATGGCGCAGAGCTTGATTGCATTTGGGGCGGATTGCAACACGGTTGATTCTCTGGGACGCACGAATCTCATGAAAGCTCTTTCCTCTGGGAATGACGAGGTGGTCCTCCTTCTTCTTGATTCTGGCGCGGATGTGTCGGTTCAGGACAGTGTGGGGCGGACTGCCCTCCACGAGGCCTCCGTCCATTCCTCCCCGGAGCTGATTGCTCGTGTGCGTGGCGCGGGCGGAAATCCATTTGCGCATGACAATGCTGGTGACACGCCTTTTTCCCTGTCGCTCAGGCGGGATTCCCTGGTGTCGCTCTCCGTCTTGGGAGGCGACGGCGGAATCTGTGACGATGACGGGAACACTGCCGTTCATGCAGCTGTTCGTCATGTGGTCAATGGCGCTTTTTTGTCGCTGCTGCATGAGCGCGGCTTCTTGCTTGACTCGGCGAACAATGCTGGGGAAACTCCGCTTTTTTGGGCTGTTTCTTCCCAGTCGCGGGTGGCGGCATTGTTCCTTCTTTCTGCTGGGGCTTCTCCGTTTGCCAGGACTCTTTCTGGGGACTGCCCGCTCGTTCGCGCCTTTGAGACGAAGGACTGGCGCATCATTGACGGAATTGTGGCGTATGGAGCGGCAAAGACGGACGAAAAGAAAAACACCATACTACATTACGCCGCTCAGTACGCCGACACAGATGTGGTGGAGCACATTCTGTCCTTGGGAAAGTTGAGTCCCGTTGCAAAAAATGAGGCCGGCGAGACTCCAGCCCGTGTTGCTGCCCGGCTGAAGCGTGCTGAGGTTGAGAAAATGTTTGCCAAGTGATGAAAGTCTTTTCTATACAAAAAAAAGGCTGGAATTTGGAACGGACTGTTTTTTGCAATAAAAATGCAAAATCGCTTGACGCATTTGTAATATTCGTATATGATTTCTATCACTTTCAACACGAAAGGATGGGCTACTAGCTCAGGTGGTAGAGCACCGCCCTTTTAAGGCGGCTGTCGATGGTTCGAGTCCATCGTGGCTCAGTTCAAGGACTTCTTCGGAAGTCCTATTTTGTTTAGAGTCGTTGGAGTTCCGTTACACTTCCCGGCGGTAAGAGGTTTTTATGTACGCACTTTTTGAATACAAAGGCAAACAGTACAAGGCAGAAAAAGATGCCCTTATTCAGGTTGACAAAATCGATGCTGAGAAAGGCGCAAAAATCGATATCGATACAGTTCTCCTTGTAAGCGACAATGGTTCTGCAAAGGTGGGGACACCGTATGTCAGTGGCGCAAAGGTTCAGGTTGTTGTTGAGGACGAGATTCGCGACAAGAAAGTTCTCGTTTTCAAGTACAAGGCAAAGAAGGACTATCACCGTTTCATCGGTCACAGACAAGAGTACACAACTGTAAAAGTTGAGAACATCATCGGCTAAGACTGGATTTTAATCCATGACGAATGTGGCTCTGGTTTCTGGCAGAAACGGCGTGATAAAAAAATGCGAAGCTAACGGACACGCAGGTTTTTCCAAGAAAGGAGGCGACATCGTGTGCTCGGCAATCACAATACTGCTGAGAACGGCGATGCAGACTCTTTCACAGACCCCAACTGCTACAGTAAGTGCTGATACGAGTTCCAGAGGAAAGTTGGCTTTCCTCGTGGAGTTGGACAACGGGAATCCTATGGTGGAATCTCGTGCGAAAGGTGTTTCGGATTTTTTGAGGAACGGACTAAAATCGCTTTCCAAGGAATTTCCAGAACATGTTTTGTTTGAAGAAACAACAATCTAAAAGCGGAGGCTTAGAATGGGACGCAGTAAGGGCGGTTCAGGCGCAAAAAACGGCCGTGATTCAAACCCAAAAAGCTTGGGTGTAAAAGTATATGGTGGACAGACTGTAACAGCAGGTTCAATCATCGTAAAACAGCGTGGAACAAAAATCTTCCCGGGCGACAATGTTCGTTTGGCTGGAGATGACAGCTTGTTTGCAACAGCAGACGGAGTTGTAAAGTTCTACGAGCGGAACAACAGAAAATACGCAGGTGTTGAGGCTCAGGCGTAATTTTTCCGTTTGATTGAAAGACCAGGAACAGTCGTTTCTGGTCTTTTTTTTATTTTGTAGGAAATAGCTATGAAGCAATTTGCAGATGAGGCGGTCATCGAGGTGTCGAGCGGAAAAGGCGGAAATGGATGCATCTCGTTCCGCCGCGAAAAGTATATTCCCAACGGCGGACCCAACGGTGGCGACGGCGGACGGGGCGGCGATGTTGTTTTTTGTGTGCGCCGCAATCTCCGCACTCTGGCGGATTTGCGCTACCGCCATTTTTTCAAGGCGAAGAACGGCGGCGACGGCATGGGCTGGAACCGCTATGGGGCTGACGGCGAGGACATCGTGATTATGGTGCCGCCTGGAACGGCAATCCGTGACGGGGAAACGAACGAGCTTATCAAAGAATTCACCACGGAAAGCGAGGACGAGCGTTTTGTTTTTTTGAAAGGCGGAAACGGCGGCTGGGGAAACGTGCATTTCAAAAGCTCCACGAACCAGGCGCCGCGCAAGGCGAATCCAGGACAGCCGGGGGAGACCAGAAAACTCCTGCTTGAGCTGAGCATCATGGCGGACATTGGGCTTGTGGGTTTTCCGAACGCCGGAAAATCCACGCTTCTTGACGCATTCACCGCCGCCCGCCCAAAAATCGCGCCATATCCGTTCACGACAAAAATCCCGAACTTGGGCGTGCTCCGAGCATCTGACGAGCGTGATGTAATCATCGCCGACATTCCAGGAATCATTGAGGGGGCTAGCGAGGGGCGTGGGCTTGGCATTCGGTTTTTGAAGCACATTTCCCGCACGGCGGGGCTTTTGTTCATGATTGATGCCTCCGACCCCGACTGCCGCACAGCGTACAAGACGTTGTGCGCGGAGCTGGGCGGCTATTCTCAGGAGCTGCTTTCAAAACCGCGCATTGTCCTGTGCAACAAAATCGACATTGAGGGCGCGGAGGGAAATGCCCGGCTCATTGGCGAGGACATTCGCGCCTCGGAGCCGAATACTGTCGTGCTTCCGGTTTCGGTGGCGGCTCACAGGGGAATGAACGAGATTCGTCTTGCGATTCTTGACTTGATAAACGCTTTGGACGAGCGCGAACGAACGGGGGCGAACGGCGAGAAAATCTCGTCTGGGAGCTTTCTCACTGGAAAGAAGAAAGCGTCCAGCTTGAACCCATCGTTTCTTTCGTCACGGAGCGTGAACGAATACGACGAGCGTGAAATTCAGTTTCCGGGAAGCGAGCAGTGAAAATAGCGATTCTTGGCGGAAGTTTCAACCCGATTCACATCGGGCATCTCATTTTGGCTGACAGCGTGTGTACGGACTTGGGGTACGACAAGGTGCTTTTTGTTCCCACATTCCGTCCGCCGCACAAAGAAATGGCGGAGGAAATTTCATGCAACCACCGTGTCGAGATGGTGCGCCGCGCTATTTCTGGCGATGAGCGGTTTGAGGTGGAGCTGTGCGAAATCGAGCGTGGCGGCGTTTCCTACACTTGGGACACCGTGTGCTTTTTGGAGCAGAAGTTCGCGTCCGCTCTGGAGGGCAAAATCGGCGTGGTGTTCGGTGAGGACTTGATTGGCGATTACGACAAGTGGGAGCACGCGCGGGAGCTTTCCGAACGCGCGGATTTGATTCTTGCGGTGCGCCCCAGGTCCAAGAAGGAGCGGAAGGCTTTTGAAAATCGCCCAACGGAAAAATACGGTAAGAATCCCATGCACGTCACGCGGGACACGTTCCCCTACCCGCACAAGACGGTGGAAAATCCGAAAATCGAGCTTTCCTCGTCGGAAATCAGACGGAAAATCGCGGATGGCGGCGCATGGCGTTATCTTGTCGGCGAGGCGGTTTTTGACTATATTAAAAGCGGTGGGTTGTATGGTTTCTCAAAAATATGATGACAAGACATGCTACGAAAAAATCAGGGAGTATGCCGAGGAGCATCTTTCAAAAAATCGATATGAACATTCTGTGCGTGTTGCCGAGACTGCCGCTTCCATGTGCCGGCTCTATGGGCTTGACGAGAATCTGGGGCTGATTTCCGGAATCGCGCACGACATTTGCAAGGAAATCCCGGCGGAGGAAAAAATCGCGCTGGCAAAAGAGGACGGAAAGCCCATTGAGGGGCTTGAGGCGGAGAATCCTGATTTGCTTCACGGTCGCGCCGCAGGGGTGAAAATCGGGAGCGAGTTCGGCATTTTCGGCGCGGACGTGGTTCAGGCAATCGCCAACCACACGTTCGGAAAGCCCGGTTTGTGCGACTTGGGAAAAATTCTTTTCGTGGCGGACAAAATAGAGCCTGGCAGGCCGCAGTCCACGGACGAGTATCGGGCGAATCTATTTTCAAAGACGCTCCTGGGAATCACGAGGGCTGTTTTGGAGGAAAATATAGACTATTTGCAGTCGCGGGGAAAATCAGTTGCCCCCGTGTCGCTTGGCTGGGCAAAGGAGTTGCGGGATGAAAGCGCGGAATAAGGGCGGAATCCTTCTCGTTTCGATTTTTTTCATCATCATCGTGGTCATTGCCGTGCTCATCCTCTCGCTCCGGGAAGACCCGATAAAATCATCCCTCCGCGAAGGGAAAGGCGTTCTGAAGACGCTCTTCGTCCTTGAGCACAACAATCAGGTGCTTTTTTCCGATGTCTTGATGTCGTACCACCTGACGGCTTCGGAAAAGGGTGCGGACGACGCTGATGAAATATCCAAGCGCGGCGTTCTCATAAACATTCAGGGGAACACGGGCGGCATTTGGAGAAGCCTTGACCGCGCCGACAGAATCGATGCGATTTATTCCGAGAAGGGAATCGGCGTGTACAAGAGCGAGATTGAGAATCTCCTCGGGCAGCCGATTCCGTTCTACGTTCTCATGAGCCTTGACGATTTTTCCCAGCTCACCGATTTGCTGGGGGGCATGAGCGTGTTCATCCCCAATCCCATCGACATCAAGAATGTTGACGGGCAGCGGTGGCTTTTGCCCAGCGGCGCGATAAACTTGGACGGTGACAAGGTTCGCACGTACCTCATGTATTCGGAGGCGGACGAGAGCGAGGGCGACATTGACGACAGGCGGCAGAATGTTGTCCTGGCTTTCTTCAACGCCATTTCGCGCAATGCGGACGTGTTCAAGGCAAAGTCGTCCTTCGGCGAGATTGCAAAGCGGTTCCAGACGAATCTTTCCCGCTCGGACGTGCAGGAGTTGTTCGACGAGATTCTGCAGATTGACCCCGAGCGACTGGCTCCCCAGGCAATCACCGGAACGTACCGAACCGTTGACGGAAAGCAGCTCATATTCCCGCTTCAGGAGGGGTTGTACATAAAGGACGTGGTGAACCACGCCATCCGCCAGCTCAAGGACAGGGGGCAGGACGAGAAGACGAATTATTCAATCAGAATCTTGAACGGAACCCACGTGCAGGGGCTTGCAGCAAAGACGCGGAGCCTTCTTAGCTCGAACTACGATGTTCTTGAGTACGACAACGCCGATTCAAGCGAATACGAAAAGACGGTCATAATTGACCACATTGGAAACGAGGAGAGCGCAAAACTTCTCGGTGACTTCATAAAATGCGACAATATCCGCGAGGACATGGACGCAAACACGTCGGCTGACTTCACCATAATTCTTGGAAAAGATTTTAACGGCCGATATGTACGATAATGACAGGAGGAAAAAATGGAAAAATCAATAAAAGAAAACGCACTTGAGATTGCGACAATTCTTTCGGACGGAAAAGCGGAGGATGTTGTTGTCCTTGACGTTTCGGAACTCAACAGTTGGACTGATTTTTTTGTGATTGCCACTATCCACAGCTCTGCGCACTGGCAGGGATTGGTGAAGCAGGTGAAGGACTACACGAAGGAAAATGATTTGCAGATTCATTTGACGAACAAAAAATCGCCGGACGGGGACGACTGGAATCTGGTGGATATTGGCCCGATTGTGGTTCATCTCATGTCCAAGGATGCGCGTGAGTTCTACGAGCTTGAAAAACTCTGGCACAACGCAAAAGTTGTGACGGAATAAGCTGCCGAGAAAAGGCGGGACAGACGATGTTCGGGTGTCCCGCTGAATATGTGGGTTTTTGAACGAGCCTGCTTTTTGGACAACGGCTTATACGCCGATGTCGCAGAAGTTGAAGTCGTTTTTTACTTTCTTGATTTCGTCGGACTCGATGGAATCGTCGATTTCGTCGGTGTCCGTCATGTCGCCGTAGATGTCATCGTCAAATTCGTCAAGGAAATCATTCGGCGTTTTTTCAAATTCGTCTGGTGACTTGTAGTCATCAGCATCCAACGAGTCGTCATAAAAATCATCAAAACTCATCGCATCCATATTGGTAATGTAGTTCACTCTTTTCAAAGTGTCAATAACTTTTTTGAGATTTTGGAGAAAATGTCGTATTTTTCCGCAATTTAGGAACAAAAACCCTTGTTTGTAAAACAATTGTACCGTTGGGAGAAGGGGGGGGAAAGTTTCGGAACATCTTTCAATCCCGCCATTGACTAAAAAGGCGAAAATCGATTAAATTAACTCTATGTCATTTGATGTTGTCGTTTCCGCCCCTGCGAAAGTGAACATTGGGCTCAATGTTTTGCCGAAAGCGGAGAACGAGGAATATCATCGGATTGAGAGCATTTTTCAGACGATTGATGTGTGCGACGAGCTTCGCGTCAAGCTGTCCGAGAAAAAAAATGTATGTTCCGTTCGGTGCGACACATTGGTGCTCCCGCAGTCAAACACGATTACAAAGGCTTACGAGCGTTTCTGTGAGCTTTCTGGTATTGATGCGGGGTTTGAGGTCGTGCTGAAAAAAAACATTCCAAGCGGGGGAGGGCTTGGAGGCGGTTCCTCGGATGCGGCTTCGTTTATAAAAGCAATCGCAGAGATTCTTGATTTTTCCCTCACGGACGCATTTGCGGATTGTGTTGCTGATAAAGTCGGAAGCGATGTTTTTTTCTTCCTTCACAACGGCGTGCATGAGGCATCCCTTGTTTCTGGGCGTGGTGAGGTAATGAAGAAAATAAATGCGAGGCACGATTTTCATTTTGTTTTGATTTTTCCAGAAGTTTTCAGCTCGACTAAAGAGGCTTATTCTTTGGTTGATGAAAACTATAAGGCTTCTATGAAAAATGTATGCCCGCTTTTTGATGAATATGAGCGTATCTATTCATCATCAGTTGAAAATTGGACATTCATCAATAGCTTTACTTCTGTTTTGACTGAAAAATATCCTGCAATTCGACACGCGTTGCAGGATTTAAAAAATCAAGGAGCTTTATGGGCTGATATGTCTGGCTCAGGGGCTACCGTTTTTGGAATTTTTGAGTCGATTGATTCTGCGAGGAATGCGCTCGACCGCTTGCAGAAAAAGTGGAGATTCTGTTATTATTCGGGGAGCTGAAAAATGGAAATTACTGAACTTCGGATTCGGAAAGTAAATGCTGAAGGAAAGTTGAAAGCGTATGTCACTATTACTTTTGATGATTGCTTTGTTGTTCACAACGTAAAGATTATCGAAAGCGATACGGGTTTGTTCATTGCAATGCCCAGCAGGAAGACTGCTGAAGGAAAGTACAAGGACATTGCCCATCCAATCAGCATGGAGTTCCGTGCTGTGCTGCAGGATAGAATCCTTGCCGACTACAATGCCGGCAAATACGAGGAATCTGCTTCTGCGGATGATTTGTAATTGAATTTTTTGGGACGTCGTCAAGCGGTAAGACAACGGCTTTTGGTGCCGTCATTCCACAGGTTCGAATCCTGTCGTCCCAGCTATATTTGGAAAAGCTCTGGCGTGACGAACGATGGGGTGGCTTAATTTGTCATGGAACTGTTGGTTAATCGCTTTTTGTGGTAGCTGGCAGTTCCTTAACTTTTACGCTTGTTTTAGACTTAGGTTTTTCCAGAAAAAATAGGAGTCCAAAATGGAACAGATGGTTATTACTGCAAAAGTTCGCAGTGAGACAGGAAAAAAGGCTGCAAAGCAGCTTCGCGCAAATGGTCGTATTCCGGCAGTTGTTTACGACGAGGAAGGAAAGGCTACATCAATCGATGTGGACAAGGTTGAGTTCAACAAAGTATGGCGCTCAATTACTGCCACAACACTCGTTACATTGAATGTTGACGGAAAAACTTGCGATGCGTTCATCCGCGACACAGAGTATGACATCATGACGGATTCTGTGCTCCACGCTGATTTCTTTGCTGTCACAAACACGAAGAAAGTTGTTCGCACATACAAATTGCAGTACTCTGGCACACCGGCCGGTGTCCTCAAGGGCGGTTTCATGGTAAAGCACACTCCGGAAATCAGAGTGAGCGCATTGCCGAAAGACCTTCCTGTTCGTGTCGTTGTTGATGTTTCAAAAGTAAACATCGGCGATGTTCTTCACGTAAAAGACATTGACCTCGGTAAGGCTGTTACAATCCTTACTCCGGCTGATGCTTCTGTCATCAGCGTTGCGCCACCGCGCTCATAACAGCTTTTGCTGATGGACGGCTTGCTCGGAAATCCTTCTGTGTTTCCTGGCAAGCCTTTTTTTTGCATCATGGAAAAAATCGTTCGGGAATTTGAAGAAACTGTTCTCAAGGCGTTCACCAGCGCGAACCTTGTGCCGACGAAAGCCATGCCTCTTCGCATTGGGGCGGGCGTTTCCGGCGGCGCGGACTCTGTGTCCATGCTTTTGTCCCTTGTCCACTTGTTCGGCAGCGGGCGCGTGTTTGTTCTCACGGTGAACCATCATATGCGCCAAAGAAGCGAGAGCGATGGTGACTGCTTTTTTGTGCGGGACTTGTGCGGCAGGCTTGGCGTTCAGTGCAAAATCGCGGAGTTGGCCGAGGGCGGCATTTGCGCCCGTGCAGACGAGCGGGGGCTGGGGCTTGAGGAGGCGGCGCGTTTTGAGCGGTACCGAGCGTTCGACGAGTTCATAGCCCAAGAGAAACTTGATGTTTTCTGCCTTGCCCACAACCAAAACGACCAGCTTGAGACCGTCTTGATGCGGTTTTTGCAGGGGGTGGACGGCTCAATCTCCCGGCGGCGCGGCGTGTTTTTTCGCCCGCTCTTGTCCGTGACGCGTCCTGAGATTGAGTCCTATCTTCGCGCCCAGAACGTTCCGTGGCGTACCGATTCCACGAACGGGGACAACAGCTATTACAGGAACCGCGTGCGGAACAGGCTTGTCCCATGCCTTGACGAGCTGTTCCCCGGCTGGCGGCGCGGAGTTCTTTCCCTTGCGGAAAAAAACGAGGATGACGCGGCTTTTTTTTCCGATGTGTGCGCCGCCCTTTCCTGGGAGCGATGTGGCTCTCAGGGGGATGCGGGCGCGGAGTGCGTGTGCATGGACGCGGAACTGTTCTTTTCTCAGAAAGCTGCCGTGCGCCGAAGGCTCATTTTTCGTGCCTTTTCCCTCGTCAATGCAAAGGCGCGCATTTCCTACCGCATGGTGCGCCCCATTTTGTTCTGGCGTGACGACAGCTCTGTACACCGTGTTTTTGGCGCGGGTGTGTGCGTGTGGGAAGAGCGCGCGTCAGGTGGGCGCAAGATTTTTGTCTCAAGAAAAGACACTGCGGAGAAAGACGGCCCAAAAATCGTGGAGAGCGGCTTCTACTTTTTGATTCGCGACAAGGACGCGCTCAAGGCGTTTTCCCTCTCGTTCTACGGCGAGGAAAAAATGATTGAGATTCCAGTCCCATTTCCCTTCGTGATAAGGTCTTTTTTTGGCGGGGACAAAATCGTGTTCTCCAATGGGCGCACAAAATCGGTGGCGCATTATTTTTCCGAGCAAAAAATCCCACGGGAGAAGCGTGGAACCATTCCCTTCCTGCAGGAAATTTCAGCTCCGTCCCGCGTTTTTTTGTTGAGTGTTGGCGGAAGCGGGTAATTTTGGTAAACTAGGGTCTGTCGTTTTTGGACGTTCAAGGAGGCATGATAAAAATTACATCCGTGTAATTTTTATCATGTGCAGATTTTGCCGTTGGCAAAACTGCGATTTCGTGCCTCCTGCACGACCGCTGACGCGGGGTTTTTATAGGAGATTTTTATGGCTGCTTTTACCGATATTGAATCGTTGTTGCCGCACAGGAAACCGTTTTTGTTTGTCGATACAATCGAGTCGTACGACGAGGAAGGTTGCGTTTGCACTCGAAAATTCACGGATGATGATTTTTTCTTCAAGGGGCATTTTCCCCAGTACCCGGTGGTTCCGGGGGTCATTCTCATTGAGGCCATGGCTCAGGGCGGAGGAAGCGCGCTCAGCCTGCAGAAGAAATTCGACGAGGGAAGCCTCTTTTTCCTTGCCACGGTGAACAACGTCAAGTTCAAGCATCAGGTTCGCCCGGGCGACACTGTTCGCATGGAAATCAAGAACAAGCGCGTCTCAAAGAACATGGTGGTTCAGGAAGGAAAGGCGTTCGTCGGTGACACGCTCTGCGCCCAGGCGGAGTGGATGTGCCTTGTGGGAAAAGGAAACTAATCCGCCAGGCCTCATATTGCCGTGGGGCGTGTGGCACACGGCAACGGCGCAAAAACTTGCATCTCATGGAGAAATCGGCTTTTTCTGCCGATAATAAGAAACATGGATATACAATCGATTTACAAGCACATTCACGATGTCGTCGTTTCCGCGTTGCCCGATGATTCATACCCGCTGGCGTATATCAATATTTGTGTGGGAAAGAATTTCCCGTTTTCCAACGATGAAATTAACGACGGCTTCAAGAAACTCAAGTGGGATTCTGACATTTCCACCGCCGATTTGAACATAATCCGCTCCACGGAGATGGAGGACAATGCGCTTGAAGTGACGAGCATGAACGAATTCGTGGACGACTCGGGCGCCGGAAAAACGTATTTTCCGAAGAAAGAGTGCGCTGTGCTTCGCGTGTAGAAAAAGCCCATCCCAAAAGAAGAAGTTTGTTTTCCCCCAAAAAAAGAAGCCTCTACCCTGCGCGTGTAGAGAAAGTCCGCCCCGGCAAAAAATCTTGATTCTCCAGAACGTTATGTCATTTTAGATATTTTCAAAAGAACGAAATACGAATATATGCCAAAAATTTTTTGAAGCCCCAAATCCACTTTCCAATAGGATGTGGCGCAAAAAAAAACAGGGGAGCGCGTCCCCTGCTGATGGCTTTTACGCCATGCTACATGATTTTGAATGCGTAGCCCACTGAAAGCTCGATGGACTGGGCAGAACCGATTTCGGTTTCAGCGTTGTTATCCAAAATGATTTTTGTGAAGTCCCTGTTGTAGCGGGCATCAATGACGATTGCGCCGGGGCCGACATTGATTCCAAAGCATACACCGGCCGTAAGTCCAAAGTTGAACGGTGTCTTCAAGTCTGTGTCAATCTTGTCCCAATCCTTGTCGTAGATTTTTCCGAGAACGAAAGAAACTTTCGGTCCAACTTCCGGGCGGATGAAGAATCTCTCGGTCACGTTGATTTTGTATGTGACGAGAACCGGAATGTCAAGGGAGAGGTAAAAACTCTTTGTATCGTCTTCGTCCCCATATTTTGGCTTGTATCCCACTTCATGGACATGAAACCCTACTTCAGGCTGGATGCCAAGCCCGTCAACGAAGGGAAGACCAATGTTGGCAAAGGCGCTGATGGAAAAGCCGGAATGCACCGCAAGTTCGTCTACGTAATCATCCCCATCTCCGTTCTTGAAGTCGAAGATGTTAAGCTCGTCCCCTGCCCGTGGCCCCACTTCAAGCGTCAAGCCCTGTGCGAACGCGAATCCTGAAATCAACAATGCGGCCGCCGCCGCGATAATCTTCTTCATTTGTAAACTCCTTTTGTAGCTGTTTTATGATATAATTTTTTTTTGCACTGCCTTCCAATGCAAAAGCATATGCACAATGATACCGTTAGTATCGGTGTAATAAGCATTTGTGTCAAGGATTTTTTTCCTTTTCAAGCTCCAACTTTTTTTGATTTCACGAACATCATCTTCAGAAAGGGAGCAGCCCCGGGCAACTATTTCAAAGAGGAAGTTGTTTGCGAATGTCAGTTCTTCCCATTTTTGCTTTATCTCTTTTTGTATTGCTGTTTTTTGCATTTCTCTTTCCATATCTTTATAGGTGCAGAGAAAATTCGATTTTGACAGTGTTTTTGCGATAATTTTTTGTTATATTTGCACTTTTGGCTTTGCCAAAAGTGGCCAAGTTTGCAGGAGTTTTGCAAAGCAAACACTCCGCAAACTTGCGGAGTCATTTCCGAACTTTAGAGCCGAG
>JAFPYB010000218.1 GCA_017412405.1 Treponema sp. | reverse complement strand
TTTCCTTTTGAAGCCCAGTAGAGAGTCATCTCAGCACACATTGCGGCAGCTGAAACGCCGTCTTTGTCCATGACTTCCTTTTCAACCTTGTAGCCGTAGCTCTCTTCAAGGCCGTAGACATAAGTTTCTGTGTTTGATTTTTCAAACTCGTCTTCCACTGCGGCAATCCACTTGAAGCCAGTCAGACATTCGTGCATCTTTACGCCGTATTTTTTGCAGATGTAGTCAGTGAATGGAGATGTAACGATTGAGCGGATTGCTGCCCCGTTTGAAGGCAATTTGCCCAATTCTTTTCGCGAAAGAAGGACATACTCGCAGAGCAAGGCGCCCATCTGGTTTCCTGAGACGAGAACGAATTTGCCGTCTTTTCCGGGGAAAGCCGTTCCGAAGCGGTCTGCGTCCGGGTCAGTGGCCATTACACAGTCAGCCTTTTCTTTTTCGCCCAGGGCAACTGCCAGTTTGAGGGCAGGAGCTTCCTCCGGGTTCGGTTTTTCTACCGTGGGGAAGGCTCCGTCAGGCTCGCGCTGCTCAGGAACTGTGATGACTTTGAGTCCCAAATCGCCCAAAACCTTCTCAACATGCATTGCGCCCGTTCCGTGGAGCGGTGTGTAGACGATTTTGACAGAAGAAGCCTTTTCCTTGATGAGGTCGGGACGGAAAAGCTGAGCCTTGCACATAGCCCAGAATTTCTCGTCGATTTCTTTGTCAATCAGAACAAGCTTTCCCGATTTGAGTGCATCTTCCTTAGAAATAGTCTTGACTTCCTTGACGGCATTTACTTCATCAATAATGCCAACGTCATGCGGCTCGATGACCTGAGCGCCGTTGTCCCAGTATGCCTTGTAGCCGTTGTACTGGGGCGGGTTGTGTGAAGCCGTTACGACAACGCCGGTCTGTGCCTTAAGCTCGCGGATTGCGAAAGAAAGCTCCGGGGTCGGGCGCAGTCCTGTGAAAAGATATGCCTTGATTCCGTTTGCGGCAAGAATGAGGGCTGTAGCCTCAGCGAAAACATCTGAGTTCTTGCGTGAGTCATAAGCCACGACCGCGCTCAAAGTGCCGTCCTTTGCTTTTTGGGGGAAGGCTTTGAGGACATAGTTAGCCAAGCCCTGGGTCGCCAGGTTGATTTCAAGGGTGTTCATGCGGTTTGTTCCGCCGCCCATTACGCCGCGAAGGCCGCCAGTTCCGAATTCAAGGGTCTGATAGAAGCGGTCTTCAAGCTCTGCAAGAGCCTCTTTATCGTCTGCCTTTGCAACGAGTTCCTCGACTTCCTTTCGGAAGCGCACATCTTTTTCGTCCGCGATATATTTTTTCGCGCGTTCAAGGATTTCTGCCTTTTCCATGATTTTACTCCTTTATCATCATATGTCATTCCCATCTTTGCCACGGGAATTTTTTACCAAAACAATAAGTTTGCCCAGAAACCTTCGTTTCCTCACCAGCCAAAATCCATGCCGCAAACTCGCCACCTTTGGATGATTACAGTCTGCTTTCAATCTCACCGAAATCGATTTTACATTTGACCGTCAGCCTTGAGAAGCATTTTTGTCTCCCCTTCAATAAGTTTTTCTTCTTCATCGGGATTGTCGCCCTTTACGTCGCACATGACACGAAACACAGGTTCAGTCCCGCTTCCGCGCATCCACATGAATGCGAGCGGCTTTTTTTCCCCATCGTAGAACACGATTTTTAACCCGCCCTTCTCGCTCACAGAAAAATCTGTGACGGAGCGGATTTCCTGCGTCTTTACAGTGGCAATAGCCTCATATGAAACAAAGCCGTACTTGCGGAGCAGCTTTTCCTGCTGCATACTCCACTGCTCCTCAAAAATCTTCTGGAAACGCGCCTTAAGCTCGGCGTGGTCTTTTGAATTGATGTGCAGCACGGCACGGCTTTCGCTGATGCCCGTTGACGTGTATTTGGGCAAAGTCTCAAGGATGTCGATGATTGAAAAATCGTCCTTGCACGACTCATATTTTTCCATCTGACCGCTGGCCTCGCACCAAATATGGAACAAGCCACGGCTGTTCTCGCCGTCCCGAATGAAAAGCAGTTTCAAGAGGGCAAAAAGCGTGTTCAGCGGGTCACGCACCGCAGACGGATGGGTAATGTTTCCGCCGTTGGAGCCTTCGCCCAAAATCCTGATGGTGTACCCCTCGCCGCGCTTTTCCCGGGCAAGGCTCACCACGTTCGCCTCCCCCACCTCGGAACGGAAAACCTTCGCGCTGAAAACAGACGCAATTTCATCAATGCGCATGGACGTGGGGCAGTTTGCGGCAACGGCAAGATTAAGCTCCGCACCAACACCAGGCTTCGCAAAAAAATCGGAATTGCCGCGCATCTTTAAAAATTCTTTCATTCGGCTTCCGCTGCAGCCCTCAGAGAAATTCTCGCTCATGTAGACCGAATAGGCAAGTTCCGAGAGCACGGACAGGGCGAAGACTTCCTGGGCCTTGAGAACTTCCGCCTTGTTTTTCTTTTCGTTCCAAATGACGAAATTTCCCCTGTCGCCGTCGCAGTCAGGCATATAGCCGATTTTGAAGTTCTCTTTTCCCTCGGCATGGAGGCTCTCCATCTCCTTGGCGCACCACAAGAGGTTGTCGCCCTCAGGAATGATAGCGTGCTTTATTTCCCCCGGTCTGTTGTTGATTGCATGGTATTCCACCCCCAGCTCGTTGAGGAACGCGGAATCGATGGAAAGCGTTCGGGCGGAGCCGTTCATGTCGCACACCACGCCCACCGGATTTTTTTTGAGGAACTGCCGCACGGTGACAAAGAATTTGTTCTGTTTTGTCACATCGTTCATTCCAGAAACAACGGTCTTTGCAAAAGAGCGATACACCGAATTCGCCTCGCGCATGACTGCCACGCTCTCGGCGAAAACCCAGTCCAAATCGGCGTCGGAACATTGCTTGGAAAGCTCCTGCACCATTCCGGCAGATGAAACGTCCCGGCATTTTTCCTCAAAGAGGGCGATGAGTTTTTTGCTCTCCTCCGGGTTCAGCACGCCGCCGTCGTTCAGGCCGAATTTGATTCCGTTGTGCCCAATGGGATTGTGGCTCGCAGAAATGTACACGAACGCGTCCAGCGTGTGGGCATACGTCATGATTTCTGGGGCAGCGATGATTCCCGAATAGCTGACGGCAATGCGCCGCGCCATGAACACACGAATCATCGCATCGGCAATCTGAAGGCCCGTCGGGCGGGAGTCGATTCCCAGCACTATTGACGGGTTCGATTTTTTTTCCAATATATATGAAGCAAATGAATCGGCAGCAAGCATGGCAAGAATCTTGTTCTTTGGGCCGATATCGAACGTTCTATCGTTTTCATCCCCGCTTGCGGCAAAAACTTTTCGCCAACCAGAAGCGGACAAAATCATTTCATGTTCCATGCCTTTCATTGTAACACGAACTATATAAAATGGAACATTTTTTTCTGTTTGCCGCGGGGAATTTTTTTAAAAATCAGCGTACAACCAAATTTTCCAGATTCTCAAAGCGATTTTTCATCATTTCCGTGGGGGACACTTTTATGGCGAGCAAGAGCCGCAACCTCCGCACCCAGAGCATCCAGCGCAGCCATTCCCCCTGTCCCAGCGGGAAAGCGCATCGTAAGCGAGTGCCGCGTCCACGAAATTTTCCGCAATTTTCGGATTCGACGGAAAGTAAAAATGCGGAAATCCAGCCACACTATTCTTGTCAAAAGCCGCGCTCTTCTTTTTGCAGCACGATTTTTTCACTGATTCCACGGCGGAAGCGCACTGAATGCACATCCATTCCGCGCCGCCGGGCTTTTTCGCCCTGAATGCACGGCCGTTTTCCGTCGGGTCAAAATAATGGAACTCATGCCCACGGATTTTCTCGCCTTCCTTCAAGAGAAACGTGTCTTCGGCGCACTGGAACTCCGCGTAGCCGAAACGCACAAGGCGGCGCTTGTTCTCGAAGGTGCCGGCAAGGATTCCAAGCATCTGTAGGTACAAGAAGCCGCCGCACTCGGCAAAGACCGGAAGCCCTCCACGGCAGGCGGAACGCAGGGAGGAAGCGGAGCGCGAGTTTTCGGAAAGCTCGTTCCAAAAAAGCTCCGGGTAGCCGCCACCGATGTAGAGAGCGCACGCGCCGGCAGGGACAGGCTCGTTTTTGAGCGGGGAGAAGAAGCACAACTCGGCACCGAAAGATTCCAAAAGAGCCAGGTTTTCGCGGTAGTAGAACGAGAAAGCCGCGTCCCGTGCCACGGCTATTTTCACCACACCCCTCTTCTTTTCCCAGGCGAAAAGCGGCTCATTTTTCCCCTGCTCGGGCAAACTCCCCACAGTCGGAATGATTTTTTCAATATCAACCGATTTTTCCATGCACCCAGAAATGCGGGCAATTTTCTCGGCGAGGGCAGGAACCGCGTCGGGCGTTACAAGACCCAAGTGCCTGCTTTCGATTGCAAAATCGGCATTTTCCTCAAGATAGCCCACAACGCCAACTCCGCACAGCTCCTCGATTTTTGGCGCAAGACGCAAAAACAAAGCCTCGGAGCATTTGTTCAAGAACACGCAAAAATCAATATTCACGCCTGAAAGTTTTTTTGAAAGCTCCAATACCCCAAGAATTTCCGCCGCCACCGAAAGGCTCTTTTTTTTCGCGTCGATGACGAGAAGAACACGCGCCCCCAGGACACGCGCCACATGAAACGCGCTCGCCTGTGGGGAAGAACCGCCAACACCGTCGAAAAAGCCCATTGCGCCCTCAATCAGGGCAACATCAGCTCCCGCCGTGTCCCTCTGGAAAATCTTTCGCATAGCCTCCTCGTCGGTGAAATACAAATCTATGTTGCCTGTCTGCACGCCTTGAACCGCTGCATGGAACTGTCCGTCAATGAAATCGGGGCCGACTTTTATCGCCGCGCATTTTTTCCCCCGTGCGCCCAGCATGGAACACAAGGCAGAAACTACAGTCGTCTTTCCGGCCGACGACGAAAGAGAAGAAATCAATACCCGTGGAATCATGGCGTTATTATATCACTGTAACCGATAATAATCAGTGTCGTTATCTATTTTGATGGGGTTGTCCTAGAAGCAAGTGTCATAAGTGTCATTCCGAACTTTTTAGAGATGTCCTGATACTTTAAATTTTCTCCATACTGATTTATATTTATGGATTGATTATAATAGAACAGATGAGGCAAGAGATTTTATGATTTGTGATTTATGCAACAAAAGAGAAGCAATTCTTTACATTGAACAAGCAAATGAGGGCGGAAAAAGAAAACTGAATCTTTGCTACGAGTGCGCCAAAGAAAACGGCGTGTCCCCGGACTCAAAGACAATCGGCAAATCCCTCGCCCTGCTCTTCGACGCCTTCTTGGGCCGCCCCAAGAAAGTCTCCCCCGACGACTCGCACCTCTGCCCGGTCTGTGGAACAAGCCTCACCACAATCAAGACAATACGCCGTGCCGGCTGCCCAGAGTGCTATGCAATATTCAAAAACGACATCGCCGAACTCTACAAGCAGATGGGAATCACGGCTCCGTACACGGGAACAATGCCCCGCCGTCTCAAAAATTTCAAGTCCGTGCTCACGGACAGAATCGTTCTTCAGGCAAAACTTGAAGAATCCCTAAAGCGTGAGGATTATGAAAAAGCTGCCATTTATCGCGACTATCTTAAGGCTTTGGAAAAATCACCAGTTGCAGGGGGCGATGATGAGTGACGACGCGTGGTACTCCTACGAAGGGCCGGAAGGCGATGTGGTGCTCTCCACGCGCATCCGCCTTGCACGAAACCTTGCGAACTTTCCGTTCCCAAGCTGTTTCAAGGACGACGACGCAAACCGCGTTCAAACGCTCATCTTCGACTCGTTCGCCCATTCCTCCTCGCCGGACTCCTACCAGGGGATAGAAGTCGCAAAGCTCGACGACTTGGGAAACCAAATCCTCGTGGAGCGCGGCGTTCTTGACCAGAACACTAGAAACATCTCAGGAAGCGGCGTTATTGTCCGCACGGACGGGCGTTTTTCCTGCACGGTGAACGAAATCGACCATGTGCGCTTTGCCTCGTTCGCCCCGGGGCTTGAGATTGACGACACATACCGCACCGTTGCACAAATCGACAACGAACTGCAGAACTCCGTCCAATTCGCCGCCGACTACGAGCACGGCTTTCTCACATCCGCGCTTCGCGACGCGGGAAGCGGCATGAAGGTCTCCTTCAGGCTGCACCTTCCATGCCTCTCCCTCTCCGCGAAAATGCAGAACATTTTCATGGGGCTTGACAGGAGCGGCTTTGCAATGCGCGACTGCTTCGGCTCGGGCGCGGAAAAGTTCTCGTCCCTGGGCTTCTACTACCAAATCTCCACGCGCACGGCAGGAAGCGGAAACGAAGCGTCCCAAATGGCGGGAATCCTTTCCGCAATTCGCCAGCTTATAGACTTGGAGCGGAACGAGAGGGAGCTTCTTTCAAAAAGGCGCATTTCTGAAATCCGCGACTATGTGTACAAGAATTTCGCGAAGGCAAAATTCGCCACGTTCCTCACTCTCAGGGAGGCAATAGAAATCATCTCCGCCGTCAAGTGCGGGCTGAACATGAACATACTTGAAGGAACGACGGACAGGGAGCTGTGCGCGCTTCTCTACCGCGTGCAGAACGGCCATCTCCAGTTCGTCATGAAGAGCAGGCACTTCAATTTTCCCGAGGACATATCGGAAAACAAGACGCTAAAGGAAAACCACCTGAGAACGCTCGTCATCCAAGAATCGTTTGAGAACGTAAAACTCGCATTGTAGAAATTCTCACTTGTAAGGACAAAAATGAAAGGACTATCGAATCTTGCACAAAAACTTCTCACCACCCTCGCGCAGGACGAAGGGAGAAAATCAGGCTCCCTTGAGCTTATGCCCGAGCACGTAATTCTGGCTCTTCTCAAAAGCGCAGACGGCTTCGGCTACCAGCTTCTGCAAGTGCTGAACATAAACGTGCTGGGCTTCCAGCTCGTTCTGGAGCAAAGCATTTCACCACGGGAAAATCTCTCGGAAAACTCCGACCTTCCGCCCTCCCGCCGCCTGCGCACAATGCTGGACACCGCCGTGATCGAGTCGCGCTCCATGCGCACGGACTATGTGGGCACGGAACACCTGCTCATAGCCGCAATCCGCGAGGAAAACAGCGTGACGCGGCGGTTCTTCGACAAGACCGCGCTGGACATCGACTTCATCCGCTCAAAGGCTGTGGAAATCCTTGCAAACTCCGGGTTCACGAGCGAGGACAAGACGGAGCAGAACACGCCCAAACAAAAGCCGAAGGAGCTGGTGGACAACAACGGGCAGGCAGTCCAGAAGGACAACGGAAAGCAGAAAAAGACTTTCCTTCAGGAATTCTCCCGCGACCTGACGCAGCTCTACCGCGAGGGAAAACTTGACCCTGTGGTGGGACGCGACCGCGAGATAAACCGCGTCATACAGATTCTCTCACGCCGCACAAAGAACAATCCAATTCTAGTGGGAGAGCCTGGAGTTGGAAAAACTGCGGTGGCAGAGGGGCTTGCAGAGCACATAGCCCACGGGAACGTGCCGTTCAATCTCTCAAAGAAAATCGTCGTCTCCCTCGACCTGACGGCAATG
The DNA here is from genome assembly GCA_017412405.1 of Treponema sp. Lineage (GTDB taxonomy): Bacteria > Spirochaetota > Spirochaetia > Treponematales > Treponemataceae > Treponema_D. The sequence continues at coordinate 2,227 of JAFPYB010000218.1, read as the reverse complement.
GTGGCGGGAACGCGCTACCGCGGCGACTTTGAGGAGCGCATGAAGCGCATGATGAAGGAAGTCGTGGAAGCTGGGAACATAATCCTTTTCATAGACGAAATACACACGATGATTGGCGCGGGAAACTCCGAGGGCGGAATGGATGCCGGGAACATCCTAAAGCCCGCGTTGAGCCGGGGCGAGATTCAGGTCATAGGCGCAACAACATTCGGCGAGTTCAGGAAGAAATTCGAGCGCGACCCCGCGTTGGAGCGGCGCTTCCAGAAAGTGGCCGTGGAAGAGCCGAGCGAAGAAGCCACGGTGGAAATTCTGGACGGACTCAAAAAGCAGTACGAGGATTTCCACGGAGTCGTGTACGAGGACGGCGTGACAAAAGCAATCGTCTCATTGAGCAAGCGGTACATTCCAGAGCGTTTCCTTCCGGACAAGGCGATAGACATTCTGGACGAGGCAGGCAGCTCCAAGAAAATCGTTTCGGACGCGCGGCCTGTGGAGCTTTCGGAGCTTGAGCGCGACATCGAAAAGCTCAACGACGAGAAAAACCTGCTCGTGGAGAACCAGGACTACGAGCGTGCAGCCCAAGTGCGCGACAAAGTGCACGAGCTTAAGGCGAAGCTGGACGAATTCAACGAGTTCTGGAAGAACAACGCATCGTCATCAAAAAAGCACGTCACAGTATCGGACATAGAAAAAATCGTGGCGGACATAACGGGCATTCCGTCAAACCAGATAAGCATGAACGAATCGGTGCGGCTTTTGGACATGGAGAAGGAAATCCACAAGGACGTGATTGGGCAGGACGAGGCCGTGAAAATCCTGAGCGGAACAATAAGACGAAGCCGCGCAGGAGTCTCAAGCCCCAACCGCCCCATCGGCTCGTTCATCTTTCTGGGACCCACGGGCGTTGGAAAGACAAAGCTGGCAAAATCCCTGGCAAAATTCCTTTTCGGCACGGAAGAGGCGATTCTGCGGGTGGACATGAGCGATTTCATGGAAAAGCACACTGCCAGCCGTCTCGTTGGCGCGCCCCCGGGCTACATCGGCTTTGAGGAGGGCGGCTCCCTCACGGAAAAGGCGCGGCAGAAGCCGTACAGCGTCATTCTCTTCGACGAAATAGAAAAGGCGCATCCTGACGTGTTCAACATACTGCTCCAGCTCTTTGAGGAGGGCGAGCTGCGGGACAACCTGGGCCATACGGTGAATTTCAGGAACACTGTCATCATCATGACGAGCAACGCTGGCGCACGGCAGATTACGGCGGACAAGAAGCTGGGATTTGCCCAAGTGTCTGACGGCATCCTCCCCAAAGATGAAATCAAGGCAAACGCCTTGGAAGAGCTGAAAAAAATCATGAACCCGGAACTCATAAACAGAATCGACGACATCATAGTGTTCGATCCGCTGGGCCGGGACGAAGTGTCGCAAATTCTCGACATTCAGGTGCATGAGCTTGAGGAGCGGCTTTCACAAAAATCGATTTCCCTGTCCATCCGCCCGAAGGCGCGTAAATACCTGCTAGACCACGGCTACGAGCCGAGCATGGGTGCGCGTCCACTAAGGAGAATCATACAGGACGAGATTGAAGACCAGCTCGCATCGCTGATCCTTTCAGGAAAATGCGAAAGCGGGAAAGTGTACGTCGATTTGAGCGGGGAAAAACTCGTGGTCAAGGCATCGCGGACGCGGAAAACGCCGGCGGCGAAAACGCTGGCGGAAGCATAAAAAACAGGGCAGCTCCCCTTTTCGGAAAGCCGCCCGCCCCCGCAGGCAAAAAATGGCAGTCCGATGTATTCTGAACACAAAAAAACTTTGAATGTGTTTCAAAAGGTATGCTGATGTTACAAGCCTGTCATTCCGAACTTGATATAGATAGCTGCACCATGCGGCAAAGCCGCATGGTGGCCACCTTCGCAAAGCTAAGGTGCAAATTGTTAAAAAGCCCGCACTGCGCAGACATATATGCTTGTGTTGTTCTTGCTGGGGTAGTAGAGCTCGCCCGCCCCGAGACTGACGACCCACGCTTTGCTGCTGTCGGATGCGTTCTGACTGGACGACCAATAATAAGCAGTATACATTTGTGCAGCACCTGTAATTTTGCTTAGTGCATTATTCACATCGGTTTTAGCCTGATACAGCTTGCAAAGCTCCGCTATGCTCGGCATATACCAGCCACTCGCGTAAGAAGTGCCTGTAAGATTCGCTGTCGTGGCATAATTCTCAACAAAGT
>JAFPYB010000217.1 GCA_017412405.1 Treponema sp. | reverse complement strand
TGAACAACACGATTGCAGCCCAGAAGAAGCAGATAGACGACTTGAACAAGCAGGTGGCAGCCAACGCCAATGCCGCAAAGCAGAACGCGGACTTGAACAAGCAGGTTGCTGACCTGAATACCACAATCGCAAACCAGAAGAAGCAGCTTGACGATTTGAACAAGCAGAACGCCGCCAACGCCAATGCTGCAAAACAGGCTGCCGACTTGAACAAGCAGATTGCGAACCTCAACAACACAATCGCTTCACAGAAGAAGCAGCTTGATGATTTGAACAAGCAGAACGCCGCCAACGCCAATGCCGCAAAACAGGCTGCCGACTTGAACAAGCAGATTGCGAACCTCAACACCACAATCGCGAACCAGAAGAAGCAGATTGACGACCTGACAAAGGCAGCCCAGAACCAGGCTTCTTCATCAGGCCTTACGCCGACACAGGCTGCCTCATTGCTCAAAAAACTTGATGCAGTTGATGTTCCGCAGTATCCGATGGACGAGCAGAACAAGCACCTCCTCATCACAAAGACGGCTGGTGCGTATGTAAGCGTTGAGTGGAACGACGGCGCAAAGATTGTTATTCTTCCTGAATGGCTTTGGAATGAGCTTGAAGAATACAAGAACGCCGTGAACGAGTTGAAGAACAGCTACAAAAAGGCTGTTGACAATTCGGCTGTTTCAAGCCGCTAGGGGAATGGCAGAATCCTTCATTCTTTGACACAAAAAAGATGAAAAGGACTATGAAAAAGTAAGAAAATACAATAGCATTATATCAATGAAATTGTATTTCATAAAAAAATTTTTAGGGGTAAAAAATGAACAAATCAGAACTTATCGATGCAATTGCTGAAGACACAAAGCTCACAAAGAAAGATATTGATGTTTTCATCAAAGCTTTTGTCGAGAATGTTTCTAAATCATTGGAAAAAGGAGAAGATGTGCAGCTTATCGGTTTTGGAACATTCACAGTGGCCCAGAGAGCTGAAAGAAAAGGTCACAACCCACAGAATCCTAAGCAGGAAATCACCATTCCGGCTTCAAAATTGCCACGGTTCAAGGCTGGAAAAGCTCTCAAAGAGCGCGTAAACAAATAAGGTTTCCATGCTTTGGGTTATGCCCGAATGCAATACCTTATAAGAACGATACCCGTTGCTTGCGACGGGGTCGTTCATTCCTAAAAAGAAGGGGCTGTCCTAAAAGTGAGTGTCATGCTGAACTTGTTTCAGCATCTACGCTATCTGCAGCGTTGAGATTCCGAAACGAGTTCGGAATGACACGGCTAACTGAACTTTTTAGACAGCCCCTTCTTATTTTTTAAATCCAATCACGTTCCGCATCATGCCGTTCATGTCGTTTTCAATGCGGACGCATGAAAAACCCGCCTTTTCAAAGAGCGCGGCCGTTTCTTGCGCATTGTACTCGCCTGTTTCCATCAACAAGGCTCCGCCGTGAAAAAGATGGCCATAGCTTTCGGGAACAAGGCGGCTAATGAGCGAAAGCCCGTCGTCCGTCCCGGAGCTTTCCCCGTTTTCGTCCACGTCGCCGTCCAGAGCAAGAATCGGCTCGCTACGCCCGTCCTCCAAAAGCGCGCGGGCAACTGAGCTGGGCACATAGGGCGGGTTTGTGGCTATTACATCGAATCCCGCGACCACATCCGAAAACAAGTTCGTGGGCACGAAGCTGATTTCTGGCTTTTTGCGCTCATTGCCAAGGATGCGGGCGGCATTTTTCCTGCATATTTCAAGCGCGTCAACACTTATGTCCGCAAAAACGGCTGAGCTGACAGAAGAGCCTGCATTTTTCAGCACTGAAATACCAACGCAGCCGGAACCGGCGCACATATCGCAGAGTGAGACAGGGCTGTTCCTCCGTTCAATTTCCGAAAGAACTTGTTCCACGAGCAGCTCCGTGTCCGGCTTTGGGATGAGGACCTTCGGCGTGACGAGAAAATCTAGGGCGAAAAATTCCTTGTGTCCTGTTATGTATGCGATGGGAAGCCCCGATTTTCTTTTTTCGATTGCCGAAAATATTTTTTCTTCGTCGTCTTTTGAAACAGGTGTTGTCCTGTGGAACAGAATCCACGTCCTGTCTTTTTGAAGAATTTGTGAAATGAGTATGTCGGTGTCAAGGGAGGCAGTGCGAATCTGCTCCGGAAAATCACGGAGCTGTGAGTTTCTGAGCGATTCGACTGCCTTTTCCCTGATTTCTTGGACTGTCATTCAAAAGTCGGCATGAATGTCAGTTTTTGACCGGAATGCCGCACCCTGCGTGGTCGCGCTCCCAGCTTTCTGCGAGGGAAAGAATTTTCTGCTCGCTGAACATTTTTCCTGCGAACTGGATTCCCACGGGCATTTTCCCGTTCTGTTCGCTCGTGAATCCTGCCGGAACCGAGATTGACGGAATGCGTGCAAGGTTCACGAATACTGTGTACAAGTCGCTCAAGTACATGGCGAGGGGGTCGTCCACCTTTTCCCCGAGCTTGAACGATGCCGTGGGGCACGTTGGGCAGAGAATGAGGTCGTAGGTCTCAAAAAGCGCAGCGACTTCCCGCTGGATTCTTGCGCGGACGCTCATTCCTTTCTTGTATGTGTCGCCCGAGAACTGCTCGGACAGGACGTAGTTTCCGATGATGATTCGCCGCTTTACCTCGGGGCCGAATCCGTCGCTTCT
>JAFPYB010000024.1 GCA_017412405.1 Treponema sp. | reverse complement strand
TTTGCTATTGCAAAAGCCGATTCTTCCATGATTGCGTCTTCAACCAAATCCTGAATGGCTTCGACGTTCATCTCGTGATTTTCGTCTTCGCACCGCTTCTGGATTTTTTCGGCAATCATTTGAATCTGCTCATTTTTAAGCTGTTCGGAAAGAGGAACTTCATTGCTTGCTTTTGTTACGGCAGTAATGATTTTGTTGATGTCGAAATCTACTTCTTCACCGTTCCGCTTAATAATCTTCATCACAACCCCTCGATAATTTTGATGTCCGCCCCTCACCCCACAAGCCGCGCATAACAGCCGACTATGCAGACATTTATTATTTTCGACACGAAAAACACCATATTTAGTGTTTTTCGCGCAATATGGGAAAATGATATAGCGACTATTTTCAGCTGTCAAGGGGAAAACTTGTGGAAAAGATGTTGAAAAATGGTGAAATCAAAAAGTGGTCGTTTTTGTCTAATCAAGACCTTTTACTGATGCAGCCGTTGTCCAAGCAAGCGTTGGGCTTTTGAAAAAACGCAGATTTTCGTCCTTCCACCCGTCAAGCCCCAGCCCCGCCTTGTTTGAAAGACGCGAAAGGAACTGTTCTTTCGAGTAGCCCCGTTCCATGGCGACGGCACTCTGCAAAAGCGTGCGCTCGCCGTCAGGCTCTTGGAGAATGAGGCTGTCCATTCCGGGAACAAAGTCCAGCGCGTCCGCCATAGGCTTCCACGGGGAAAAGACTGAGATGTTCACAAAAAGCGACGGAATCTCGTCACGGGCGATGGGTGCATAACGCTCATCACGCACAGCCCGCTGAACACAGACAGGAACAAGCGGCAAAAGCTCCATGTGTCCGCCATAGAGAGCAAGGCAGCCCCGATCGGTTTCCGACGTCCTGAACCTAACGGCAATGCCGCGGCTTTTCTCGTCGTGAACGGAAAGCGGCTGGGGCGGAAGCAAAATTGTTTCGCTGCGCATGGAAGGAAAAGCAAAATCAGAGAGATTTCTTGCCGCGCACTGGGAAAGTTCCCGCCGCGCCTTCTCCGGAAACTCCGATTCAAGCAGATTGAGCGCGTTGTCCTGCCATGCGCCCATGCACACCGCAGCAGTCCCATCAAGTGCCCAGATGTGTTTTTTGAGCAGTGACGCGCGCACGGCGGAAGGGCACAAAAGCCAATTGTATGCGCCGGGGAAAAAATCACCAGTTTTTCGCCACAGGCTACGGGCGCGAAGCTCATCACGGCTTTCAGCTTCCTGGGAAAAATCGCCAGCCCACAACGCCCAATCCGCCCGTAGCGGGAAAAAATCAACACAATGCAAAAACCAGTCCCACGCCTTTCTGGAATCGTTTTGGTAGACAGAAGAAAGCGACAGCACAGTGAGAAGGGGCGCGTGTTTTTTGATGAAACCATGAATTTCATCGATGTATGCAAAAACGTCAGCCCCCGGGTCTTTTGTGAACTCGGCAAAACCCACGCTCACCACAGTGTTTCGAGGAAGCTCCATCGATTCCAAATCGTGCCAGTCGCAAATGCGGATGCGGCTCTTGATGTGCGCCGCATCTGTCGGAAGGAATGTGGAAAGATTGCGGTCAAGCCACGCCTCCCGCGACTTTCTGTTGGGAAGAAGCATTGTGCGCCCAGAAACCCACACAACATCGCGCACAAGATTTTCCTGCATGAGCGACGACACCCAGTTTACGCTCGTCACCCCGTTCTTTTTCTGCCCCACTGAATTGTGGTAGTCGATGAGCACAAGCGTGAACGGGCCGTATTGCCGCGCGTGTTCAACAAACGATTCATACGCGGCACTAGTCCTGTCGCACACCACAACATGACGCTTTTGTGTGCATGAAAAAATCAGCGGGAAAACAAAAAACAAAATCAGGCGGATTCGGCGCATGAAAATCAGTATAGCGCAACCGAACACAAAAAACACGCCGGCACTGGACAAAAATGAAGAGGAACAACAGATAAAATTTCTCGTGCCGGCACAAAATCGCGGTGACAGAACAGGCTTTTTGAAGTATATTGTACAAATGAAACAAATTATTTTCTTCACCGCAACAGCCGCGATTTTTTTCTTCCCTTTCTTGGGCTGCAAGGGAAAAAACACCGCCGCGGCTCCCGAGAAAACACAAGAAGAGGTCGTCCTTGCGCCTCCCGTGGCAGAGGACGCAGTACAATCAGAACTTGAAAGTGAAAATCTCCAAGTAGACAGCAAACCATACAACCTTGATTTACCCGCGCTCACGTCTTCCATGTTCCACACAGATGCACACGCCCAATTTCTTGACGACCCGCTGGAATTCAAGCCCATTCCTGACTACGGCATCGACGAAAAAGAACAGACGGCCGTTGTTGCAAGCAACTCGGCTGAACTGTACCCAGAGAGCGCGTTTTTTGAAGCACCTGACGGAACATACAAAATAACTGACGAGAACATGAAAGGCGAACCTATTCCGTTTGCCACGCTCCTAAAACTCGGCAAAAAGCTCACGACAAACGAAGGCTACGCCGATATGTTCAGATTCCAGAAAAATTACAATCATTTTTACAAAACCGAATACAACGGAAAAACAGGCTACGTTTTCGGCTCGGATTTATACGGGCTGACCGCCGACACAAAATCAAACCGCATTTCAGCAGAACTGTACCGCACGAACGGCAAATACGACGCATTCCATCCAATCTCAGGCTACAAGGAGTTGAGCGAACAAGTCGCAAAATCTCTTGAGAATGACAAGCTCGCCATACAAATTCCATACACGCTCTACCATGTTACCCGTGATGACATGATTGACTTATACAGAAGGTTGGACGACAACATCACTCATTTCATCACCACAGACCTTGCCGCCCACTCACAGCACCTCGTCTTTGACCGAATGCTCCAGCACACGGAAGAAGTCGTTTTCGTGCCGAGACTTTTGGAGCTTTGCTCAAAATTCATCGATGCGCTCAAAGCGAACAACGATGCGGACGAAGACACAAGAAACCGCGCCATCATGTACTTTCAGGTGGCACAAGCCCTTCTCCGCATTGCGCCGGAAAAAGTCGAAGGCAAAGACTGGGAAAAAACCATCACATACAACAATCGCGACATACCATCAATCCTTGCAGAATACCCCGCAGAAGTCGCCGCCGATGTGCAGAGCATCCTCGACTGCAATGGCACAGAGTCGATTTTTTCAGTGGAAGAAGATTTCAGCCAATACAAACCCCGGGGGCATTACACAAAGAACGGCATCCTCGAAGCCTATTTCCGCGCGAGCATGTGGTTTGGGCGGATTCATTTTATAATCGCCTCCTCCGACATCAACGAGCTTACGGAAATTCAGCGGAAAATCATGCTGCCCGCCGCCATGTTCATAGTTGACACTGTTCACAAAAAACCAAGCCTGTACGCGGCATGGGAAACGGTTTTCAATCCCATCACGTCGCTTATCGGGCTTTCCGATGATTTGGGCTTTTCCGATGTGCTTCCGCTGTGGCAATCCCAAAATGTAACCGACTTCAAGTCATGGGAAAAAGACGAGCAAAAGGCAATCGATTTCATCGCGCTGTGCCACGAAAAGCTCCGCCCGCCAGCAATTCAGGGGGCATCCGTGTTCTCGGGTGCCTCCGAGGACGACAGCACCATGAGAAACGGGCGCAAACCGCCTATGGGCTGGCGTTTCCTGGGACAACGGTTCACGTGGGATTCGTTCATCCACGAAAAGACAAAGCGACTTCCTCTCGTGAAAGGACTGGACATAATGGCGGCGTTCGGCTCAAAATTCGCTCAGAATGCGCTGGGCGGCGAGCTTGAAGAGCAGACAAAACGACTTGCAGACCAGTTCGACAAGCTGGACTCGGATTTTTGGAACTCAACCTACTACAACCAGGTGCTGTACCAAATCAAAGCCCAGGCAACGTTTGAGCAGGGGGCAGGCTTCTACTTTACCCAGTCTCCGCTGTGGAACATCAAGTCGCAGATTGCCGCACACGGAACATGGGCGGAGCTTAGGCACGACACAATCCTCTACGTCAAGCAGAGCTATGCGGAAAAAGCTGGCGACGGTGACTTTGAGCCAACGTTCCGAACGCTGGAGCTTCCAGAGCCAGTCCACTACATTGAGCCGAATCTTCCGTTCTGGGAAGGAATGCTTGCTTCGGCAAAAGGATTGTATGCTTTGTACGATTCATACAGACTTCTGGACGACGACTCACGCACCACCCTCAAAATGCTTTCCGATGCGTATGAGAAGACTGTCGAAATCGTCAAGAAGGAAGTCAACAACGAACCAATCACGAATGACGAAAACTCATGGATTCCGACGATTATAAATATTTTCGAGCAGTGCATCATGGTTCACAACCGCGGAGACCACATCGACAACAAGGACATGCTCAAAATGGCGTGCATTGCGGACGTGTTCACGAACGCGGATGACGGCATCTGCCTTGAAGTCGGGGTGGGAACTCCCCTCCGCCTCCATGTGCCGCTCAACGACAGTCAGGGCGGAAAACGCATTGCAGTTGGCTACGGCTTCAGCTACGCCGAATTTGCCCAGCCGCAGAACAAACGTCTGACGGACGAGGAATGGAAGGAAAGAATCTACGGCGGTAACATAATATCTTATATGCCCGATTGGGAAAAATCATGCATTACAGAAAGCGACGAAACTTTCGACGAATGGGGAAGATAGAAGCTGCGCTGGCAGTGGCGGTTCTTCTGCTTTCGTCCTGCACTCAAAAAGAACATGGGGCAAAATCGGCAAAAGCAGAGGATAACCACAAAACCGTATACATTCGCACATGGGCTGCCACAAAAAGCGAATTTCCCCCGGACATTCCTCTTCCATCCCAGGAAGCCAACGTTCCAGAGAATGCCGTCCCCTGGGCCGGCACGGTGAGCCATCATCTGCTGGCCGGAACGGTGATTGACGCATGGTTCAAACGGCTCTCGCAAACGAACCCCGCCATTGACACGTTCTTTGTCATAAGCCCGTCCCACTACGGGCTTTCCACGCAAACCTGGTCTCTTGCCGACTGCACGTGGGATTGCGGAGAAGAAGGAATCGTAAAAACAAACAGCACTGTGGAAAAAGCACTTTCACAAAAGCTCGGTGTTTCTTATGACAATCAGGTGTTTCCCTGCGAACACGGGGTAAATTCGCTCATTCCTTACATTGCGCACTACTACCCGAACGCAACCGTGTGCGTTGTGGCATTGTTCGGGGAGCCGCCGCTGAACCAAGCAAATGCCCAAAAGCTTTCCGACGTGCTTTCACCATATTTTGACGCGAAGGGGAAATCCCACAATTTTCTTTTGATTTCCACTGATTTTGCGCACCACGGCGACTACGAGGGCACCGTATTCAAAGACACACGGACACGACGATTCTTTGAAAACCCCTCCGACTCAACATGGATTTTCTGCGGATGCGACAATCGTCCAGGAATTTACGCGCTTTCCCGATTCCTCACGGAACGCTCGCGCTCGGCAGTACTCTACCACACAAACTCCTATGAGCTTTCAAACGAGGACGAGAACGACATAACGAGCTACTTCTTCTCGCTCTTCTGGGACTCGGAGCAATAATGCGCGGGTGGTAGTCGGCTTCATTCTGTGCTATACTTTCTCTATTTCAAGCTGCGGTATCCATGCCGCACGGTGAGGTAATAAATGGAATCAAATAAAAGAACAGTCACTTGCGGAGAGCTTCGCAAGGGCGATGTTGGTAAGTCAGTTGTATTGAACGGATGGGTTTCCCGCTCACGGGATTTGGGCGGCCTTGTTTTTATTCAGCTCCGTGACCGCTACGGAATCACGCAGGTTATGGTGGGCGACGGGGCCAGCGATGAAGTCAAAAAAATCGCCTCGTCTTTGAAAAGCGAATATTGTATCGCCGTTGCGGGTGTCGTAGCGGCTCGTTCCGAAAAGGATGTGAATCCTGACATGGCGACTGGTGAAGTCGAAGTTGAAGCAAAGGAAATCGAAATCTTCACCACGAGCCAGGAATTGCCTTTTTCAATCGAGGAAGTCCGCCAGAAGGACGGCACTGTGGTTCTTCCAAACGAAGAT
>JAFPYB010000216.1 GCA_017412405.1 Treponema sp. | reverse complement strand
ATGTGCGACAGCCCCGCACCTGTGAACGCCTCGGAAACTTGCTTTTCTGTGTATTCGCGGCTCCCTGAAAGGAGCGCGAGCAGAAGACCGCCTGCGTTTCCCCAGCTGTGCATGAGCCGCTTGAACTGGAGCCTGAGCTGCCCGCGCACTTTCGCGAGCGATGATTCCCAGCCCAGTGGATTTGCCCATGACACTGAGAAACAGTCCTGCCCGCTTTTTTGGCTCTGGAATGTTTGTCCGCCGATTTTGAGCCGCGCCCCATTTTCGGCAACGATTCCCCGTGCGCCGCCAGTGCGTGTGTAGAGCTTTCCTGGAAAAAACGCCTCGACAAGTTCCGCTGGAATGAGAATCGGCAGAATCCCACGGCTCTCGGATGTCTCCCCGGTTTTGCTCGTAACGGATTCAAGAAAAAAATCCGCCCGGTATGTTCCGCCAGACGATGATTTTACCGGATTTGAGCAGATTGTCCCTGTCGCAATTGCAATCTCGCTTTTTGGAACAAGACTTTTGTACGGGTGCGCTTTTTTGGGGCGCACTAGATTCGAGTAGAAAAGAGCTGCGCATATGAGCGCACTTGCAATGACCGGATTTCCATTCCTGATTTTTACCATTTCAACGACGCAAGGGCAACGCGAGCCGCCGTGACGACTTCATCTGAATAATCGAGATATGTCACATACAGAAGATTGTCGAAAGCTGTCTTGTCGCCCAAATCCCCCAAACTGTTGATGAGAGCAAGTACAATTTGCTCGGACGGATGGCTTTCCTTGTCAACCATCCCGTTGAATCGAGCAAGACAATCTGAGAGCGCGGCGCTTATTTTTGATGACTTCAATGCCGCCGTGAACCGGATGGTCTGTATGAAATCCTCCTCGCTCAGCACATTCTCGCCGTATTCCTTTTTTGCGACGGAAAAATTCTGCGCCACAAGATCGGTCGCATGGGCCCACTTTTCCTTTGCGATGAATTCCACGAGCCTGAGCTGGAAACGCACGTTCTTCTCCGAAAAATCCTGCTGATTTTCCATTGTAATAAGGGTCTGAGAAAGTGCAGTTTCGACAACATCCATCTGATAATTTTTTGTTATTTTTGAAGATTTTGATACAAGGTCGAAAATCTTGGAGATTTTGGAGATTTCTGAGGAAGAAATCAACCGCAATGATTCGTCGGGGTACAAATTCATCAGCGTGACAAGCGACTGTCCCATGTCGTCCGCAAGGTTCTGCTGCTCGTTTGTGACGTATTGTTCAAAGACGAACGCAAGGGATTCTTGGTTCCCGATTTTTCCCAATGCCCCGAAGGAATTCTTGATTAGGGACACGGATTTGTTCTCGTCGGAGGAAAGAAATTCTTCCACGAGGGCGCGGACTTTTGCCCGCCCTTCTTCGTCCTGGGCAAAATCAGGAAGCTTGTCGAGAATGACCGTGCGCACGTTCGTGTCGGCGCATTTTTTGAAAACGCTTATGAGTTTTTCGAGAATCACGCCGTTTTGGGGCTGGGAGCTTGAAAGCGACAGCACCGACACAACTCCCAGCGCGGACAAGTCGCGGTCGTCGGAAAGCAGCTCTGAGTTTGCGTCAAGGAAATCAAGCCCTTTTTCGGCAAGGGCTGATTTTTCCTCCTCGCCAGCCTCGCGGATTGCCGCTGTTTTGTCGGCTATGTTTCCCTTCACGAACTGTACGAGGAGCGGGCTTTTTTGCGCGTGGAGAAAGGCAACTGACGAGACGGCAAGGGCCAGAATCACCGATTTTCTATGAAATGCTCTCATTTCCCGTGGTTCCATTTTGTCCTGCTGATTTTTCCAGTGTCCCCGGCGCGGCCGCGGGTGTTCCCATGCCAGGCGCACCGGTGGTGGATTGCGCCGCCTCTGCGTTTGCCGCGCCCATTGTCGATTCTGTTGTGGGGAAATCGTTTTCCTGGAGTCCGACGATTCCTGACGTGTCGATGTTTGCTGGCTGCGCCCCGAACAGCTCGGTGTCGTTGTTCTCCTCTTCCTGGTTGAATCCGTTTTCTTCCCGCTCGTCCTCTTCCGTCTGGGAAATGGCTTCCAGCACCTCCTTCTTTTCCGATGGAAGGATGTTGTAGACAAAGCTGAGTATGTGGTTTCGCATGTCGTTCTCAAGATGCAGGCACTCAAAGTGAATGAGTGACTGGTTCGCCTTGTCGTCATATTCGATTGCCCGTGCGATTCCGAACATGACGATGATTTTTTCGCCCAGCTCGAACTGGATTTTGAGCTGCAGCCCCTCAATCGCCTTTCCGCCTATCCTGATGAGCGCCCCGTCCTCGGAAATGTCTTCCAAAAGGCACTTGAAGCCCGGGTCGTTTTCGATGACGTTGAAATCGATATCCTCGCCGCTCAAGAAGTACATTTGCGCGAACAGGTTGCATTGGCAGCGGACGGACTTGCGCTTCTGCGTGCGGAGGAGCTTGTTCGTCTCCGCAAGGTACAGGACTGGGATTCCGCTGTAGACCCCGGCGTTCACCACGGTGGTGTCGAATACGTAGCTTGCGTCGCCCTTGCGCCACAAGTACACGTTCACGTCTTTTCCAAGCCATTCCTCGGATGGAATCATGAACAGATTCTTTTGGATTGGGAGTTTTACGATTATGTTGTTTGAATTCGCAATGATGGTGGACGTGAAAACGCCCTTTCCAGGAAGGATTATGCGCAGTTTCTGGCCGTCGGAAAGCGCGCGGGTGGTGTCAAGGCCTTTCTTGTTGTCCCTGTCTATATCGATTTTTGTCCTGTACTTGTACAACGTTGAAAGGAACTCCTGGTTCTCTGGGGTGTCGGCGCCCTCTTCAGTCTTTATCTGTGCGGTAAACGCCTGTATTGCGTTGTTGAGCGACGGTACCGATATATAGAGGGAGCTTGGCTCGTCCAGCTCGATTTTTTTTGCCAGCTTCCACAAAAGGGAAATTTCACTCATGGAAAATCCCTTGTCCTTACCGGTCACATAAAATCTGAAATTACCTTCATATGTTTTGTACAATCTGACAAGAACGAATACGATAAGAATCGTTACGATAATTCCAACCATAAAAATACTCCTTATGGCAACAGCATTAATCACCCACCTATATGCCATTATATCGCAAATTCTGTTTTTTTTCTATAAAATAATCGATTGTTATGGAAAAGATGAAATCGTTGGAAAAATTGCAGTCGTGGCTTGACGCATACCTTAATTTTGAAAAGCTTCCGCAGAAAAATATTTTCTGGCTTGACACCATGCAGTTCTTTTGCAGGCGGTTCGGCGAGCCGCAGGATTGCGCTCCGGCGTTCCATGTGGCTGGGTCGAAGGGAAAGGGGTCTGTCGCCACTTTCATCGCCTCCATTCTTGAAGCATCGGGCTTCTCTGCGGGGCTGTACACTTCCCCCCACATTATTGATTTTGCGGAACGAATCACGCGTTGCCGCCGTTTTTTTGACGAAGGCGTTTATGACCGCGCCGTGGACGAAATAATGGGAGGAATTTCCCGCATTTCCCCTGGGGAACTGCCTGGAAATAGGCCTGTCACTTGGTTCGAGCTTGTCACCTTGTTCGCTTTTCTTGTTTTCAGGCAGGCGAATGTTGATTTTTCTGTATTTGAGGTGGGCTTGGGCGGAAGGCTTGACGCAACGAATGTCATTTCTCCGCGTCTTTGCGTCATCACTCCGATTGAGCTTGAGCACACCGAGTTCTTGGGCGACACGGTTGAAAAAATTGCCGCGGAGAAAGGCGGAATCATAAAAGAGCGTGTCCCCGTCGTGGTGAGCGGTCAGAAAGATAGTGTCCGCGCCGTTTTTGAGCGTATTGCAAAAGAAAAGAATGCGCCGATTTATTTTTTTGACGATGTGGTGAAGTGCCTTTCATTCGCCTATGAGCTGGGGAAAGTTGAAAATATCGCAAGATGTCCAGAAGATACCAGCGGTAAAAAATCAGACTGTCTAAAAAATGATACATCGCGAGATTGTTTCAATGGCCCGCAAGTGCATATGCGCGTCCAGTTTGAAAGCCCGCTTTTTTCAAGGAAAATATGCGCGGATTTGGGGCTTTTGGGCGAAGTCCAGGCCCAGAATGCGGCACTTGCCGCCTGCGCGGTGAAGCTCGCCATTCCGGAGGTGTCCGAGCGGAACATAGAGGAGGGGCTTGCGCGGGCTTTCCTTCCTGGGCGGTTCGAGATTGTGCGCTGCCCGTCCTATGCCGGAATTCCCGCCATAGTCCTTGACGGGGCGCACACCGTCAATTCGTGCAGATTCACGATGGAGACGTTCTCGGAGGTGTTCTTGGGCGAAAAAAGCGCGGGAAATTGTGCGCTCCTTTTTGGCTGCGCACAAGACAAGGATTCTGCGGACATCGCGCCATTGTTCCGTGGCGTTTTCGGCTCTGTGTTCCTCACAATCCCTGGGCGCGTTAAAAAATCTGACTTGCGGTCTGTGGAAAAATCCTTCTCCGATTGCGGCATTCCATTTGACTCAAGCGAGGATTTTTGTGCGCAGATAAAAAAAGCGTTGGATTTCTCCAACGCGCATAATGCCGTTCTGCTGGTGACCGGCTCTTTCTATTTGGTGGGCGAGGTGAAAAAGCTCCTCGCCGAAATGGCATGAGAAATCGGCACGGACAAAGACCTACTCCACGAAAATCCGAGGAACGCGCTTTCCGACTCCGCAGGTGATTTCGTAGGGTATGGTGCCCGTTTCGTCCGCTAGCCGTTGTGCCGTCTGGACGGCCCCGCTCTCTTCAGGCCCGAAAATCACGGCTTCGCTCCAACGCTCAACGCCTGAGTTTTCGCCCAAATCCACCATGCACTGATCCATGCAGATTCTGCCGCGCACGGGGTACGGCTTTCCGTTTATGGCAACGTCGATCCCGCCGCAGAAGCCGCCCGCCTTCGAAAACCGCCTGAAAAAACCGTCCGCATAACCGATGGGAAGCACGGCAATTTTCGTCTTCTTGTTGGAAGTCCACGTCCTTCCATAGGAAATGGAGTTTCCCGCTTCAAAGCCGCGGATTGCGACGACTTTTGTTGTGAGCGCCATGACGGGGTGCAAGTCGATTGGCTCTCCCTTCGCCTCAAAATACGCGCGGTCAAGCTCGTCGGGGTAATATCCGTATACGATGATGCCCGGCCTGCACATGTCAAGGTGCATTTGGGGCTGATCCAGCGTTGTTGCCGAGTTTGCGCAGTGGCGTATTCCTGGGGAGATGCCTGCTTTTTCTATGCTTTCCGTCGCGTGCAGAAAACGCCTGAATTGCATTTGTGTGTATTCACGGTCGCTTTCTTTCTGGGAGTCCGCAACGGCAAAGTGCGTGCACACGCCTCCGAGGGAAAGAAAGGGCGAGTCGCTTATGTAGCGCGCGAATGGAACGCACTCTTCAGGAAGACATCCGATTCTGCCCATGCCTGTGTCAACCGCGAGATGCACGGCGTAGTCCGCCTTCCCTGCCCGCTTTGCCGCGTCCTCTACGAGCTTAATGTACTCAAAGTCGAAGACGAGAGGCGTTATGTCAAGGCGGACAAGCTCATCCGCCTCGTCTGGGCTGCACAGGCTCAGCATTAGTAGCGGAACCTTGATTCCGCCAGCCCTAAGCTCCGCCCCTTCCGAGACGCGCGCTATTGCAAGGACGTCTGCCCCGCACGCGACGGCCTCCTTTGCGCAGCGAATCGCGCCGTGTCCGTATGCGTCGGCCTTCACCGCCACGCACATCTTCGCGCTCGGGGAAATCTTCGAACGGATTAGCGTGAGGTTGTGCCTTAGATTTTTGATATAGATTTTTGCTGTTGTCGCTGTCATGTTTTTTCCCAAAAACTATTTCTTGGAAAAGAATGCCCTGATTTTCCCGATGAGCCCGATTCGCTTTGAGGACTTTGCCTCCGCGCGTTTCGTGCCTTTCTGAGGGTTCCTGCTGATGTTTTTGTTCGTCGCCTTTCTCTGCTGGCTCTGCATCTGCCTGCTCGGCTTCTTGCCGCCGGATTCCGCAGAACGCTTCTTCTGTGACTTTGGCTTTCGTTTCCGCTTCTGAGTAGAATCGGCTTCTGCTGCGCCGTTTTTTGCGTATTTTGATTTGAAGTATGCGAGCCGCTCGTCGGAAGTCATTGACGCAAGCTTCTCGATTTCCTCGTCCGATGTGCGGCCTGTGCCCACAGCTTCCCGTCTGGGGGATTTCTTTGACGATTTCCGCTCTCTTCTGCCACCGTCACGCTCTCTGTCCCGTGAAAGGATTCTGCGCTCCCCGCGCCGTCCGTGTCTGTCGCGGTCTTCGTCGCCGTCCAGTCGGATGTATATTCCGTCGCTCTTGTCCTCCGCGTAGTCCTCGTCAATCGCCACGCGCGAGGGTATGCTTTTTTCTATATAACGCTCAATAGGCATGAGCGAGTACACGTCCTGCTCCGAGCAGAATGTGTATGCCTTTCCGCTCTTCCCGGCGCGTGCCGTTCGCCCGATTCGGTGGACGTAGTTCTCGGCCTCGTTGGGGAGGTCGTAGTTCACCACCATCGCAAGGTCGTTCACGTCGATTCCGCGTGCCGCAACGTCCGTGGCGACGAGAATCCTGATTTTTCCGGCCTTGAAGTTGTCCATGATTTTCTGACGCTTTTTCTGCGGCAGGTCCCCGATGATGAACTCCGACTGTATGCCGTTCAGCGCGAGCCTTTTTGAGAGTATCTCGCACGTCTTCTTCGTGTTGCAGAAGATTATGAGGCTTTCCGGATTTTCTTTTGCGAGGATGCTCAAAAGCAGGTTGAGCTTCTTTTCGCTTGAGACGTGTATGAGCTCCTGGTCGATTTCGTCAACCGTGATGTTCTGCGCTTCAATTGTGATTTCCTTGGGGTCTTTTGTGTACTCGTAGGCAAGATTCTTCACGTTCATGTTGAGTGTGGCGGAGAAAAGCATTGTCTGCCTGTTTTCCGAGGACGGAAGGACTTTGATGAGCTTGCGCAGGTCCGGGTAGAATCCCATGTCGAACATTCTGTCGGCTTCGTCGGTGACGAGATGTGCCACGCGGCTCAAATCCATGTGGCGCGACTCCTGCAGGTCTATGACGCGCCCAGGGGTGCCGATGATTATGTCTATTCCGTTTTTGAGGTCCGCAATCTGCTTTTCGTAGCCCACACCGCCGAAAAAAGCGGCGAAGGAAAGCCCCGTGTATTTCCCGAGCTTTTTCGCCTCCTCCTCAACCTGCACTGCAAGTTCTCGGGTGGGGACCAGGATGAGCGCGTTGGATTTTTCGCCTTCCCCCCTGCTCAAAAGCTCCTGCATGATTGACACGAGGAACGCCGCCGTCTTTCCGGTTCCGGTCTGGGATTGCACATACAAATCCGAGCCGTCCAGCGATGCCTCCAGCACTTTTTCCTGCACCGGCGTGCAAGTCACGTATCCGGCTTCCTCAAGCCCTTTCTTCAAATTTTCGTTGAGCGGTAATTCTGAATAGTTCATTTTTCTTCTTCCGAATAATGTAGAGTGACGTGCCCTGAAAACGTGCAGTTTGTGACTGACGGTTTGCGATGGACACGACCGATATGGTCAAGTAAAAAAAAAGACTGAATCTTTTGATTCAGTCCCTTTAGTTGCCACCGGTTGGAATCGGACCAACGACACACGGATTTTCAGTCCGTTGCTCTACCAACTGAGCTACAGCGGCGAAGTGATTGTTATATTATCTGCAATCAAAAAAAAAGTCAACACATTTTTTCATTTTTGTTGAAAAAATTGGAAAACGGCGGTTCGTCCGGTCGTTCCAGGCTCGATTTGATGTTCTTTCCGCGCGCGTGTTGCGCTGTTCCGGGAGCTTTCTTGATTTCGCCAGCCATCGAAAATTGATAAAATGCCCTGAAATTGATACACTGTCTGCAACCTATGACAGTCATTTACGGTTTATTGCTTCTCAACGTTCTCGTTTTCATACATGAGCTGGGGCATTTTTTCTGCGCCAAGCTCTGCTCCGTAGCGGTTGAGTCGTTCTCCATCGGCATGGGGCCGGTGCTGTTCCATCGGGAGATTTCAGGGACGGACTGGCGTATTTCCCTGTTCCCGATTGGCGGATACTGCGGCATGAAGGGTGAAAAAAACGCATCGGAGGAGGACGAATTCATCCTGCACGACGCGGACTCCCTGTATGGGACGCGCCCGGCATTCCGAACCGCAATCGGTTTTGCCGGTCCTTTCTGCAACCTTCTCTTTGCCCTTGTCGCGTACAGCGTCATCGCATGGGTGGGGTACTCCTACTACGCGGCGGGGAACACCATCACGCTGGCAACGGACGTGTACCCTGGAATGCACTCTGCGGCGGCGGATGCGGGGCTTTTGAGCGGAGACAGGGTGCTGAGAATCGGGGACAAGGAGATTTCTGACTTTTCCGATTTGTATGCACAGGTTGCCGTCAACCCGGACACTGACTTGGATTTTGAGGTGCAGCGCGGGGAAGAGATTCTTCACTTTTCCGTGCATACTGATTTTGACAAGTCCAGCGGCACCGGAAAAATCGGTGTGGTGAGCGACGCAAGCTCCGTGCAGAAAAAGGAGTCTGTGCGCTACCCGTTCCTCCCTGGGCTTTTTCATGGGGCGCGGGAGACCGTCAATACTGTGTCGCTCACGTTCAAGGGGATTTCCCTCCTTTTCAAGGGGGCGAGCGTGACCGAATCGGTGAGCGGCCCCGCGCGGATAACGACGATGCTCGGTGGAACCGCGAAGGCTGGGTTCGCGGAGAATTTCCGCACTGGAATCTGCTCGGTCTTGGAGTTCATGGCGCTCATCAGCGTTTCGCTTTTCATCATGAACCTGCTTCCAATACCGATTCTTGACGGATACCTGGTTTTGACGTCATTGGTTGAAACCTTTTTCAAGGTTCGTGTTTCACCAAAAGTGCGCGTTGTCGTACAATATGTAGGCTTCGCCCTGATTGCGCTGCTGTTTGCAATCGCTATGACAGGCGACATAAAATATTTCATTGGAGTTCTGGTAAAAAAATAAATATGATGGTAAGGAAAATTATTGCGATTTCTGCTTTCTCGATTTCGGCGGCCCTTGCGTTTTCGCAGGCTTCCAATTCAACGCAGTCCCATTCGTCTGAGGTGACGCAGCTTTCGTTCGTGGGCAATTCCGTTTTTTCCGCCGGGGAGGATGGTTTCCTCGTGAAATGGACGGACGACGACATGGGCGAGCATTTTCAGGTGAGCGAGCTTGGCATAAAGCTCATGGCGTGTAACCCGAACGGTCACGAAGTTGCCGTGTACGAGACGGACGGCGGCTCAATCAACCGCGTCTCCGTCTGGAACTGGAAAAACCACACGAAAAAATACACGGTCAAAATGCCTGCATCGGTTACGAGCCTTGCATATTCCGCAAAAGGGAACTTCCTCTTTTGCGGCACGGCAAGCTCATTGGGCGCGATGGTTCTCAACGCGTCCAGCGGGGCGATTCTGGGCAACAAAATCAAGGACGGGACTGGAATCGTCAATTTCATCACCACGTCAGACACGGAGAACACTGCCGTCATGTACGCTCCCAACGGAACTCTCTCCTACTACAACCTCAAGTCCGGGACCAGGAAGGCGCGGTTCAACACCGAGGAGAACCTTTCCAACCTGACGATGTTCAACAAGTCGATTTTTTTTGCTGGAAAACGTGACGGGCAGATTTTCGTCCTCCACGGAACGTCCGGGAAGACAGTGGCATCATTCAATGCTGCAAACTCCCTCCTCGTGGATTCTTCCGACAAAGGCGATTTGTACTACATCGTAAACGGAAGCGGTCAGTTCTCAATCTTCACTGTGGCCAACGAGAACAACAGGTCTGTCTCTGCTCCTTCCAGAATCAGGACGTTCAGCGGACTCAAGCCGAGGGAAAAAATCACTGCCGCCGTGTTCGACAACGAGCTGATTTATGCAGGCACGTCCGCGGGAAATATCTACAAGTTCGATTTTCTGCCCCATGAGCGCGTGGATTCAATCATTCCCATCACTGAAAAAATGTACGACCACATCTGGGACGTTGCGGGTGTGGATGACGGATTCTATTTTCTCACGGAAGACGCGCTCTACAAAAGCTCTTACGAGTCTGAGTCCATCGAGAAAAAGGGGCGTAACGATGGTTTCACGGATGTTGTCCCGTACAAGAACAATGCCGTCCTGTGGTCCCACGGAACGCGGAAATCTCCTGTTCTGTGCGATTTGTCGTCAGGTACGCAGAAGCCTCTTTTCAATCCGACTGGGACCGTGCAGAAGTTGAGGGTTTTCGGCGACGTGCTGATTGAGGTGGAGGCCAATTCCACCGTCATGAGCTATGACCTTGCCAGCGGAAAACGCGAGGTGCTGTACAGCGGGACGAGCGTTCAGGACGCAGTGCTTCTTGGCAGCACCGATTTGTATGTGGCAAAGACAAAATCCACCGTGCCGACTTCCCCGCTGATTTATGTGAACACGCGGACGAAGGAGACTGTTCCGTTCAACTTGAAGTATGAAATCGTCTACTCCCTTGCCGTGGACGCGGCAAATCCGTCTAAAATCTACGGAATCGCGCTTGACTCGGACTCGGCGGGAAAACTTTCCACTGCGATTTTCGAGTACAATACCCAGACGAAAAGCGCCCGGAGCATGATGCCGATTCAGGAGGAAGATGGGGACGCGTTCATATACTTGAACTCATCCGTCCTCTACACGAATCTTGGGAAAAACCTCATTCGCTCGCATAATCTTTCCTCTAACCGGGATTTCCAGTACAAACGCTCGGCTTCGCTCCCGCTCAAGGTGGCGCGGAACGGGGGGCGCGTCGTCGTTCTGAACCGTGACGGGTCTGTTAGCTGGTACAATTCAGAGATTGCGAACGTGCTTGCGGACTGGTATCTTGCTGTGGACGGAAGCTGGATGGCATTCTAGGGCTGAAATGGAGTTTTTATGAGAATAACTGGCGGAAAACTGAAAGGACGGAACATAAAATGCCCGGACGGCGTTATTCGCCCCGCAATGGACAGAATGCGGGAATCGGTGTTTTCGATTTTGGGTGATTTGAGCGGCAAGTCCTGGCTCGACCTTTTTTCTGGGAGCGGCACTATTGCCATTGAGGCGGCGAGCCGCGGGGCAAGCTCCGTGCAGCTGTGCGAGAAGGACAGAATCAAGGTCAAGCAGGTGCTTGAGAACGTCTCCATAACAGAAAAGGAATGTGGAGTGCGGATTGGGTGCCATTTTTTGGCCGTGGAGCTGTTCGTCAAGAAGTGCAAGGATTCCTTCGACTATATTTTTCTTGACCCTCCCTTCCCGTACAAATTCCGCCTTGACTTGATGCAGTCGATTTCCGACAGGGGGCTGCTCAATCCTGGCGGCACCGTGATGATTCACTTTCCGGAGGAGGATATGCTTCCTGAGCGTATCGGAAACCTTGTCCTCTGCGACAAGCGGGTTTACGGCAGATCCATAGTCCATTTCTACAAGAAGGGGCCGGACGGCGCGGAGAATGGCTAGAGGTGTTCTTGAACAGAATTTTCAGAATGGTCTGTTGATTTTTTGGCTATGAAAAATATTCTTGGCTATATTGACATAATAAAATAATGTGTTATATTTAAAATTGCATGGATGCAGAAAATCTCAAAAAAAAGCTTTCGCCGCATGACATTCCGAACGGATTCATAAAAGTCACCGACAAGCCGGTTCAGACGCTCAGTTCCGAACAGAAAGCTCTTTTAAACAGAAAAGGAAATGTTCTCTTCAACGAAGGAAAAATCATAGAGGCGTGCCGTATTTTTGTCACGACGGGCTATTCTGATGGTCTTACGCGCGTGGGTGATTTTTATCTTAAGAAAAATCAAGATTTGGATGCACTCAAGTATTATATTCTTGCAAAAAATAGGCGGAAGCAGGAAGTCGTTTTTGAGCGGCTTGCAAAACTGCTGTCGGCATTGATTAAATAGCCGGAGAATTTTCAAACAATTGCAGGCTTTTGAAAACGGCAAAAAATTTTAAAAAAGTGTCTTTGAGGTAAAAAATGTCAGACGAATTGATGAGGGAAATGGATTTTCCCGGGCAGACCGAGCTTGAAGGTCAGGAGCCAGAGGTCTCGCAGTATTCAAAGCAGGGCTACCAGCTTTTGAAGGAAAATCGTATCGATGAGGCAAAGGAGGCTTTTTCAAAAATCCTTTGCGTGGATGAAAACAACAACTATGCGCTTGTGGGGCTTGGTGACTGCGAGCGCAAGCAGAACCATATCGAAAAGGCTATGGAATTCTACACGAAATGCCTTTCGTTCCATCCCGGGAACAACTATGCGCTTTTCGGTCTCGCCGACTGCTACAAGGCGATAAACCAGTACCACAAGGCAATAGAAATCTGGGAGCGTTATCTTGTCATCGACAACCGCAACATCACGGTGCTTACCCGTGTTGCCGACGCGTACCGCAAAATCCGTGACTTCCACAAGTCGCGCAACCTGTACTTGCAGGTTTTGGAAATGGAGAAGAACAATGCCTATGCGCTCATTGGTCTGGGGCATCTCCACTACGATTTCAAGGAGTACCGCGACGCATTGTACTACTGGTCCTGTGTGTATGATATGGCTGGCGGAGCCGCAGATATACGCGTTCTCACCGCAATCGGGAACTGCCACCGAAATTTGAAGACTTTTTCGCAGGGCATAAAATTCTTCGACATGGCGCTGGAGCTCGAGCCTGACAATTTCTACGCCCTCTTCGGGCTTGCGGACTGCTACCGCGGCTTGAACCAGCAGGACAAGTCGATTATCTATTGGAACAAAATCCTTGAGAGGGACCCGAACAACAAAATCATTTTGACTCGCGTGGGCGACGCATACCGCAAGCTTGGCAACTATCAGGTTGCCAAGGATTTCTACAACCGGGCAATGTCCATTGATTTTGACATTTATGCGGCGTTGGGGCTTGCACTGATTTTGAAGGACGAGGGCTGCTTCCAGGAGTGCATCACGCAGCTTTCGGACTTGATTCGGAACGACCCCAGGAATTATCGTCTCTATCTTGACCTCAGCGACTGCTACATCAAGATGAACAACAAGCCCAAGGCAATCGAAACGCTTCGGAGTTTCACTAGGCAGGGAATCCGCAGTTCTGCCATTTCAGAAAAGCTTTCCAGGCTCGAAAACGAGATGAAAGCTGTATGAGTGTTGAGAAAATCGCGCTTGCGGGGCTTACCCCAAGAGAAATAACCGAAGCGTTGGGGGTGTCCCAGGCTTTCCGTGGAAAGCAGATTTTCCAGTGGATTGGAAAAGGCGCGGAGTCGTTCGACGAGATGACGAATCTGAGCGTCCAGTTCCGTTCCGAGCTGAAAGAAAAGGCAGTCCTCCGCTCCTCGTCCGTCACGAAAGTCCTACGCGACAGCGACGGCACAATAAAGCTCCAAATCACGCTCAAGGATGGGCTTGCGGTGGAGACCGTTCTTCTCACAGACAAGGAAGGGCGAAAGACTGCGTGCGTGTCGTGCCAGGTCGGTTGCGCCATGAACTGTGCGTTCTGCCAGACCGGGCATTTGGGATTGGCGAGGAATCTTGAGGCTGGCGAAATCGTGGAGCAGTTCTTGTACTTGGAAAAACACGCAGGACCTTTGGACAACATTGTGTTCATGGGCATGGGTGAGCCGATGATGAACCTTTCCAATGTGCGGAAGGCCGTGGCAATCCTCACCGACAAGGAGGGGCGCGCCCTTTCCGGGAGACGGATAACCCTTTCCACCTCAGGTGTCATAAAGGGCATATACGACCTTGCCGACAATGGCCCAAAAATCCGTCTTGCAGTTTCGCTCACGACGGCGGATGCGGATTTTCGGGAGAAGCTCATGCCTATCGGAAAGACAAATCCGCTGGGAGAGCTTCAAAAAGCAATAGCATATTTCTCCGAGAAGACTGGAAAGCGCGTTACGCTGGAGGCGGCCCTGCTCCACGGCAAGAACACGGGCGATGATAGTGCGGAGAACATGGTGCGCTTTGCAAAAAATCTTGACGTGCATATAAATTTGATTCCGTGGAATCCTGTGGCGGGGCTTCCGTTTGAGGAACCCGGCGCGGCAGAGTGCGCCCGTTTTGTGCGAAAACTCGAGGATGCTGGGCTGAATGTTACGCTTAGGACGCGCCGTGGGCGCGAAATTGGCGGGGCTTGCGGCCAGCTGGGAAAAACTCTTGCGG
This sequence comes from Treponema sp., assembly GCA_017412405.1. GTDB lineage: Bacteria > Spirochaetota > Spirochaetia > Treponematales > Treponemataceae > Treponema_D. The sequence continues at coordinate 10,557 of JAFPYB010000216.1, read as the reverse complement.
AGCGTCAGGGAAACGGAAAGAAAATTGCCAACGAGGACTTTGAATAGCGTTTTTCCGCTCTATGATTTTGCGGTATTTTCCGATAATTTGGCGCAAAATATTGAATATTCGGATTTTTTCATTTATTATAATTGAATCATCCTTTAACACATGGTAATAATGGAGTCAAAAATGGAAAAAAAAATCTACGTTGATGGAATGTTTGATCCTGATACTGCGGCAAAGGTCAATGCTGCAGTGAGCGGTGTTGCTGGCGTGAAAAGTTGTAACGCAAACCCAGACAAATCACAAGTGCTTGTTGATTTTGATGAGTCGGTCGGAGGAATTGAAGACTCCATCAATTCTGCAATTTCCGGGGCGGGTGTTACCGTTCTGGGCTGATTTTTGAATCTTGTTTTCGCCATTCCGTTTTTTCGGAGTGGCTTTTTTTGACTCTTCTCATAGCCCGCTTTTTTTTCTGGGGCGTGGTTTCCTGTATGAAAATCCTTGTTTTCAGCACCAACTCAAATTTTTTTGATGAAAGCCTTTCTCATGTGCAGATTCCGTCGAATCAGTTTTTTTGGGAGCGTCTTGCCCTGCGTTTTCCAGATGATGAAATCATTGTCGCAACGCAGAAGCCGGGGATGTTCCTGCTGGATGTCTGGGGCAAAAGCGTCCTGAACACGGATGTTTCTTCCGGGGGAAAAACATCCGTGCGCTTTGAAATCATTGAAGCGGACGATGAGGGCGAAATAGCCGATGTCCTTGCGTCGTTCTCCCCGGATGTGGCCATTTCGGCCACGTTCTACGTCACTCCCCTCGACTGGCTTTCCATAAAGGATTCGCTTGTGGCGCAGAAACTTTCCGAAAAAGGGATACGCACTATTTCCCATCCGCTTGGAGTCTCCGTGGACTGCTTCGACAAGTGGAGAACTCACCAGATGCTTGAGCGGTTCGGGTTTTGCGTGGCAAAAGCCGTGTACGTGCACCACGAGCTTTTCATTAACGGCGGGAACAGGCGGGAAATCAAGAGCAACGTGTACAGGTCTTCTGTCTTGGCGCAGGTGGAGCGGCTGCATTTTCCAGTTGTCGTGAAGGACACTGTGGGATTGAGCTCCTACGGCATGGATGTTCTTGACGATTTTTTCCAGGTTCGCGATTTTTTGAAGTCCAAGCGGTTCACGTCAGACAGGATAATCGAAGAGTACATCCATGGATTCCAGTTCGGGGCGGAAATCTATTCGCGCGAAGGTTTCCATGAAGTTCAGCCGCCGTTTATTTTTTCCGTGAACAAGTACGGAATCACAAGTCCCAAGCAGAGCGTGAAAATCGGGCCTGTCTCCTCCCCGCGCTTCAATCTCTCGGAGCTTTCGTCGGAGCTTTTGCGCCTTGCGCGCTGCCTGAACCTTTCGGGCATTTCCCAAGTTGACCTCGTGTTTTCCGAGGAGGCGCAAAAATGGTACATCATCGAAATAAACCCGCGTCTTTCAGGGATGACGACGACGTATGCTGTCATGCGTCAAGAATCGGTATTTGAGACGCTAGTTTCCCTTGCCCGCCCCTTTGAAAAAGTGCCCGAAAAAACTGGGGGCAATTTTCCTGGGCTTGTGGTGAACATAAAATTTCCGCTTTTGTCCGAGCCAATCCTCTGCGAGCTGTCCGACCTTCCGTTCGTGAGATTTGTTCATCAGGTTGAGAACAAGGCCGCCAAGCAGCTTCGCGAGCGGGGGTATTGCGAGGTGATTCTCGTGGGAAGCTCGAAGCGGGAGCTTTTGGACAATTTGTCTTTCCTGAGGGCAAAATTTGCCTCCTGCGTTGAGGAAAATTTTGTTGAGACTGCGGAGAAACTACTTTTTCTTGTCTGATTTCGCGTTTTTCAAAAGCCAGTCGGCTTTGTCCATGTATTCGATTGTGATTTTGCCGTTTTTTTCCACAACGTCGGTGACGGCGTATTTGTCGTAATTTTCTATGAGCCAGTCGTCGTACACTGTCCAGTTTTCAAATTCACTTGTCATCTTTCTCTCCAATCATGGCGCGGAATTCGTTCTCGTCTATAATCTTCACGCCGTATTTTGCGGCTTTCTGGTTTTTGCTTGAGCCTGAGGACGTGTCGTTTGTGACCAAAAAGCTCAGGTCTTTTGTGACGGATGATTTGCAGCTTCCGCCGTTCTTTTTGACAAGGTTTTCGGCCTCTGCCCGCTTCATTGTCCTAAGCTCCCCGGTAAAGCAGAACGAAAGCCCGTCCAGTGCGCCACCGCCCTTTTCTTCGATTTCGATTATGCCGCTTTTTGTCAGGTGGAGCATTTCCTCCTTGTTTTCCGATAGCCCCTGAACGAATGTTCTTGCCATGATTTCGGCAAAGCCGTAGACCGCCGCAATTTCATCGACTGTGGCGGAAAAAAGTTTTTCAAGCGAAGTGAAACCAGCCTCCACGAGCTTTTGGACTGTGGTTTCCCCCACCCCCTCAATGTCGAAACCCGCAACGAACACCGAAAGGCTCATGCGACGGTGGTTTTGGATTGACTCGTACACTTTTTTTGCGCCCAGCGAGCCTTTGTCTTTTTCGATGGACTCCTCGTTCAGGAAATAAGGAGTGAGCTGTTCTTCCGTGAGCGAGTAAACATCTGTGATGGAGTTGATTTTCTTGTCGCGGAAAAGCGAATTGACCAGCGTGATGCCAAAATCGCGGATGTCAACGACATTTATCCATTTGAGGAGCTGGTGGAGAATCCGCTTGGAGCATGATTTGTTCGGGCAGTAGAGCCGTGTTCCTTCGTCCACAAGCTCCGCGCCGCACGAGTCGCATTTGTGCGGAATCGATATTTCATGGGTCTCGCCTTTTTCTTCGGGGAGTACGCGTTCTATTTTTGGGATGATTTCGCCGCGTTTTACGACGATTACCGTGCTGCCGATTTTCACGCCGAGCGTTCGCATTGTCTGCGGGTTTGAGAGGCTTGCGCGCTGAACCGTGGTTCCGTTGAGCTGAACTTCGTCAAAAATCCCGACAGGGGTGTATGTTGCCCCGCTCTCGCTCCACTCAACGTCGCGGAGCGTCGTTACGGCTTCCTCCAGGGAGAACTTGAACGCAATCTGCCTGTCCGGGCGGGCGCGCCGCGCGTCCTCAAGATTTATTGTGCGCTCCTTGATGACAAGCCCGTCAATGTCGAATTCCAGGCCGCCCCGTATTTCCATGACCTCGGCGCGGTAGTTGACCACATCTTCCGCCGTTTTTACGATTTTGAGGGGCGACGTTTCAAAGCCCATTTGCATGAGCCAATTGATTTTCTCTTCCTCGTCGGAAAAGGGCGAGTTACCTTCCGTTGCAAGCGCGTCGTATGTTATGAGCTTTAGGTGCTCGCTTCCCCTGCCGTCCTTGCGCTTCATTAGCCCGTTCGCGGCATTCCTGCAGTTCGCCTTGTCGGAGTAGAACTGCTTGTGCACGGCGTGCGTCATTATCACTTCTCCGCGGACTGCCCCTGTGAAATCCACGATGTTCTGCTCTTTGTCCACGAGCGCGATTTTTACCCCGGCCATCCGCTTTGCGTTCCTCGTGATGTCGTCCCCGATTTCGCCGTTTCCGCGGGTGACGGCACGGACAAGCTCTCCCCGCTCGTATTGCAGCTCAAGGGACGCACCGTCCAGCTTGTACTCGATAAGATATTCGCCGTATGAGTGATTTTTTGCCCAATCAAAGAACTGTTCGGGACTTGCCGCCTTTTCTTGGCTTCCCATTGGCATGATGTGCCGTGCTTTCGCAAAGTTTCCTGAGTCCGCCCCGATTTTTTTGAGCACGGGGTTGTTTGGGTCAAGTTTTTTTAGTTCGTCCCACAGAGCGTCGAATTCTGCGTCCGAAATTTCGGCTTCGCCATTGTAATACGAGTTCTGATATTTTTTGATCAGCGTGACGAGTTCTGAAATTCTGGAGCTTTCCGCAACATCAAACAATTCTGGCATAGGATTTTCCTGATAAAGCAAAAAATATGGATTTATTTTATAAAATATAGCAAGGAAATAGATATTTGTCAAAATGTTAGATAGATTTTTTTTTGCATATCGTGTAGAATAGACTTGTTTGGAAACCATGTTGGTTTTTGATGATAAAAAACAAAAAGTTTGGGGGTTATATGGCGTTTCTCTCAATTGAATTTGGGGTTTTCGTTCTTCTTGTGGCAGGAGCTTCGTTTTTCGTGGAAAAAATCTGCGATGCCGAAAATTTCGCCGGACGGGTTCTGCTTTTTGTCGCAAGCCTCGTGTTCTATGTGTGCGCCGACATCCGTTTCTTGCCGTTCATCGTGTATGTGAGCCTTGTTTCATACGCTTCAGGATTTTTCCTTGACAGTGCCAGCCGGAAGCCTGTTCTTTTTTTGTTTGTTTTGTTGGAGATTATTCCGCTTTTGTTCTTTAAATATGCCCCATTTTTGTCGGGGATTCTTTTGAAAAAATCGATTTCTGTTTTTTTTCCACTGGGAATCTCGTTTTTCACGTTCCAGGCTTTGTCCTACACGATTGATGTGTTCATGGGAAAAGTCGAAAGGGAGAAAAGCCTTGTCACTGTCGCGCTTTTCGTGGGCTTTTTCCCGTTCGTCACCAGCGGTCCCATCCAAAAAGCGCATAATCTCATCCCTGAGCTGAAAAAAAAGCGGGCGTTTTCCTACGGGAACATGACATGCGGACTGAAGCTCTTCGCGTTCGGTGCTGCAAAAAAGCTTTTGGTTGCGAATGCGCTTGCGCTCTACGTTGATTCTGTCTACGCCAGCATTGCCCAAAGCCACGGCTGTGCGCTGTTCCTTGCGAGCATATTGTATTCGTTCCAGATTTATTTCGATTTTTCCGGCTACAGCGACATGGCTATTGGCATTGCGCGTTTTTTCAGTTTCGATGTGGAAAGAAACTTCGACCACCCGTATCTTTCGCAGTCAATCGGCGAGTTCTGGCGCAGATGGCATATTTCGCTCAGTTCGTGGCTCCGCGACTATGTGTATTTTCCCCTCGGCGGAAGCAGAGGCTCAAAGCTGCGCTGCTGCTTGAATCTTCTCGTCGTCTTTTTGGTGAGCGGTATATGGCATGGAGCCCATTTGAATTTTGTGTTCTGGGGTCTTTTGCACGGCGTGTTCCAATGTGCCGAACGGCTTTTGAAGCCTGTCAGGGAAAAAATCGGTGCGCCTTCTTGGGTACACGTTCTCGTCACATTTGTTCTTGTATCTTTTGCGTGGATTTTTTTCCGCATCGAGCGTTTTGATGACGCTTTCTTTTTGGTGCGCAAAATTTGCGCCGTGCCGCAGGAGATTCTGCAGCTTGTGTCGGCGGAGTCTGTGTGGGCGGCGAAGGATTTGTTCAAGGAGTTTTTCGGCATCGATTCCGCCGCAGTCGGATTCTTGGCAGGATTCTCAAAGATGGTGCTTTTCCTCGGGCTGTTCGTTGCGGTTGATGTCGCCACAAAGGACAGAGACGGGCTTGAAATTGTGGGGACGAAACCGCTCCTTGTCCGATGGGGACTGTACGCGCTTTTGTTGTGGACTCTCTGCTATCTCATGCTTTTCAGGGGCGGCGATGCCCTCTCCGCGAACTTTATCTACAACAACTTCTGATTGTGAGGAATAACTATGCGAGCATTTTTCAAAAAACTTTGTGTCGTCTTCCTTCTCCTTCTTGTTTTTCCTGGCAGCGTGATTGTCCTGAACGCTTATGTTGATACTTTCAACGTATTCCACTGGAAAAAAATCCGCTTTACTAGCGCAGAGCCGAACAAGAATTTCATAAAGACAAAATATGTGCTCGAAAATCCTGACCGGTTCAACGCATTCGTGTTCGGCTCGTCGCGTGCCGGAATGCTTCCTGTCGATACGCTTCCGGCCGAGCTTAACGGGAGCGAGCTTCGTTGGTACAATATGTCCTATTCGGAAGGAATTCCATCGGAGCACGTCGAGACTCTCAGGACATTCTTGAATCATGGTGTCGATGTGAAAATCGTCGTTGTCGCATTCGACTGCATGATGATGTATTTGGACGAGGAGGCGCACAGAAAACAGCTGATGCGCATGTCCTACGGCCAATACGAGAAGTCGCCGCTCGGATTCTACAAGAAGTATCTTCTGAGCCTGCCGGACAAGTCGATTGTCTCCCAGATTATGCGCTACGAGCCGCAGCTTCACGAAGATTCGGTGGATGTGTTCTACAAGTACGGGGTGAATTCCGTGGACATGGGGCTTTCCTCCGACTGTGACCCTGAGCGGTACAAGCCTGTCAACTTCGACTACACCATGAAGGATTCTTGGAAAGGCATTTGCGACTTGTACGATTTGTGTGCCGCAAATCATACGCAGATTCTCTTCATCACGAATCCGGTCTATGAGTCCAACTACCGCTATGCGGCGGCGCACGGCTATTTCGATATGCTCCAAAAAATTGGCGAGCGGTGCAAATTCTACAATTTCTCCTGCTTGAACAAGATTTCCACCGACATGAAGTATTATTTTGAGGCAAGCCACTACCGCCCCATTGTGGGGCTTACCGTGGAGAAAATTCTTTTTTCCGACGACGAGGACGAAAAACGTCGCATTCGGGAGCAAGTCGCGCTGAACGATGGGGACTGCGAGCTTTTTGGAATGAAGGTCGATTCGTCGAATGTGTCCGATGTAATCGAAAAACTGAAAAATCAATTGAGGAATAACTGAATTTTTGTTTGACTATTTAAAATCCTCTAATTAAAATGAAAAGGATACGCAAATATAGATTCTTTTTGCGGTCGTAGTTAACTATTTCTTTGAGGAGAGCCAAAATGGGAAAGACCATTGCTCAGAAAATTTTTGAGTCACATTTGGTGGACAGTCCTTTCTCGGGAACATACGTTCTCAAATTGGATAGGGTTTTCTGCCATGAAATCACAACTCCTGTTGCAATCAATGACCTTGTTTCAAGAGGTAAGGACAGGGTTTTTGATCCGACAAAAATCAAGGCGGTCATTGATCACGTAACGCCTTCAAAAGACAGCAAAACTGCAACACAGTCCAAGATTCTTCGTGATTGGGCACGGCGGAACAATGTGAAAGATTTTTTTGACATCGGTGCAAATGGTGTTTGCCATGCGATTTTCCCCGAAAAAGGATTTGTGCGCCCCGGCTACACGGTAATCATGGGCGACAGCCACACTTGTACGCACGGCGCGTTCGGTGCGTTTGCGGCTGGTGTTGGAACGACCGACCTTGAGGTTGGAATCTTGAAGGGCGTTTGTTCGTTCCGCGAGCCAAAATCAATCAAATTCGTTTTGAATGGAAAACTCAAGGAAGGTGTGTACGCGAAGGATGTCATTCTCCATCTCATCGGGAAAATTGGTGTTAACGGTGCCACAAACTGCGTCGTGGAATTCACCGGGCCAATCATCGACAACATGGACATGGAAGAGCGCATGACGCTTTGCAACATGGCGGTTGAAGCTGGCGGAACGAGCGGAATCTGCTTCCCTGACGCTAAGACTGTTGATTACTTGTGGGAATTCATCAAGGACGAGTATCCTTCTAAAGAAGCCGCAATCGCCGACTACGCAAAGTGGAGGGACGACGACGACGCGACATACGAAAAAGTCTATACGTTGGATTTGTCCGACTTGGCACCAGTCTGCACAATCAACTACAAGCCTGACCAAATAAAGAAAATCTCCGACATGAAGGGAACTAAGGTTGACCAGGTGTACATAGGTTCCTGCACTAACGGCCGCATTTCCGACCTGCGTGTTGCCGCGAAGGTCTTGAAAGGTCATCATCTTGCTGACGGTGTTCGTGGAATCGTAAGTCCTGCCACGCCAAAAATCTACAAGATGGCTGTTGACGAAGGAATCATCGACATTTTCCTTGAGGCGGGCTTCTGCGTTACAAATCCAACCTGCGGCGCATGTCTTGGCATGTCCAACGGAGTTTTGGCGGAAGGCGAGGTGTGCGCTTCAACGACGAACCGCAACTTCAACGGACGCATGGGAAAAGGCGGCATGGTTCATTTGATGAGTCCTGCTTCGGCTGCTGCTACGGCAATTGCAGGAACCATAACTAATTCCGAGCTGTACAAGGGATAGCATATTCTGTGGTCGTATATGTGCGGCTGCTGCATTATAAATAAAGGAGAACATTATGAAAGCATTTGGCGGTCCAGTACTTTTTCTTGATCGTTCCGACATCAACACCGATGAGATAATTCCGGCAAAATACCTGACGGAAATCTCAAAGCAGGCGCTCAAGCCTTATTTGCTAGAAGACCTCAAGCTTGACGGTTTCGATGCAAAGCGCGACGTTCCGGGAAAGCGGGTCATCATCACCCGTGAGAACTTCGGCTGCGGTTCAAGCCGTGAGCACGCGCCGTGGGCGTTGGAAGTGAACGAAATCTATACGGTCATCGCCCCCAATTTCGCGCGGATTTTCCGCCAGAATATGTACAACTGCGGGCTTCTCGCGTTGGATATGTCAAAAAAAGACATAGAGGATATGTTCAAGAAATTCGGCGACAAGGACACTGAGTGCAAAATCGAGCAGAAGGAGGATGGCACATGGAAGGTGAAGCTCATTGCTGGAAGCCTTTCTGTCAGCTATCCGTTCAAGCTGGAGGGGTTTGAGAAGGCGCTCGTTGAAAACGAGGGCTGGGTAGGATATGCCGAATCAAAATACTAGGTTTTTTCGGGAACGTGTTTTTTTTAACTGCCTGTTCCCGAAAGAGTCTGCCAATCAGCAGTAAAATCCAGTGCCGGCGTATGTCGGCACTTTTTTTCTGCCTTGTTTTGTCATGGAAAAACTAGTTTTAAAAATCGAATGTGCGCTTGTTCTTCTTGTTCTCGTCGTTCCGCCCATAGTGCTGCAATTTTTTCAGGGGCGTGTTGATTCGGTGCGGATGGTCTACTCCGCCCCAGTTTTTTTCATGGGGTTGTTTGCCATCGCGCTGTACCTTCAGGTTCGGGGCCGCTTTTTGCTCCGCTTCCACGGGCGATGGACGCTGTTCAAGGTGATTGTCCTGTCTGGGGAAGGCCTAAAGGCGTTCGGCTTTTTGTGCGTGATTTCAGCCCTTCTCGTGCTTGCGGGGCAGCTTTTCGGAATCGACTCGGGGATTGTGCGCGTTGTGCGTCCTGACAGCCCTGTTTTGTGGTGCAATTTTTTTCTTGGGACGCTTTTGGCAGTGTTCTATGAGGAGGTGGTGTACAGGCTATACCTTCCTGAGATGTTTCGTCTCTTGATTCCAAAACTCTCCCCCGTGCTCAGTGAGTTTGCCGCTGTGCTTTTTTTCGCTCTTGGGCACGTTTATTTGGGTGCCCTCGGGTTTTTGAACGCCCTCGGATGCGGAATCGCACTAAGGCTTTGCATCCGAAAGACACACTCAATCTGGTTTTCGTTCGCCGCCCATGCGGTGTACAACTTCGGCTCATTCTTCTTTCTTTTGCTCCAATCTTAACCTAAGCGGCAATATCGGCTATAGTAATCACCATGATGAAAACGAAACTCTTTTTGGCCTCCGGAAACAGGCACAAGCAGAAGGAAATGCAGGAAATCCTTCCAGCGTACGAAGTATTGATTCCTGCCGACGAAAAAATCGAATTCAATCCAGATGAGACTGGAACGACATTTTTTGAGAACAGCATGATAAAGGCCCGCGCCTTGTGGGAACTTGTTCATGCCCCGGTAATCGCCGACGACTCCGGCCTTTGTGTCGATGCGCTAGGGGGCGAACCGGGTATTTTCACATCGCGCTATGCCGGTGCCGAATTCCCGCACGGGCGGCCTGACGGAAAGAAAATACCGCAGGAGGAACAGAACAGGCTTCTTATTGAGCAGCTCAACGCAACTGGTTGTAACGACCGTTCATGCAGATATGTTTGTTCTATAGTGTTGCTTCTGTCGCCTTCCCGATTTTTTGTGGCTCAGGAAACGTTCGAGGGTACGTTGATACGCTCCATCGATGAGCAGGCCGGCTCTGGTGGTTTCGGCTACGACCCAATTGTGTTTCTCCCCGAATACGGAAAGACGGTGGCGGAAATTTCTGCTGAGGAGAAAAACCGGATATCGCATCGGGGAAAAGCTGTCCGGGCGGTGTCTGGAATTTTGGAACAGCTGAAAATGTGAAAAAAATGAAAAAATTTCTTAAAGTTTTTTCATGGATTTTCCGAACATAAAAACAGATGAACCATGTATGGTAAAGCTTCGTAGAAGTTCCCATACAGGTGAGTCAAAATCGTAAAAGGAGACGGATGTAGCCTTGTAATACAGATGTTTCCTTTTACAAAACGACAGAAAGGATTCTGTCGGAACAATTTCCACGGAGGAAAATTATGGTCATTAACCACAACATGTCAGCACTCTTTGCTCAGAGACAGCTTGGAGTAACAAACGTAAGTCTTAAAAAAGACATGGAGAAACTTTCATCAGGCGAGAAAATCAACCGCGCTGGTGATGATGCTTCTGGATTGGCAGTATCAGAGAAAATGAGAAGCCAGATCAGAGGTTTGAACAAGGCTTCTGAGAATGCTCAGAATGGTATCAGCTTCATTCAGACAACTGAGGGTTACCTTCAGGAGACAGAAGATGTTATCCAGAGAATTCGCGAGCT
>JAFPYB010000215.1 GCA_017412405.1 Treponema sp. | reverse complement strand
GCGGACTTGAACCGCGGCTTCCATTCGCAACGTCCTGTTGCTCATTCCAGCCCGCCTGCGCTCGCTGACGGCGGCCTCCTGCCGCCTTTTCGCAAAATCGCGGCGCGCCTGCTTGCGTTTTTGCGCGCTCGCTACGGAAGGCGGTTCGTTGCTGCCTGGCTTTGTTCTGGGCAAAAAAAATCCGCATTGCTGCGGATTTTTGGAGACGAGCGGACTTGAACCGCCTACCTTTTGAATGCCATTCAAACGCTCTAGCCAGGTGAGCTACGTCCCCGAATTGATTTTTTGTGGCATGAAGCTGGAAAACTTCATGCCGCTTTTTTGACCCTAACACGAGTCGAACGTGCGACCTGCTGCTTAGGAGGCAGCCGCTCTATCCAGCTGAGCTACAGGATCATTGAGATTGTTCGGATAGCCGTTGGCTTTGGAACAAATCTATATTCAATAATATTATAACAAACGCAAATATTTTTCAAGTTGGTTAAAGCAGGGTGATTTCATCGCACAGAAGACAGTTGTATTCTATGTCGCCGACTTTCTGCGTGGTGAATGTGCCCGTGATTTGGATGGGCGCTTCTTCCTTCGGAAAGTCGTCTGGGTACGTCTTGTTTTTGCTCATGATGAAATCGATGCCGATTTGGCAGCATGCGGTGGAATCGTAGACGATGCAGGCGTAAAATCGAGTTTTGGCTTCTTCATCGAACAGGCTGAAAAAAAGCCCCGAGATTCTGACTTTTTTCCCCAGGTATTTTTCCGGGTTCATTGCCATGTCGAATGTGACCGCGGAAATCATGTTGTAATTCATGCGGGAAAGGTCATAATCGATTTTGCCCGACGAGGACGGCTGGTTTTTCTTTGCGACAAGAACTGCGTCGGATGAATCAGGCGTAAAATCGGTTGGAGCATAAAAATTTTCGGGCAAAGAATCTGCCGCGGGGGCTGAGATAGAAAAATCGGTCTTGTTTTCGGCGATTTTTACGGATTCCTTGGAAGCCTGCTTTTTGCACGCGGTGAGCAGAATGAGAAAAAGCAGGAACAGAAGCGTGTCGAGAATCTTTTTCATATGACTTTTCCTATGATGTAGCAGGTGATGAACATGATGAAATCGACTGCCACAATTGTTGAGCCGACGGGCGTTCCGGCAAGAATCGAGATGAAAATTCCTACAAGGGCGCAGGCCACCGACGATAGGGCGGAGAACACCGTGACGGACTTGAAGTTTGAAAAAATCCGCATGGCAGAAATGGCCGGGAAAATGATGAGCGCGGAAATTAGGAGCGAACCGACCAGGTTCATGGAAAGCACGATTATGACGGCTATGATGACCGACAGCGCGATGTTGTAGAATCGTGTGTTCGTTCCGTTGGCGCGGGCAAAGTCCTCGTCGAAGGTTATTGAGAAAATTCGGTTGTAGAACAGTATGAAGAAGATGACGACACCCACTGATAGCGCAACAGAGAGAATCACGTCGCCTTTTGACAGCGTGAGGATTGACGTTGAGCCGAAGAGCGTGGTGCAGACATCGCCTGAAAGGTTCGACGATGGCGAGAAAATGTTCATGAGAAGATAGCCGAACGCCAGTGAGCCGACCGAAATCATGGCGATTGATGCGTCGCCCTTGATTTTTGAATTTTTTCCGCCGCACATGACCAGCACTGCCGCAAGAATGGTGACTGGCAGGACGAAGTATGTGGGGACTGCGATTTTGAGGACGCTTGCCAGCGCCAGTGCGCCGAATGCGGCATGGGAAAGACCGTCCCCGATGAAAGGAAGCCGCTTGAGCACCAGAGTCACTCCCAAAAGCGACGAGCAGAGCGCAATCATCACGCCTGCGATGAGCGCGTATATGACGAAGGAAAACTGGAAATAATAGACAAGGTTCTCAATCATTTTTTTGCTCCGACAGTAAGGGACTTGTTCGCGTATTTGAGGGCTGACTCTACGTCGTGGGAAATCATGATGACAGTCATCTTGTCTTCCTTGTTGAGCCGCTCGATGGTGGCGTACATTTCGGCCTGGGAGTCTGGGTCAAGACCGGTCACAGGCTCGTCCATGACGATGAGCTTTTTTGCCGCGCACAAGGCCCGAGCCAAAAGTACGCGCTGCTGCTGCCCGCCCGAGAGCTTGAGGTAGCTTTTTTTGCGCAGGTGGGCAATGCCCAGCTTGTAGAGGTTTTCCATCATCAAAAGATAGTCCGACTTGCGGTAGAAGGGCAGCGGCCCCAGAGAGCCGAGTCTTCCTGACAGCACGACTTCTTGTACTGATGCCGGGAAATTTTTCTGGAAATCTTTTTGCTGGGGCAGGTAGCCGATTTGGTTTCCTTTCAGCTCTTTTGAGAATTCGATTTTTCCCGAGACTGGCGGAATAAGCCCCAGAATTGTTTTCATCAATGTTGATTTTCCGCTTCCGTTCTCGCCGAAAATGCAGAAATAGTCGCCTTCATTGACGGCAAATTGTATTCCCGAAGCGACAGCCCGTCCATTGTAGCCGACTTCGAGATTTTCACAGGACAGTAATGGCATGGTGATTTTTCCTTGTCGATTAATTTCTACCATATATTAACGCGGGGGTCAATGAGAGGCGGAAAAGAAATTTGCGTATGAACGTTTCTTCGTCGATTCACTGTGAAAAAATTCACAATAAATCGACGAATTTTTTATGCGCTATTGAAGTTTATTCTGCAAAATTGTATAATAGTTCTAGTTTTCTGTGAAAGATTTCACATTGATTTTTAAGAGGTATGGAAAATGGCACGAGTCTACAATTTTAGTGCAGGTCCTTCTTGTTTGCCGGAAGAAGTTTTGAAAGAATGTGCGGCAGAAATGCTTGATTACAATGGAACTGGCCAGTCGGTCATGGAGATGAGCCACCGCTCAAAGGCTTACGAGCCGATTATTCAGGATGCCGAGGCTATGGTTCGCAAGCTGATGAACGTTCCCGACAACTACAAGGTTCTTTTCGTGCAGGGCGGCGGTTCTACGCAGTTTGCCATGGTTGCCGAGAACTTGGGAATCCACACTGGAAAGGCCGCATACATTGAGACTGGTGTGTGGGCAAAGAAAGCTGCCCAGGAAGCGGCAAAACTTGGAATCGAGGTGACGACCGTTGCTTCTTCAAAAGACAAGGGGTATTCATATATTCCGCGTGTTGAGAAAATTTCAGGCGACTACGACTACGCATACATCTGCATGAACAATACGATTATGGGAACGCACTACGAGTATTTGCCGGACACTGGAAACATTCCGCTGGTGGCGGACATTTCTTCATGCGTCTTGAGCGAGCCGCTTGATGTCTCAAAATTCGGGCTTTTGTTCGCTGGCGCGCAGAAGAACCTTGCTCCTGCCGGCGTTACCCTCGTCATTATCCGCGAGGATTTGATTACCGAGACACCCAGGGCCGGCACTCCGACAATGCTCATGTACAAGACCCACGCAGACAACGGCTCAATGTACAATACGCCGCCATGCTACACAATCTACGTTTTGGGAAAAGTCCTCCATTGGATTGAGAAAAACGGCGGAGCCGAGGGAATGCTTAAGCGCAACAAGGAAAAGGCTGATTATCTCTACAACTTCCTTGATTCAAGCGATTTCTACCGTGCAACTGCGGAGAAGGGGAGCCGTTCTTTGATGAACGTTCCGTTCCTCACCAAGTATTCAACTGGTGCTACGGACGATGCGAGCGTCGCAAAAGAGAAAGAAATCAACGACAAGTTCGTGAAAGAGGCTGCTGCCGCTGGATTCGTGAACTTGAAGGGGCATCGCTTGGTTGGCGGAATGCGTGCTTCAATCTACAACGCAATGACAATCGACGGTGTTAAGGCTCTCGTTGAGTTCATGAAGAAATTTGCAGAGGCGAATGCGTAATTGCGGCATGGCAAAATAGGAGAAAATGATGTTTAAGATTCAGACGTTGAATAAAATCAGTGCGATTGGGCTGGAGAATTTTCCACGCGATTCTTACGAGGTTGCGACGGACATAAACAATGCGGATGCAATTCTCGTGCGTTCCGCTGATATGCACGAAATGAATTTGCCCGAGACGGTGAAGGCTGTTGCCCGAGCCGGGGCCGGAGTGAACAATATTCCTTGCGACAAGCTGGCTGAAAAAGGCGTTGTCGTGTTCAACACACCTGGCGCGAATGCGAATGCGGTGAAAGAGCTGGTCATTCTTGCGCTTCTTCTCTCTTCCCGCCCTGCAATTGCGGCGAACAAGTGGGTTCAGACGGAGCTTTCCGGAAAGGGCGATGAGATTGCGTCGTTGGCTGAAAAAGGCAAGTCCAAATTCGTCGGACCCGAGGTAAAAGGAAAGACGCTGGGCGTTATCGGCCTGGGCGCAATCGGGGCTATGGTTGCCAACACTGCAATCGCGCTTGGAATGAACGTCATCGGCTACGATCCGTTCCTTTCCGTAAAGGCTGCCCTCTCTCTCGACCGCAACGTGAAAGTGTCCGAGACTCTTGAGGGAATCTACACGAAAGCTGATTACATCACTGTGCACGTTCCCCAGACGAACGACACGAAGGGCATGATTAACGCATCTTCAATCAAGACGATGAAAGACGGCGTGCGTCTCATCAATTTTGCCCGTGGCGGTCTCGTGAACAATGCGGACGTACTTGCGGCAATCGCGTCTGGAAAAGTCTCCTGTCTCATCACGGACTTTGCGGACGAAGAGCTGATGAAGTGCGACAAGGTGGTGTGCCTTCCGCACTTGGGAGCTTCCACGCCGGAGGCGGAGGACAACTGCGCCGTCATGGCAGTCAAGGAACTCCGCGACTTCTTGGAGACTGGTGCCATCGTCAATTCTGTGAACTTCCCGAAAGCGTCCATTGATTCGGCTATTCCTGCCCACGGAACGCGTCTTTGCATTGCGCACAAGAACATTCCGAACATGATTGCTGGCTTTACAAAGGTGCTGGGCGACGCAAAACTCAACATCGGCGGCATGATTGACCAGAATCGGAACGAAATTGCCTATGCGTTGCTCGATGTTGACGGAAAAGTTGGCGACGAAGCGATTGCATCCCTCAAGGCGATTGAGGGCGTTATCAACGTGCGCCCAATCTATGCCTAGCGCATGGCAAGCATATTTATTGATTTAATTTCGATTTTGTGTTAGGCTTTGCTAATGGGAGATGAGTTTCGTTTCCCATTAGGGCACATCATATCGGGAGGACGTCATGACAATATCTAAACTTGGTGCATTTGCAATTGGTTGTGCTGTGGGAGCGACGACAATCGCAATCGTTCGCACTGCAGGATTCAAGAAAGCCTGCGCAAAAGTTGTTGGGGCTGGTTTGCAGCTCAAGGACGAGGCTGCGGCATTCGTCGAGACCGTCAAAGAAGACGCACAGGACATTGTTGCCGAGGCTCGGCACAATAACGAAGCAAACGCATAAATATCAATCGGCTGCTTGCCACATTTTTTGTGGGGCAGCCCTTTTTTTCATCATTCTGGTTGTTCGGAAACTGGCGGCAAGCCACGCGGTTTTTGAACAGACCTATTTTCCTACCAGAGTATCGAGAGTTTTATGGATTTTCAGATTGTACACACTTTGCCGGGGCGCGTCCGGCTCAGATACCGCCGTCATCTTCTTGATGCAAGACAGGCATCCCTTGTTCAGATGCTTGTTTCGCTTCAGGAAGGAATCAGTAACGTTGCCGTGAACACGATTTCAGGAAGCATCCTCATTGAATACGATGAGTCGGTTTTGTCGCAAAAAAAAGCCTTGTCGTATGTTTCAGTTCTTGGGGACAAATACTTGAAGAACGAAGATTTGCTCAAGAGCGTAACCGTTCCGGCGGCGCAGGAAAGCCTTGTGGCGAACCTCCTGTTCATGGTGGCTCAATTCTATTTGAAAAAGCTCCTCCTGCCGTTTTCAGTGCGGCGCGTGCTTTCGCTGTTCGGAATCATGCCGCGGGTGGGGCGGGCTGCAAAATCGATTGCGTCCGGAAAATTGTTCTCTGCGAACACGCTGGATGCAACTGCACTCCTTCTTTCCTTTGCCACCGGCGACTTGAACACGTCAAGCTCCATCTCGCTCCTTTTGGACGTGGGCGAGACGCTGGAGGACTACACCAAGCGAAAATCATACGACAGCCTTGCCTCATCGCTCATTTCCACGGACGAGAACGTGCAGGTGCTTGAGAACGGCGAGGAAAAGACGGTGCGGGCGAACCTGCTCAAAACAGGCGATACAGTTATTTGCCGTGCTGGCAGCGTCATTCCCATCGATGGAACGGTTGTTTCCGGAGAGGCGATGGTGAATCAGGCTTCAATGACTGGAGAATCCCTTCCTGTGCACAAGACAGTTGATTCTTCGGTGTATGCGTCAACGACCGTTGAGGAAGGGGAAATACTGATTTGTGTGAAGAGTGCAGGCGGGGAAACGAAGGTGAACAAAATCGTCTCCCTTATTGAAAAATCCCAAGACTTGAAGGCGGCCTCCCAGGTGCGGGCGGAGCGGATTGCTGACAGGCTGGTGCGCTACAACTTCCTGCTTGCCGGGCTTACATTCCTTGTCTCGCGCAATTTTGCCAAGGCTGCATCGACGCTGCTGGTGGATTACTCCTGCGCCATGAAGCTTTCGGCTCCCATCTGCGTCCTCACCGCCATGCGGGACAGCGCGAACTTGGGCATAATGGCAAAGGGAGGCAAATATATAGAAGAGCTTGCGAAAGCCGACACCTTCGTGTTCGACAAGACCGGAACGCTCACCGAATCCACGCCTCGGGTGACGGACGTTGTTGCGTTCGGCGGCAGAGACGAAAACGAGGTCTTGAAGCTTGCGGCGTGTCTGGAGGAGCATTTTCCCCATTCCCTTGCCAGAGCCGTGGTCAAGGAGGCGAGCGACCGCGGAATCGACCATTCGGAGGAGCACGCGAAAGTGGAATATGTGCTTGCCCACGGCATTGCTTCCAGCTTGAATGGGGAAAAACTCCGCATTGGAAGCGCGCACTTCATTTTTGACGATGAGAAGATTCCCAAGACAAAGGAAGTGGAGGATGCAATCAATCGATTCGCAAAAACCGGCTCGTCGCTCCTGTATTTTTCCATGGGGAACGAGCTTGCCTCGCTTATCGTCATTCAGGACCCAATCAGGAAAGAATCTGTTGTTGCCATCAAGAAACTCAAGGAATTGGGGGTGAAGAATGTGGTGATGATTACTGGCGACGGCGAGACGACGGCGAAGATAATCGCGAAGAAGGCCGGCGTTGACACTTATTTTTCTCAGGCTCTTCCCGACACAAAAGTGTCGTACATCAAGAAAATGCAGTCTGAGGGGCACAAAGTCGTCATGATTGGCGACGGTATAAACGATGCGCCCGCGCTTTCTGCCGCCGACGTGGGAATTGCTATGGGCGAAGCGAGCCAGATTGCAAGCCAGACGGCGGATATTCTGCTTCCTGATGACGGATTGCAGTCGCTTCCGGCGTTGCGCTTGGTGGGAAAACGGCTTGTGGAACGAATCGGCGACAACAACAATGCGATTATTGCCATCAACACGAGCTTGATTGCGTTGAGCTTGGCGGGCGTTGTGACATCTTCCACGGCGGCGTTGCTCCACAATTCGTCCACTGTCGCAATCAGCATGAGTGCCATGCGTCCGCTCATTGATGCGTCGTAGGAGGGCTTGTGACGATTTCAAGTTTTTTTCCGGGGCGAATCAGGCTTCGCGACAATGTGCTCAAGGATGAGACGATTTCTCAGGCATTCCGTCAGGCGGTGGAGTGGCATGAGTCCATAAAGAATATTGACCATAACGTGCGGACTGGGAGTGTTCTTATTGAATACGAGCCGTCGCTTTTGCCGATGGAAAAGCTTTCCGCTCTTACATCGGAGCTGCTTGCGCTCAAAAAGCTCTGTGATCGCTACAACGGAACGGAGCGGCAGCCGATTTTGGATAAAATCTCCCAATTGCGCTCCCGTCTTGCGTGAGCAGCACGGTCTCTATCTTCTGAAAAATGCACACCGCTCCAGCCGCAGAACAAATTGCTGGGGCGGTGGAGTCCGCAAAGCGAAAGTTCTTCTATTTATTCCAGCCGTCGAACAAATGGTTTGGCGCGTCCGTGTTTTCCTCTTCGTCGTCCACAATGGATGTTTTCTCGGGAGCGGGCTGGTGGCTCGGGCTTGATTCCGGCTCGGACTGCCCGCTGGGCGTGTCCGCGTTCTCGGGTGAGGAGTGCTCGCTCTGGCTTAATTCTGGTTCGGACTGCTCGCTGGGCGTGTCCGCGTTCTCGGGAGCGGGCTGGTCGCTGGACGCGGATTCTGGCGCGGATGTGGGGATGAGCGGCGGCTCTTTGGTTTGTTCGACTGGTGAGAGACGGAGCGAAAATGGAAGTCCGTTGGAAAGAAGTGTCTGGTTCAAAAAGAGCTTGATTGCATCATCCAAGTCCAAGCCCAGTTTTTTGTATATGTTTTGCGCGTTTTCTGCAAGGCTTTCATCAACGCTGATTTCGATAATTTTTTTTGCCATGCAGATACTGTAATGAAGTTTTTGATTTTTTTCCACGCCCCCTGTTTCGGCTTTTTCGCTTTTTACGCGATTGTTTCCAGCACGAGACCGTCATATCCCGGGGCAACGGAACCGCCCCCGTCAACGATTTTTTTCAGGTTCGGGAACGAGATGAGCGCATCGGTCAGGTACTCTTGGATTTCTGTGTGGAACAGGTTGTGGGTAAAATGCGTGAGCCATGTGTGCGTGGCGCAGATTCTGTCCGCATATGCGAGTGCCTCCTTGAACGTGCAGTGGCTTGAATGTGGTTCGATTCTCAATCCGTCGATAACGAGATGGTCTATCCTGCCCTTGAATGCGTCCAAAATTGAAAGGGAGTCTTCGCTGATGAAATTGCAGTCCGTGAGATATG
The DNA here is from genome assembly GCA_017412405.1 of Treponema sp. Classification (GTDB taxonomy): domain Bacteria; phylum Spirochaetota; class Spirochaetia; order Treponematales; family Treponemataceae; genus Treponema_D. The sequence goes on along the minus strand of JAFPYB010000215.1, from coordinate 16,306 downwards.
CAATGGCGCGTCCCGAATTCTTGTCTTCCAGGAGCCAGCCCGACGATTTGAGCTGACCATGAATCATTGGGATGGGAACGGCAGAAATGGAGCCTATGGAAATTGGTTTTTCAACGGAAAAGCCCGTGCAGTCCAGCAGATTGAATTTTGGGATTCCGCCGCCCAAATGGTGCGGCCTGAACACATAATCGAATCGGAAGCGCAGGTCTTTCAGCGTGTTTGTGTTGGCGTATATGGGAATTCCGCGCCCCAAAGTCTCTTTCTTGTACATGCAGCAGATTCGTGCATCCTGCCTTTTCTTGATTTTTTGCTCAGTCTCGCTCATGGCCGAAAGATTGTAGGCTGGGTCTGGGGCGGACATTGTGTGGCTGAACACGCGCAGGTCGTCCAAACCGTGGGCGTGGTCTGCATGGCTGTGGGTCATGAGGACGGCATCGAGCCTCGTGATTTTTGTGCGCAGCGCCTGAATGCGGAATTCCGGTCCGCAATCGATTAGAAGATTTGTGGTTGGAAAAGGGGTTGTCCCGTCATTGCCGGGGACATAGTTCGTTGCGTTTTCGATATAGGCGGAACAGCGCATCCGTTTGTCTTGTGTGTGCGGAGAAGTGCATACGTCGCATGAGCAGCCAATCACCGGCACGCCTTGGCTTGTTCCGGTTCCCATCAAAATCATCTTCATAGCGGAAATTATAAAATCATAACGGATTTCATTCAATGTCAAAAAACCGTACCGTCCGCAAAATTTTTCATATAATTGACGATGTGCCATCAAACTTGTAGAATAGATTTGTTCGTAAAACTGATGTTTCCAGAAACGACCAACAAGCCAAATTAAAAATCGAGGAATAAAATGCCGTATTCTGAACCAACCAACCTTGGAATCGTTGCCTGCCCTGGTGGAGCTGTTTTTGCAGATGAAGTTATTGTCCACATCCGCCACATGTACAAACATCGCTTTGCGCTTAAGGCCGATGTAATTTCAAATCGCTACAATATCGACAAAGACAAGTTCGTTCAAGAAATGAATTTTCACAACGATTTGACAACGTCGGATCTCGCCGTGCGCGGTTCTACGGACAAATATCGTCCGCCAGCATTCAAGGTGGAGACGTTGTTCACATGGTTCGCCAACGGCGAAGTCAAGGCGGAGCTTCTTGAGCCTGTCCGCGGAAAAGACATATACATTTTTCAGGACGTTGAGAATCACGAGCCAATTGAGATGAACAAAGGAAAGAATACGGTCACGTTCTCTGTGAACGATCACGTCATGACGCTGCTCGTCACGATTGATGCCGTGCAGCAGGCGGGTGCAAAATCGATTACCCTTGTTGTTCCTGCTTTTCCGTATTCGCGCCAGCACAAAAAGAAGAGTCGCGAAGGTCTTACCGCAAGCCTTTTGAGCCACATCTACGAAATGAAGGGCGTTACACGCGTCATTACCTTGGACATCCACTCCCGGGAAATCGTGAACGCGTTCAACACAACTTACCTTGACAATTTGCACGCCTCATACCAGATTATCCGTGAGCTTACAAAAGTTGTGAACTTGTCTGGGCCGAACAAGGAAGACCTCGTCGTTGTCTCACCCGATACGGGCGCAATCGACCGCAACAAATTCTACGCTTCCGGGCTCAAGGTGCCTCTCGCCATGATTTACAAAGAGCGCGACTATTCAATGGTAACGCAGGATGCGAACCACACGAACATCAAGAGCGTCAAACTTCTCGGCGACGTGAAAGGCAAGGTTGCGTTCCTTGCCGACGATATGCTTGGCACTGGCGGAACGCTCCTCAAGGCCATGGAATTCCTTCATGAGCAGGGCGCAACAAAAGTCATTGCGGCAATTTCCCTGCCGTTCTTCACCGGCAACGCAATAGAGCTGTTCGACAAGGCATACAAGGACGGACTGTTCTACCGCGTCATCGGAACGAATGCGGTGTACCATTCCAACTTGAAGGACAAGGAGTGGTTCATCTCAACGAACGTCACAGGATTGTTCGCGAACGTCATTACCCGCATCCATCACGACCAGAGCTTGAGCGATTTGCTTGACAACAGGACGATAATCGACAAGTTGATTAAGAAGGAAGACAACGCGGGGAACCAGGCGTAAGGAAAATCCTAAAAAACGATGGCTGATTTTTTTGACTACCTTTCATGGCGCGGCGACTTGGATTTTTCTGCGTCGCCTTTCAATGATGTTGATGCGTTGATTTTTACCCAGCTCGTGTACTTGAACTTTGATGGTCTTGTTCCGCCTGAGTTCGGCAGGAAAATTGTGCTTTCGGAACTTGCCGCACAGTTCAAAAACGCGCCGGACTTTGACACCCGAAAGAACGTGGGGCTCGTCATAAACGAAAAGTGCGTCGATTTGCTTTTTGCCTGCGCCCAGTCGGTAAGGTTCGGTGCTGTGTGGGTGAGCGGCTATGTGAACAAGTACAATGCAGGCATTGAAGAGCAGTTCTCGGCGGCTTTGTTCAGCACGGACGATTTTTCCTTTGTCTCGTTCCGTGGCACGGACGACACGATTGTGGGCTGGAAAGAAGACTTCAATCTTGCATACCTTGAAAAAATCCCGGCGCAGGAGGACGCGCTTTCCTACCTGAAAAAAGCCGTGGCTCTCGGCGCACCAGTCTTGGTTGGGGGACATTCCAAGGGCGGAAACCTTGCCATATACGCATCGGCAAAACTTGGCGATACCGAAAAAGAAAAAATCAGTGCGATATATAATTTCGACGGCCCTGGATTTTTGAAGGAAACCCTTGCGTCAGTTGATTTTGCTTCTGTCCAAGAAAAGACCAAATCCTTTTTCCCGCAGTTTTCCATGATTGGCATGGTGTTCCATCATTTTCCGGAGTACACGGTGGTCAAAAGCGAGCAGAAGTACATTCTCCAGCACGACCCTTTCTCCTGGTTCGTGGGGGCGTGCGCTCTTGTTTCGCAGGAAAAGCTGGACGGAGGAAGCCAGTATTTTTACAAGACGTTCAATTCGTGGTTTGGAAAGCTTTCTGCCCAAAAGCGCGAGGAATTTGTAGATACGTTCTTTGGTGTGCTGGAAGCTCCGAACGCGAAGAATTTGAGCGAGCTTATGGAGCATTGGGGCAAGAATTCTCTCCAGATTGTGAAGGCTATTGCGTCCCTTGACCGCGGCACACGAAAATCCGCTCTTTCCACGGCACTGTCGATTTTTAAGGAAGCGGGTGCGTCGCTGCCGGATGTGCTGCCGGTGTAGGCGAAATAGGCTGTGAACAGGGCAGGGGCTACCACCCATGGAAAAATTGAGATAAAATCATACCATGAGTTTTATAGACGAGAACACGCTTTTCATTCTTGATTCCTATGGTTTGATTTACCGCGAATATTTTGCGTTTGTCGGCAGACCGCTGACGAATTCCAAAAAAGAGAACATTTCTGCCGTTTTCGGCTTTTTCAGAAATCTTTCCACGATATTAAAGACGTTCCGGCCGCGCTACATGGTTGCCGCAATGGACTCTCTCACGCCCACGTTCCGGCACGAGATGTTCAGCGAGTACAAGGCCACCCGCCAGAAGACCCCCGATGACTTGAAGGCGCAGTTTCCGTGGATTGAGGAGCTTTTGGGTACGCTGGGGATTCCGATGCTCAGGAAAAACGGCTTTGAGGCGGACGACATCATCGCCACCCTCGCCCGAAAATCAGCGGAGAGCGGCAGGAAGTGCGTGGTGCTAAGTGCGGACAAAGACCTTATGCAGCTTGCAAGCAGCACTGTCCATATCATGCGCCCTGACAAGGCGAAGGTGTGGGCGGAGCTGGATTCTGCCGGCGTTGAGGCTGACTGGGGAATCCCGGCGGACAAGCTCTTGGATTTGCTCAGCCTGATGGGGGATGCTGCCGACAATGTGCCGGGCGTTTCCGGCGTGGGGAAAAAGACTGCTGTTAAGCTCCTTTCCCAGTTCGGCTCCCTTGAATCAATCTACGAGCATGTGGATGAGATAAAAGGCAAGCTGGGTGAAAAAATCCGCGCTGACAAGGAAAATGCCTTCCTCTCAAAAAAACTCATCACGCTGGAAACGGCAGTTCCCCTTTCCGACGACGACATGAAATCGACACTTGCCCAGCTGGAACTTGATTATGCTGCCACCGCAAAAAAACTTGGCGAATTTGAGCTTCCTGCGCTGGAAAAAACTTTCCGGGGGCTTTCTTCCGAGCTGGGGGCTGGTTCTGGCGCAAATCGCGAAGCGGATGATTCGGAGCTGGGCGGTCTTTTCGGACAGGCTGAGAGCAAAAAAACGGAAGCCGATGAAAAATCAGCCCCCCAGATGCAAGAAACTCCGCCCAAAACGAATGTGGGCAGCTACAAGGCGATTACGACGGCGGAAGAGCTGAACGCGCTTGTGGATGAGGCAATTTCCAGGGGCTTGTGCGCGTTCGACACGGAAACAGACTCGCTCAATTCCCTTGAGGCGAATCTTGTGGGCTTCTCCATTTCGGTTGAGGCGGGGACTGGCGCATACGTTCCGCTCATTCTGTCTGATTCTTTTTTTCAGGAGCTTGTCTCAAAGAAGGATGCCCTTGATTCCCTCAGGCGGCTTTTTGCGTCCGAGACGAAAATCATCATGCACAACGGGAAATTTGACCTGAAAGTGCTTTGGACGAACGGGCTTGATGTGCTTCCGAAGTGCTTTTACGACACGATGATTGCGGCTTGGCTTCTGGAGCCTGACAGGACTGGGAAAACAGCTTACGGGCTTGAGTATTTGGCCGAGACGAAACTTTTTCTCAAGGGGACTGAATTTGATGAAATAGTGCCCAAGGGAAAGACGTTTGCCGACGTTCCCCTTGACGAAGCGAAAAATTACGGTTCGGAGGATTCGGATTTTACGCTGCAGCTGTGGCTTTTGCTGGAGAAAAAGCTCAGGGACGCTGGTTTGTGGGATTTGTTCGAGAACATGGAGATGAAAGTCCTCCCGATTCTTGCGGAGATGGAAAGAAATGGAATCCATCTGAATCCAAAGTGCCTTGATGATTTTGGCGTGGAGCTGAAAAAACAGCTCGTGTCCCGGGAAAAGGATATTTTCGATGTGGTGGGGCACGAATTCAATGTGGCATCCCCCAAGCAGCTTTCCGAGGTGCTTTTTGTGGAGCGCGGCCTAAAGGCGACAAAAAAGACGCGCACGGGCTATTCCACCAGCGAGGACGTTCTGGAGCAGCTGGCGGCGGAAGACCCTGTCCCGAGGATGATTCTTGAGTACCGTTCTGCAGCCAAGCTGCTTTCCACTTATGTGCAGACGCTTCCCACCATGCTGGACGCGGATTCTCGGGTTCACACCACGTTCATGCAGACTGGGACGGCAACAGGCCGTCTTTCTTCAAAAGACCCGAACTTGCAGAACATTCCTGTCAGGAGCGAGGAAGGGCGCAAAATCCGACTCGCGTTCACGGCGGCCCCGGGCAAAGTGCTGGTCTCGGCGGACTACGCGCAGATTGAGCTTGTGGTCATGGCGCATTTGAGCGGAGACAAGAATTTGTGCGACGCGTTCAACAACGGAATTGACGTGCATAAATCCACCGCCGCCCTAATCTACGGAATAGACGGCGAGAGCGTGACGGCGGAGCAGCGCAGAATCGCCAAGACAATCAATTTCGGTGTGATGTACGGCATGAGCGCATTTCGGCTTGCCAATGAAATTGGCATTTCCCGCACGGAATCGAAGCAGTTCATCGACAACTACTTTTCCATTTATTCCGGCGTGAAATCGTTCTTTGACAAGAATATTGCTCTTGCCGAGGAGACGGGCTTTGTCACCACGATTTTCGGGCGCAAGCGGTACATTCCGCAAATCAGGAGCCAGAACAAATTCGAGAAGGAGGCTGCAATCAGAATCGCAAAGAACACTCCGATTCAGGGAAGTGCGGCGGACATCGTGAAAAAGGCGATGATTCGTGTGTCCGACGCGCTCAAAAAATCCGATGTGAATGCAAAGCTGCTTTTGCAGGTGCATGACGAGCTGATTCTTGAGTGCGACGACGATGAAAAATCGATTTTGCGCACCGAGGCTCTGCTCAGGGACAACATGGAAAAAGCCGTGGAGCTTTCTGTTCCCCTCAAGGTGAGCGTGGAGACAGGCGCGAGCTGGGGAAAATTCCACTGATGACGTATTGCATTACAGGGCGCATGGCGGCGGGAAAAAATTTCATCTGCGCCAAGATGGTTCGTGAGGACGAAAACCTTGTTTCAATCGATTTGGACGAGACTGTGCACGAGGCCATACGTCTTTGCGAGGACAGGATTTTTTCCGCGTTCTCAAAGGATGCGATGGCGCGGGGAATCGAGCTGAAAGATGCGGATGGGTCGCTGAACAGGCGCGAGCTTGGGCGGCTCATTTTTCCCGAGCCTGAGCTTTTGAGGCGGCAGGAATCCATCGTGTACCCGAAGGTGGTTGAGCTTGTGGAATCCTTCGTGGCAGAGAGCGAGGCGCGTGGCAAATCGGTTCTAATAAACGCCACGGTTCTGTACAAAACGCCTGCGCTCATGGAAAAATGCGAGAAAATCTATTTTGTCACGGCACCGTTCCTGAAGCGGCTCGTTCGGGCGAGAAGGCGGGACAAAATGCCGCTCATGCAGATTCTTTCCAGATTCCGCTCCCAGCGTCATCTTCTCTCGGAGTACAAGAAGACTGGAAAAGAAATCGTCTTGGTGAAAAACTGACGGCGCGGCCCCGCGCACGATTTTTTGCTTTTTCCCGGCAGTGTGGTATAATATTGTTTTGTGCCATGAAAAATGTACACCGTGCAATAAGAATATTCGTTATCATTCTCTCTTTTGTCGGAATATTTTCCGGCGTGGTGCTTATTTCAAAAAATTTCCTGAACGCATGGCACTTTGAGAATGCACTGTATGTGCCGGGCGACACGCCGCCCAAAAAAGTCCTCTTTCTCTCTTCCTTCGGGCTTTTCAACTACAGCATGGACGAACTTGTGCATGGCGTTAAGGACATATTCAACAGCAACGACATTGTGTTCGAGATTGAATTCATGGACTGCCAGCGTTTGAGCGATGACGAGCGGGCGCATTTCAAGAGCAATTTGATTGAGCGGACAAAGCTCAAGAACCAGAAATTCGATGCGGTGCTAATCGCCGACGTGTGGGCATACGAGCTTGCAATGGACGTGCGGCAATCATTGTTCGGCGACATACCGATTTTTTTCATCAGCGTGCTGAACAGCGCACAAGCCGAGTATGTGTGCGACAACTTGTTCGTGTCGGGGGTGGTGGAAAACACGCCGTTCGCCGAGACCATTGAGGCTGCAATCAAATTTTTCCCCCGCGCCCAGACTATTTACGGCATTTACGACGGCACGGAGGCGGGCCAAAGCGCGTGGAACGAGTTCTATCGGCTGCGGGAGCGTTTTCCCGCGTTCGTTTTCAAGGGAATCAACGTCTCGGAGCATACTAGGGAGTCTTTTGCCGACGCGATTGGTGCGCTGGGAAAGAACGACATCCTGTTTTCACTGTTCATAAGCGAAAACAACAACTTTGAGCAGAACATGGCGGAATATGTGCTTTCGGTGGCACGCATCCCTGTCTTTTCCACAAACCGCCACTCCATTGAGCAGGGCTTTTTGGGCGGAAAAGTCATTGACTACAGGAGTTTGGGACGGGAGGGCGCAAAGAACGTGTGCCGGGTCCTGAACGGCACTGAGGAGTATTGGAACCATCTTGTGTTCAACAGGACTGAATCCACATTTCTCTTCAACAAGGAGACGCTCAAGAAATTTGGGCTGAAAAAATCCTATATCATGCCGAACGCCGATTTTGTGAGCCGGCACTTCGGATTTTTGCACGAATTCCGGGAATTCTCTTTTCCGTTCATAATCATCATTGCGTCAACGCTGCTCATAATCATCGTGCTTTGCGATTTCTCCCAAAGTTTGTACCGTGCGTCGCGGCAGGATATTTTGACAAAACTCCCCAACAGGAATTCAGTTCAGCATTATCTTGAAAAAATCATTTCCCGTGGGAAGCCTTTTTCAATCCTTTTGATTGACGTGCTTGATTTCAAGACGATAAACGATTTCAACTCGTATTATTGCGGGGATGCGGTGCTCAGGGAGCTTGCCGAGCGGCTGCGGGGTTTTTCCAAGACGAACAAGTGCTTTGCCGCGCGCTACGACGGGGACAGGTTCGTGCTTGTCTACGAGGACGGGCATCTTTCCAGAAACAGCCCCGACATCTACTATTTTCGCCAAGTGCTGTCAAATCCCGTGTTCTACTACGACACAGAAATCTTCATTCGGACGAACATCGGTATTATCAATTCCAGCCCCGAGTACAAGACGGCGAACGATTATCTTTCCAACGCGGACATTGCGCTCAACGAGGCGAAGAAAGTGGGAAGGGGCAAATATATGTTCTATTCCGAGACGATGAAGAACCAGATTTCCGAGAACTCGCGGATTTCAAAAATCGTTGACGAAGCATGCAAGACTGGTGCCTTCAAGGTGCTGTACCAGCCCCAGGTGGATGCCCACACTGGGAAACTCATCGGGTTCGAGGCTCTGGTGCGCCTTGCCGATTCCCGTCTCCCGCCTGGCGTGTTCATTCCTGTGGCGGAGGCGGACGGCCACATCGCAAAAATCGGGCGCATTGTGACGGAGACTGTCATCAAGCAGCTTGCCGAATGGAAGAAGAAGGGGCTTCCGCTCCATTGCATCGCCATAAACTATTCTGCCGGCCAGTTCAGCGACAAGGAATATGTCAATTACTTGGAGACTCTTCTCAAAACATACGGTGTTCCCAGCAATCTCGTCCACATCGAAATCACGGAGAGCCTTTTTGTGGGCGGCAAGGAAAACGCGCTGGACTTGTTCAACGCATTGGACAAAATCGGGGTGCGCCTTGCGCTGGACGACTTTGGCACGGGCTATTCGAGCTTGAGCTATCTCACATACCTTCCGGTGGAAACAGTAAAAATCGACAAGTCCATGGTGGACACATACCTTACTGACAGCCGGGAGTCGTTCATCATGAATGTGACGAACCTTGTTCACTCGCTGGGAATGAAGCTCACAGTGGAGGGCGTGGAATACGGCTGGCAGTACGAAAAGCTCCGCACGTTCGGGGCGGACTGCATTCAGGGGTATTTTTTCTCAAAACCGCTGTCGGCGCATGAGGTGGAAGAATGGAGCCGCAGGAGAGTGTGAAAAAAATGTTTTGATTTTTTCTAAAATTCCGAGAATATAAAAGGTATCACTAGACTTGTTGGAAAACTTATTTTCTCACAGGTCTTTGCGAGTTTTTTCAGGACAAAGCCCTGCAAAAACTCCATTCTATAAACAAGTTAGGAAGCATGTATGTCTGACAAGAATATTCTTTTGCAGCGGGCCAAGTCTGCCGTTATTGCCCATGATTACGATACGGCGGCGCGTCTTTACAAAACGTTGATTTCAGAAAATCCCGACGACAGGGATTTGCAGTTTCAGCTTGGAAATCTCTATGTGAAAAGCGGAAAGGACGAGCAGGCATTGTCCGAGTTCAAGTCGATTTTGAAGGACAATCCAAAGAATATTGATGTTTTGATTGCAATTGGTGGAATTTACCGCAGACAGAAGAAATTCGATGAATCCGTGGCAATCCTTGAAAGCGCGCTTGTTTCCGACGGCGACAACCCGGACACGCAGGCCACCGTTTCGTACAATCTCGGCTTCACCTACCGCCAGATGGGGCGGCTTGACGATGCAATCACTTGTTTTGAGGACGTGGTGTACCAGCACCCTGACGACGTTCTCGCCTACAATCACTTGGGCGCAATCTACGCGCTGGAAAGAAAGCACGAAAAAGCAATAAACGCATACCAGAAAGGACTCAAGGCGGATCCGAACCATCCTGTCATTCTCTTGAATCTTGCCAAAAGCTATGAGGCAATAGGCGAGCGGCAGAAGGCGCTTTCTTCCTACGAGGCCGCCCTCCGCTCAAAGCCGGGCTGGGTTGAGGCAATCGACGGATATTCAGACCTGCTTCTCAAGACGAACAAGGTAAAAGAAGCGGACGATGTTGTGTCCAACGCCATAAAAATCAATCCGGACGATGTGAAAATGCACACGAAGATGGGCCATGTCTACAATCGCCAGAGCATTTTCAATTCGGCGGAGGAAGAGTTCAAAAAGGCGTTGAATATAGACGATGAATTCACGCCCGCGCTCACGGGAATGGCGTTCTCCCAGGAAAAAATGGGAAAGAATGCGGAGGCGGTGAGGACGATTCAGAAGGCCGTGGAGCTGAACCCGGAGGATTCCGACATCATCAAGCAGTCGGCGCAGATTCTCATTACGGCGGGGCATCTTCCCGAGGCGTACGCAAAGCTGGAGGAGCTGTGCAAGGATGACCCAGACGACGCGCAGACAATCAACTTGCTGGGTCAGTACTACATCTGCAAGGGGGACGACGAAAAGCTTCAGGCTTGTGCCGACAAGCTGGAAAAAATCGATTCCACCTACAAGGATTATTTGAAGGACTGGGGGCGCAGATTCGCCCAGATGGGCGACGAGAAAACGTCCGAGCAGTATTTGAAGGCCGCGGTTGAGGAGATTCCTGGGGATGCGGAGTCAAAAATCAATCTTGCGCTTTTGTACGAAAAACGGGGAAACAACAAGGAAGCGTTGGACTTGTTCCGCAGGGCAATCCACGACGATGCGTTCAACGTGATTTCAAAGGACAAGGCTGAAAAGCTCACGAAAACTGTGGAGCAGGCGGAAGAAAAACCGGATTTGGCTCCAGATTTCTCCCTCCCAGGGGATGCTGTTTCTGCCCTTGACGACGACGGCGATATTGAGGAGGAGACGGAAGCCGAAGTGGAAGAGGAAGCTCCGCTTCTCCACGAGAAAAAGGAGCAGCCACAGGAGTCGGCTTCCGGCTTTGATATTCCCAAAGAGGACGATGATTTTGAATTTGGTCAGTTCGGCATGGAAAACCTTGCTGAGAACGAGGATGAAAAATCCTTCGACCAGCTTGTTGCCCTTGAGGACTCCGACGACAATCTCATGGACGAGTTCGAGGATTTGGTTGACGACGGCGCACCGGTTGATGCGGACAACGACTTGAATTTTGAGGTTATGCCCGACGGTTCGGAAGATGTGGACGATGCAATCAGCACCGACGACGATGCGATTGGCGAGAACCCAATTGATTACGATTTGTTCGAGGACGAGGACATCATGGACGATGAGCCGCCCATGCAGCTTCCAAAAGAGGCTCCTGAAAATCCCGAGCTTCCAGAGGAGCCTGAGGAGCCGCCAAAGAAGCTCTTGGACGATGTTCCGCCAAAAGCACCGCGCAATCCTTACGAGGACTATGTTGAGCTGAACAAGATTGCCGAGAAGATGAACCAGTCGGCGGAACAGGCAATGCGCGCTGCCCAGATGGCGGCGGATTCTGCGGAACGGGCCGCAAAGGCGCGGGTGACGGAACGGATTGTTGAGAAGGTGAAAGTTCCCGAGCCTCCGAAAGAGACGGAAGAAGAAAAGATGATGAAAAAGGCGGTGGATATGCTGCCTGCCATTGTCGGCGCGATTGAGGACAAGAAGATGCTGGAAAAATACAAGGCATCGGTTGATATGTTCATCAAGCTGCGGGAAATGCTCGATTATTTGCCTCTTGCCAAGAAAAAGCAGTTTTTCACGAGCAAGAACAGGATTCTGCTGGATTATATCATCGCGCGGCTTTCTGGAAAGCCGGGGCTTCTTGCCACTGTGAACGCACTTATCAATTCGGGGCTCATCACGGTGCAGGAAAATGTGAAGCCGTCGGACAAAATCGGCATTGAGCTTGTGGCTCAGGTCTTGAGCGATGTGCGGGAGCTGAGCATGAACGTGAAGGACGAGTATCTGCGGGATGCGCTTGATTCCGAGGCATTGGCGTTGCTGGAGAGGATTAAGGGATAGTTTTTCCCGGCAGGCAATTGGTTCTTGGCTTGGAGCGTGTTGCCAGCTCGGGCTTTGGGCGTGTTGTCACATCGACTGGAATGCGGCGGTGCGGAATGGAGATGTCTAGCCTGCTCTGGGGTTTTGTGCCGGCTTGGATAGATTTATCGACGCGCTTCGCTTGCTCGAAATGACAGATTGCGTCATGCTTTGCTTCGCAAAACTCGCGCTTCCATCAAATAATTCGCTATCTTCGCCAATACGTTTTTTTCTGCTATAATTCTATTCATGCTGGACTTGCTCGTAAACCAACATGGGGCGGGCAGGCTGGTATGCGCTTGAGGCGCAAAATCTCATTCCACTTACTTAATCGGAGCTGCAACGGCGTATGGCAAAAACATTCGACGACAAGAAAATCATCTACACGATGGAGCGCGTATCACGCGCGTATGGAACTAAAGTTGTTTTAAAAGATATTTCGATTTCCTATTACTATGGCGCAAAAATCGGTGTCATCGGAGAGAACGGCGCGGGAAAATCATCGCTCTTCAAGATTTTTGCCGGAATCGACAAGGACTACACGGGCGAGACCATGCTCCAGCCAGGCTACACAATGGGGTATTTGGAGCAGGAGCCCTACCTTGAGCCTGGAAAGACGGTTCTTGAAATCGTGAAGGAGGGCGTAAAGCCCATCACTGATTTGCTGGAAGAATTCGACAAGGTGAACGAGGCGTTCGGCGACCCGGACGCTGACTTTGACAAGCTCTGCACTCGGCAGGCGGAATTGCAGGAAAAGCTGGACGCGGCTGACGCATGGAATCTTGATTCAAACTTGGAGCTTGCTATGGACGCGCTCCGCTGCCCGCCCGGCGACCAAGTTGTTGACGTGCTTTCGGGTGGAGAGCGTCGCCGCGTGGCGCTCTGCCGCCTCCTTCTCCAAAAGCCCGACATCCTTCTTTTGGACGAGCCGACGAACCATCTTGACGCAGAAACCGTGGCGTGGCTTGAGCGGCACTTGAAGGACTACCCGGGTACAATCATCGCAATCACCCATGACCGCTACTTCCTTGACAACGTGGCGGGCTGGATTTTGGAAATGGACAGGGGCGAGGGCTACCCGTTCAAGGGAAACTATACCCAGTGGCTTGAGGCAAAGGAAAAACGCCTCGCGCTGGAAGAAAAGCAGGCATCGGTGCGGCGGCGGGAGATGCAGGAAGAATTGGAGTGGATTCACGCGGGCGCAAAGGGGCGGCAGGCGAAGCACAAGGAGCACATCACAAAATACGAGGCTCTCCTTGCCGAAGAGTCAAAGCGCGTTCAGCTCAAGGACTCCCAGATTTCCATTCCTGCAGGTCCACGATTGGGAAGCGTGGTCATCGATGCGTCCAAGCTCGCAAAATCCTTCGATGACAAGCTCTTGTTCGAGAATCTTGATTTCCACATTCCGGCTGGAAGCGTGGTTGGAATCGTGGGACCGAACGGAGCGGGAAAGACGACTCTTTTCAAGATGATTGCAAGCGCGGCGGGGCAGAAAGTGGAGAAGCCGGACGGCACTTTGGGCGAGGAAAAGCCGGACTCGGGCGAAATCAAGGTGGGAAACACCGTAAAGCTCGTGTACGTTGACCAGATGAGAAGCAAACTTGACCCGAACAAGACAATCTACGAGACGCTCTCTGGCGGAAGCGATCTGGTGAAGCTGGGGGCGGTGGACGAGAAGGGACGTGCGCTGAACGGGGCTGTCCGCGAAATCAACGCCCATGCCTACTGCTCGTGGTTCAACTTCAATTCGGCGGAGCAGAACAAGAAGATTTCCGTGCTTTCCGGCGGAGAGAAGAACAGGCTCAACATGGGACTCATGTTCAAGGAATCTGGGAACGTGCTTTTGCTGGACGAGCCGACCAACGATTTGGACATCACCACCACGCGTTCGCTGGAAGAGGCAATAAATCAGTTTGCGGGCGTAATCATGGTAATCAGCCACGATCGCTACTTCTTGGACAGAATCTGCACCCACATTCTCGCCTTCGAGAACAATTCCGACGTGCATTTTGTTGAGGGAAGCTGGAGCGACTATGTTGAGTGGCGCAAGAACGTCCTCGGAATAGACGACGATGTTCCCCACAAGACCGTGTACAGAAAACTGACTCGGTAAACGCGGGTGCGAGACGATATGTGGTGTTTTGGATTTTGTCTGCCGATAGGCAGGCAAAATTAGTTTCGCGAAGCGAATACTTCGCTTATTCCAGTAATTTGTCGTCGAAAGGTTTTGGTGAGTACGCCGCATTGTAATTCTAACCGCGTGGGCTTGTAGCTGCGGTGAACGCTGTCGGGTTAGTTCCTTCGGGTTTTTGCAAGCCGCCATCAAGTAATTCTAACTGCGTCAGCTGTCGGGTTAGTTCCTTTCATTTAGTATAGAAAAGAGCATGGGTGAGAAGAAAAAAATTTTAGAAGGTGCTATAAAATTCGGTGTTTTTATGGGGGATGATGTTGTTCCCCAAACAACAATAAAAGAATTGAAAGAGCTTCTGAAAGAAAAAACAGATGATTCAACTTTTGCAGATGTATACTGTCGTGTTGACAATTATTTTTTTTATTGTGACCCTATCGGCGGCGTTGAAGGCGCAAAGGCTGGTGAGCCTGATGCCCTCCCCAAGAAAGAATGGAAAAAATGGATGTATTTTTATAGGGAATTGCTAAAAAAAGCAGAAATTCGCGTAGAAAAAAGCGATATTCCTGAAACATGCAATACGAAATTTCTTACATTCTTTTTCAAATACGGATATGTTTGTGTTAATGGGTGGTGGTTTAAACTGAAACCAGAGGATTATACCAATCCCGACTGGATATGTTATTTCCCAGAGAACAATGAATTGTTTTGGTGACATGGGAGTCAAACTCCCATGTGGTTATTTTTTGTCACCCTAATTTTCTATAAATGTGCTTTACCTTGAAATCAAAATAACCTATGTTCTTGCAGAAATAGAAATGAATCTCAACTCATTGACTTTTCCTCCTTATTCCTGTAGTCTGTTGATGAAAGGTTTTGGTGAGTACGCCGCATTGTAATTCTAACCGCGTGGGCTTGTAGCTGCGGTGAACGCTGTCGGGTTAGTTCCTTCGGGTTTTTGCAAGCCGCCACTAAGTAATTCTAACTGCGTCAGTCGTCGAGTTAGTTCCTTTCTTTTTATTTGGAAAAATACCTAATGGGGCAAGAAAGTTTTTCTTGCCCCAAAAAGATGCTTTATCAGGTTTTGGCTGGTTGGGTTTTATCGAAGCTTGTTATAATGATGTTTCTTTTTGCTCCATTCCAAGCTGTCGCCAAAATCAATTCTTTTTTGCTACTTACGATTTTGACTCTATTTTTAGCAGACCCCTTTCGCAGAGTTCCATTCTTTATAATGAAACCAATTTTATCGACTGCTTCTTTGCCGTGCTTGTCAATGATGTGAGCGAGACCATAGCCTGTGTGTTTTTTAGAATCTAAAACTTCGCCCCAAACAACATCAATTTCACCTATGTCATACCGAAAAAACGCCCCTTTGACCTGCCCTTTTCTTTCTTCCAAAAGGTGATATATGGCATCTTGTTCCATTCCATGATATTGGGCATAGTTTGGTCCGAGTCCATCATCAGCCTCTTCATCGAAGAAGAAATTAGAGCTTCTTTTATAACGGCAATCATCTGCAATTTTCCTTACCCGAACTATATACGGCTCTAAAGAAAATCTCTCCAGCGAGTCTGAGAAAGCGACATTGCGTTTCGGCTGTTCTAAGCAAACATTGTTTTTATTGTTGCCTGTTGAAGAATCGCCCCAGTAGAAACTTTGAGGCTCTTGTGACAAAGCTCTGGATTGAGCTGTTAAGGGGGTAAAAGAAAAGTGATTTGATGAAGCTGAGAAAACATTATCGTTCTCGCTTCTGTTGTAGCAATCGTCCCAGTAAAAATCCTGAGACTCCTGTGACAAAGCTCTAAGTCGAGCTGTTAAAGGTTTTAAGGAAAACCTCATTGTATCTCCAGCACATTACGTGTGCTAATCGTTTGCAAGCCCTCCTTGCGACTATTGTTTTTTGCTGAAAGCTGTTTTTCACCGAAACACTTATTGACCTTCAGTCGGTTTTTCTGTTATTCTAGTTATGTCATTTTTTTTCATACCTCCTCTCTTTGGTTCGCCAAGCCGACTCTGTTTAAGCCACTTTTGACTGCTTACAGTATAAGCGAAGTGTTTTGCTTTTGTCAAGTGGTTTTCTTATGTTTTGAGAATTTTTTTATATTTTTCTGTTCTCCGCAGCTGCTTTATTCAGCAATAAAATTTAACCTCAGATTTGAATGCAGAAGTCCATTTTTGACAGATATAGAAGAACTGGGCTTGTATTGCATCCAGCAGGTCATTCAATTTGGCTTGAGGAAT
>JAFPYB010000214.1 GCA_017412405.1 Treponema sp. | reverse complement strand
GTGGCCTTTTTTAATCATGCCTGGGAGAACTGCCTTAGAAACGATGAAAGGAGCGTTCAAGTCAACATCGATAACCTGACGGAATTCTTCTGCTTTCATTTCGAGCATTGGGATTCGTTTGATGATACCAGCGTTGTTTACGAGAATATCCACTACGCCAACATCTTTCTCGATTTTTTTGACTGTCTCCTGAACAGCAGCTTCGTCTGTAACATCGCACACATAACCGTGAGCTTCGATACCAGCTTCTTTGTAGTTCTTGTAACCGTTTTCAAGCTGTTCCTGTCCGCGGTCGTTGAAAACGATTTTTGCGCCAGCAGCAGCGAATGCTTTTGCGATAGCAAAACCGATACCGTAAGAAGCACCAGTAACCCATGCAACTTTTCCTGAAAGATCAAAATCTTTCATTTCAAAAGCTTTTGCCATTTTAAATAGCCTCCAATAAAAAATATATTTTTATTATATCATATATTGCCGATTTTTTCATCAGAAAGCTACTTTTTCGCTGATTTCAAAATGTTGACAACTTCTTCCGCCGACGTGACTGAGAGCATTTTTTCCTTGACCTCTTCCTGCATGAGTGCGCCTGACACTGCGCTCAATACCTGCATATGCGGTGCTTGCCCAGATGACGGGGAGGCAATCATGACGAAGACGTAGGCTGGCTTTCCGTCCAATGACGCAAAATCAACGCCGTCCTTCTTGATTCCTATGGCGACTGAAATCTCGCTCACCGCATCGGTTCGCGCATGGGGAATGGCAATTCCGTTCCCCAATCCTGTGCTCATGGATTTTTCCCGCTCTTTGAGTGCGGTGAGAACTGCCGCCTTGTCGGTGATTTTCCCGGATTTTTCCAGCAAATCCAGCATTTCCGCCAAAATCTCGTCTTTTGTTGTTCCCTTCAAATCGCATGAGATTGAATCTTTGTTCAGTACCTTGAAAAGTATGTTTTCCACCCTGTTTTGGGAATTTGCGATTCCCGACTGAATGCCCGTCTGAACTGAGTTGTTTGCTTTGTCGGTTATATATTTGAGCGAAGCCATTGATTTGTCGAGACGAATGATGATTTCGCCTATTTCAGCTTTTACAAAGCCCATGTCTTTTTCCGATGTTTCTATGATGATGATTGACTCATCAGTTTGCAATGAGAGCGCAACATCGCCTTTGCGTGCCTGAATCAGTCCTTCGTTGAAATTCATCATCTGCACATAGAATCCTTCCGAGCGCAAATCAAACACAAAATTATCCAAAATGAATCTGGCAAGTTCGCTGTCCTTGAAATCCCACTCAAAAATCTGTGCTTCCGATGCGGCGATTTCCTTGCGTGTTCCGCGCCCTTTGAGTTTGAGGGAGATGCTCAGAATTGGAGGGGATGCAATGGTGGTCACAAGCGTCATCAAGATGACCACTCCGAACAATTCTTGGTTTATGATGGGGGCACCCAGCGCGTCTTTTGCGGTTAGTCCGATTCCGGCGATGATGAGCGCGACTTCACCGCGGGGTATCATGCCTGAGCCGATTCTGAACGCGCCTTTAAGGTTGAATCCGAGGAGAAGGGCAGGACCGCCGCAGCCTGCCAGCTTGGCGAGAATTGCAAGCACCGTGTATATGCCGCCGCAGATGAGCACGTTTCTGCTCACCAAATAAGTTACGTCCACGCTCATGCCCGTGACGCAGAAAAAAATCGGCACGAAGAATTTGTACAAGCCGTGGATGCGCTCTTCAATCATGGGGGCAATGTCCGTGCCGGAAAGCGCAAGGCCAGTGGTGTACGCGCCGATTATCATGGAAATGTTCTGTTTTTCAAAAAATCCTGCGAGCAAAAACGCAACGCCAAGCGCGGCAATGGAAAAATCGAACGTGCCGCCGAACAAGCGGACAAAGCGCGCGATTTTCTTTGATAGCAGAATGAACAAAACGGTGGCGGCAAGCCAAATGCCGAACGCCTTGAGCGCAATAAACCCGATTGCCGACGGTGTTGGCTTTCCGCCCGTGCTCAGTGCCGACACGATTCCCATGACGACGGCGAGCAGAACGATTCCAAGCACGTCATCAAAGACGGCGGAAGCCAAGATGGTGACACCTTCAGGCGAGTCCATTTTTTTCTTTTCGCTCAAAATACGCGCTGTGATTCCCACGGACGTTGCCGTAGACATGATTCCCAAGAACAGGCACTTCAAGTCCATGAAGCCGTCGCAAGGCATATTGAGCTTTGGCAGAATGAGCATGGCGGAAACATCTCCCAAAATGAAGGAGATTGCAACGCCGCCCAAGCCGATTATGCCGCCTGAAACAGAATACTTTATGAACAAGGACAAGTCCGTTTCCAAGCCAGAGGAAAAGAGCAGCATGATAGAAGCTATTTGCGCGAACGCATAAAGTTCTGGGGAGACTGCCCCTGCGATTGAGTGCTCAATGCCGAATAAGCCCAGCGGGAATCCGGGAAGGGATATGCCGCCCAGGGCGAACGGACCTATGACGATTCCGGCGATAAGTTCGCCAAGCACGGATGGAATGCCGACTTTGACGGCAAGTTTCCCGAAAATGCGGGCTGCAAAAATGATGAGCGCAAGCTGAAAGACAAGCGATGTAATAACTTCTGTGATATTTTCTTCCATAAAGATAGCTCCAAATGTTATGAAAATAGTATCATTTTGGAGCATTTAAGTGAAGAATCATGAAAATCTTTTCGTTTCTTGCGGAGGCTTGGAATGGGCTGCCCTAGAAGTAAGTGTCATGCTGATCCTGAATCAAGTTCAGGATGACAGTTTCAGCATCTACGCTGTCAGAAGCGTTGAGATTCCGAAACGAGTTCGGAATGACACAGCTAACTGAACTTTTTAGACAGCCCCCTAGAACTTCCAGCAAATGCCCAGAGTGGGGGAGAATTTGAACACCGATTCCGTGTCATCGGAATTGCGCGTTACTGTTGAATTGACCTCCGCTTCGGTTTTGAACGAGCCGGGGAGATTGCAGCCAATGCAAAGCGAGCCGTAGAACGAAACTCTTTTTCCCGGCGTAAAAATCATGGTGGCGTTTCCGCCTACATGGACTGCGTTGTAAATCTCGCGGTAAGTGACGGTGGTGGAAGATGAAGTTTCATAGGTGAAAAAATCGTAGTCGATTCCCACGGTGGCAAAAAAACCGATGAAAATATTGTCCGTGTATATGGGGGCGTAGCCGGGACAGAGCAGGAACGTGAGATTTATGCCGGAAATGTTTTCGCCTTTGACATTTTTTTTGTCGCTTTGTGTGTAGTTCACGTCGAACGTTGCCCGCACGGCGAATTTTGACGGATGAACGCCAGTGTAGCACAGGTTGAGGCCGTTCTGGTAGCTAAACTGTTTCTCGTAGCCGTAATCTTTTGCCTTGATAATCATGCTTGACGGAACTCTGTACCCGAATCCGGCAAAATTGGCCCATTTCCGCGTTCTGGCAAAGAGGCCCATGCTCAAGAAAAAAATCGTGGCCACGAGAAGCAGTTTCTTCATATATCATACCTCTGTCGATTCTGAAATGAAGCAGGCGATTCCTTCTCCCATGTACTGCACACGGAGTTTTTCCACGATTTCGATGATTGCCTTGCATTCTTCTTCGCCGCAATAGACAATGTACATGACATTGAGCTGCGGCCAGATTGCATCTCCCAAACGTGGATTTGAAAAACCGGCTCCTTTCACATTATCGATTTTTGTG
>JAFPYB010000213.1 GCA_017412405.1 Treponema sp. | reverse complement strand
GCATGAACCTTCCCAAGATTTTGTACCTTATACAAATATCGAACGTGTATGGGGCAGTGGGGAAAATTGCATCTACGGCGGCGACCATTCTTGTGGCCAGCGCGATTATTTTTATCGCAATCGCCATTCCGGACTATTTCGTGCAGAAAAAACAGTTCATGGAAAGAATGAAGATGACTAAGCAGGAAGTCAAGCAGGAGTTCAAGGAAATGGAGGGCGACCCGGAGGTGAAGGCGCGGCTCAACCAGGCGCAGCGCGAGCTTCTGCAAAAAAATATTCCGCAGCAGGTGGAGAAGTCGGATGTTGTTATCACGAACCCGACGCATTATGCCGTCGCGCTCTACTACGACAAAATCCTGAAGACTGCGCCGCAGGTGATGGCGAAAGGTGCTGACGAGCTTGCAATCCACATAAAGAACATAGCGCGGCAGAAAAACGTTCCGATTGTGGAAAATCGTCCTTTGGCTCGTGCACTCTATTCACAAGTTGAAATTGGTGCTACAATACCAGAAACTTATTTCACTGCGCTTGCAACAATTTATGCGAAGTTGAGTGAAATCAAAAAAAAGTGAGCTAATTCGGGTGGGGATGAATGGCGAACCGTTTTAATCTAAAAAATGTTTTGAACGATGTCCAGAATCATGCTATCGCTGCTGCTGCAATTCTGGTAATCCTAATGTTGCTTCTTCCAGTTCCGGGAGTCTTTCTCGACGTCTTGATGATTGGGAACATTGCGCTTTCTGTGATTATTCTTCTTGTTGTTCTTTATACGCCAAAAGCGTCATCATTCACGTCTTTTCCAAGAATCCTGCTTTTTGCGACGCTTTATGGCTTGTCAATAAACGTGTCGTCAACACGCCTCATTCTTACCGAAGCATCTAGGACTGGGTACGACAATTTTTCGGGCAATATGCTCAAGGCGTTTTCTTCCGTCGTTACTGGTGATGCCTCCGGAAAGGACACCACCGGTCTTGTCATAGGAATGGTCATCTTCATCATCCTGATTATCATTCAGGTCATTGTAATCACAAAGGGTGCAACGCGCGTTTCTGAAGTTGCGGCGCGATTCTCTTTGGATTCCATGAGCCAAAAGTTCTTTGCCGTTGATTCGGAGCTTGCTGCAGGCTACATAACCGATGAGGAGGCCCGTGCAAGAAAACAGGCCATTCAGCGCGACATAGACTTTTATTCCGCAATGGACGGTGCGTCCAAGTTCGTGAGCGGAAACGTAAAGGCCGGTATTTTCATCACCGTCGTGGATTTGCTTGCTGGAATCATTACGGGGGTTGCTATCGGGCATCTTCCGTTCAGCGGCGCGGCTGGGCTTTATTCTCGTCTTACGATTGGAGACGGTCTTTTGGGGCAGCTTCCGTCCCTGCTTCTTTCATTTGCTACAGGTTTGATTGTTACCGGCACGTCAGCCGAGGAAAACCTTGGCGATCAGGTAAAGGAGCAGTTCGCAAAATCAGGGTATGTTTATGTTATTGCCGGTGTAACGCTTGCGCTCATGAGCCTGATTCCTGGGTTCCCATGGTATTTGCTTGTTCCCATTGGAGCCATGCTCGTGTTTTTGGGCTTCAGAATGTTGCGCCAGGAAAAGGCCACCTTCGCAAGAAAACTCAAGGAGGCGGAAGAGTCCAAGAAGGGAAAACAGACGGGCGAAGACCCGAGCAAGATGGGTGCTTTGGCAAAGCTCGACGAGCTTTCCTTGGAAGTCGGCTCCGCGCTCATCCCGCTGGTGGATGAGCAGAAAGGCGCGGAACTCCTTGAGCGAGTGCGCCGCATTCGGCGCGAGATTGCGGTGGATTTGGGCGTTGTCGTCCCAGCCATCAGAATCGTTGACAACATGCAGCTCAATCCCGAGGAGTACAGCTTCAAAATCCGTGGCATAGAAGCCGGACGGGGAAGGGTCAAGGTGGGCTACTATATGTGCATGAACATCGGTTCTGTCAGTGAGGAGATAAGGGGTGAGCCAACAAAAGACCCGACATTCGGTCTGCCTGCTGTGTGGGTGAATGAGGAGCAGCGCGGGGATGCCGAGCGGGCTGGCTACGCTGTCGTTGATGCACCTACGATTGTCGCGACGCATTTGACTGAAATCTTGAGCACGCACGCATATGAAATCTTGGATCGTGAGCGTGTCTCCGCAATCCTCAAGGAAGTCCGGGAGACTAACCCTGTTGTTGTGGACGAGGTTTTGAATACATACAAGTACACATACGGAGAAATCGAGAAGGTTCTGCAGGGGCTTTTGCGGGAGCGTGTTTCCATCCGGAACATCGTCACCATTCTTGAGACGCTTGCAAACTATGGAATGTATACGCCGCGTGACACCAATATGCTCATAAAGGCTGTGCGCGAGTCGTTGGGACATCAAATCTGCCTGCAGTATGTGGACGAAGACAAAAAACTGAGCGTTCTTATGCTTTCCCAGTCTTCTGCTGAGAAGATTCTTCAAAACACGAGTTTCAGTCAGGATGGAACTCCTGTCGTGGCGTTCAGTCCCGTAGAGCAGAGGGCTTGGATAAACAATGTGAGCAATGCAATTACAGCTTTGCAGGAGAAAAATTTCTTGCCGATAATCTTGTGCCCAGGTCAGGTTCGGCAGGCTGTCAGGTGTTCTATCGAGAGGGAGATGCCGAAGACGGTCGTGCTTTCTATCGAGGAAGTTGCGGCGGCCGGAAAAGATGTCAATTTGGAAATTCTAGGAGAAATAGATGGATAACAATTATCAACAGACTGGAATTTCAACCGAAGACGAACGGACAATTACCGCGCGTTCCCGGGCGGAAGTTCGGGAGAAACTTTTTGAGCTTTACGGAAGCAATTATCAGATAACGGACTACAACACAAGGATGTCGGGCGGATTTTTGGGTTTGTTCCAGCGTTCCGAATGTGTGGCAAAATACATTGTGCGAAGAAGTCCTGCGGAACAGGAAGAGACTTTTCAGCAGACTCAGAGCAAGATTCTTGAAAAAGTCCAATACGATTCCGCAAAATTTGTCAAGCAGTTGAACAAGAACATCGAAAGTCAATTTGAGATGTTGAACAACAAAATTGCGAATTTGTCTCAGGCATCTGAGGGCGCAAAAAAGCACCCGTCAATTGCAAAAATCGAGGATGTCCTTCGGGACAACGAATTCACTTATTCGTACATAAACAATATCACTACGCGCTTGCAGAGTCTTTCCATCGCGGAGCTTGACGATTACGACAATGTGCGCAAGACTGTCATGCGATGGATTGGTGAGTCAATCAAGATTTTCCCCCACGAGCCGCGCAAGCTTCCTCATGTCGTTGTCCTTGTTGGACCTACTGGTGTTGGAAAAACGACGACAATCGCAAAATTGGCAGGCTCAATGGTGAAGGAGGCGCAGAGCAAGCATCTGCCGAACCCAAAAATCCGTATGGTGACAATTGACAATACCCGTGTGGGAGCCGCCGAGCAGCTCAGGCGTTTTGGTGAGATAATGTACATTGATGTTGACCGTGCGGACAATGCAGACGACATCAAGAAAATCTACGATATGTACAAGGATTCGCTGGATGCGCTTTTCATAGACACGCCGGGATTCAGTCCGAACGATTATGAAAATATAGGAAAGATGCGGAGTCTTCTCAAGAACGATTTTGAGATGAACGCCGATGTTTATCTGACCGTTACGGCATCAATCAAGGCGAAGGACCTTGTGTCAATCATAAGCCATTATGAGACGTTTGAGTTCGGTTCTGTCATTATCACAAAATGGGACGAAACATCCGCTATAGGAAATGTGGTGAGTGTCCTTTCCGAACGCGGAAAGGAAGTTTCGTACATTGCTGATGGGCAGAAAGTTCCAAGCATGATAGAAAAGGCGACGGTCGGTCGTTTCTTAAAGAATCTAAGTGATTTTAATATCGATCATAAAGATATTGATGAGCTTTTTCCGGGGGATAATTAATTATGGAAGATCAGGCACAAGAACTTCGTGAGATGATGTCGAATCACAAGACAAAGATTATTGCTATCACGAGCGGAAAAGGTGGAGTCGGAAAAACGAACCTTGCGGTGAACATGGCGATTGCCTATGCCCAGCAGGGGAAGAAGGTGATATTGATTGACGGCGACTTGGGAATGGCGAACGTGAACGTTCTCCTGAATGTTGTTCCCCAGTACAATCTTATGCACGTCATCAACCGGCAGAAATCAATGCAGGAAATCATCACGGACACCGAGTTCGGCATAAAATTCATTGCAGGGGCGAACGGGTTCTCAAAAATTGCGAATTTGAGCGTCGATGAGTTGGAGGAATTTGCAAAACAGTTTGCGCTTCTCGCTAATGCTGATATAATTCTAATAGATACTGGTGCGGGAATTGCGAACAATGTTCTCCAATTCATTTCTGCCGCAGACGAGGTGTGTGTCGTTACAACGCCTGAGCCAACCGCCATTACTGACGCGTATGGAATCATCAAGATTATAACGACGGAACTCATTGACCGCGAAATCAGGATAAAGCTGCTGGTCAACAGGGTTCATTCTTCGGACGAGGGCAAGCGAATTTCCGAGAAGATTATCAATATTGTCGCCCATTTTTTGAATTACAAGGTTGATTACATCGGTTTTGTGTATGACGATCCGGTTGTTCAGGCATCTGTAATCAGGCAGAAGCCGTTTATCGTTGTGAATCCTACGTCAAAACCTGCCCAGTGCATAAAGCATATTGTCGGTCGTATCGAAAAAAACGATGTTGGAAGTTCTGAGGGAGTGAATACGTTCCTGAAAAAATTCCTGCATAAAAGCTGAAAACTTGACCATATGTTTTTTTTGCCTTAATCTTTTGTAAAATGGAGGACTGAATATGGTAAACCCGAAATATGTCATTTTTTTCTCTTGTGTCGGGTTGGTATTGTCATTCATTATTTGTTTGATTTCAGGTATATCTGCTGGTACAATGTTTATACGGGCATTGGTTTTTGCAGTCATCTTTGGAATTCTCGGCGCAGTTGTCCAGATTGTGTACAATAAGTTTTTGGCGGCTGGCGATAGTTCGGTTTCCGATGCGTCCGGCTCCGCAAAAGCTGGTGCGGTTGGAAACGTCATCAATATTTCGGTTGATGACGACAAGCTGCCTGATGACGAGGTTGCGCCGAAATTCGAGGTGAAAAATACGGCTCCTGTTTTAACAGGCTCAAGTCCATCTCCCAGCGAAGCTCCGGCGGCGCGGGTTGTTCCCGAGCCAAAGCCAGCGGAGGCTTCTGCGGCGAGCGCGGAATCTTCGGGCGCGGAAGCCGGCAGTTCAGGTTTCAAGCCAGTTGATTTAAGCTCTGTTACCACAAAATCGCCCGATTCTTTGGACGAATTGCCTGAAATCGGTGATGTCAGCGTTTCTTCGACTTCAATCGATTCAGGAATTATTTCTTCCATAAACGACAGCGGTTCTGGCTCGTCATACTCTTCGGCCAGCTCGTCTGGTGGACACAGTTCTGCTGCAATGGGGGACAATCAGGATGCTGCGACGTATGCAAAAGCTATCAGTACGTTGCTTGCCCATGACAATAATTAAAAAGGTGTGTGAATGGAAACTGTAAAGTCTCAATTTATAAATGACGAGGAAGAAGATAAGCTCTGGAGCGAATACAAAAAAGCAAAATCTCCGTCTCTGCGAGAGACTTTAATTCGTAAATATATGCCGCTTGTAAAATATGTTGCGGGCAGGGTTTCTGTCGGTCTTCCCAAGAGCATGGAATTTGAGGATTTGGTTAGTTTTGGATATTTTGGGCTTATAGATGCTGTCAGCAAGTACGATTTGGACAAGAACGTAAAGTTCAAGACATATGCGGTGACGAGGATTTATGGTTCAATTTACGATGAGATGCGCAATCTTGACTGGGTGCCTCGCTCCGTGCGCCAGAAAGCGCGCGAAATCGAGCAGGCAATCAATGAGCTTGAGTCCAAGCTTTCCAGGCCGGCCACAGATGCTGAAGTCGCCAAGCATATGAACATGACGGAGGAAGAGTACCAAAAAACGGTGCTCAGGGTGAGCGCTACGAGTATTGTTTCAATGAACGATCCCTGTTTCACTGGCGATGACAACGAGCGCGTTTCCGTGGAATCAATTCTCGAATCTCCGGCGAGCATGAATCCTGATGTTCAGGTTGAAAAAGAAGAAATCAAAAAAGTAATCATTCAAGCAATAAACGAACTTCCCGAAAAAGAAAAGATGGTGATTGTTCTTTATTACCATGAAGATTTGACTTTTAAAGAAATTGGTAAGGTTCTTGAAGTTTCAGAGTCAAGAATATCTCAGCTGCACTCAAATGCCAATCTTCATTTGCGTGCAAAACTTACAAATTTTAGAAAAGGAATTTTTTAGAAAATGGTAAATCTTGATGTTCTTAGAAAAGACATGGCTGAACTCCTCGAAACCGACAAGCTGATTACGGCTGTTGAGATTCGTGCTGATTCCATTGATGAGGCTCTGGCTGACGCATCTGTTCAGTTTGATACAAAAGTTTCTAATCTTGAATATGAAATCTTGGAGCGTGGTTTCGATGGATTCATGGGAATCGCAAAAAAACCGTGGCTTTTGAAAGTTTACCAGAATCCTGACACGATTGTGGCTGCCGCAAAGAAGAAG